>JBBSKP010000065.1:0-22356 GCA_038256175.1 Mycobacteriales bacterium
ACCTCGGCAGTCCCGAGCCCTCGCACCCGTCATCTCGGCAGTCCTCGGTCACCGACGACCTACACCCCGATACGCCCCAGGCCGCCGCGCGTCGCCCCCGCCGCAAGCGTGAATAGGCAATTCAGACCCACGCTCCTAGCCCCCCACTCACCCCACACGCGTTGGCAAGCCCGACGACGCCAGCGAACGAGATGCAACGACACTAGTCCCAAGTCAGGACGTTGCGACTCGATTCGAAGCCGCGGAGCAGCCGACTACCAATTCGCTCACGACCGATGATTCTGGGCTGCGACGGGAGTCTTACCTTGGACCGCATAGACCGACATGCCAGGAGGATCCACATGAACGACACGTCGACCGTCCCCGCCGCCATCGAAACGCTCGCTGTTCCCGGTGCACAGTTGCACTACGAATTGCGGGGTATCGGACCGCTGGTCGTGTTGGTCGGTGCACCGATGGACGCCACATCCTTTGCGCCACTGGCCGATCTGCTCGCTAGCGACTACACGGTGCTCACCACCGACCCGCGGGGCGTCAACCGAAGTTCCGTCGACAACCGTGATGACGCCTCGACCCCTGAGCTTCGCGCCGACGATCTTGCTCGCATCATCGGGCACGTCGACGCTGGTCCTGCCAGGGTCTTCGGGTCCAGCGGAGGAGCCGTCACCGCGCTCGCTCTCGCGCAGAATCACCCCGACCTTGTCGACACTGTCATCGCTCATGAGCCCCCGCTGATCGCGTTGCTCGACGATCGCGCGCAACTGCGGGCTGGCGCAGAGGACATCCGGGCCACCTTCCTCGCAGGCGACCGCACCGGTGCATGGCGGAAGTTCATGGCTCAAGCCAACATTGCGATGCCCGATGATGTGTTCGAGATGATGTTCGGTTCGGAACGCGCGCCACAGGAGGCTGCCGACGAACGTTTCTGGTTCACTCACGAGTTTCGCCCGAGTACCTTCTGGCAGCCGGACATCGCGACCTTGCGCGCCGCGGCGGCCCGCATCCTGGTCGGCGTCGGAAGCGATTCGGGTGGCCAACTCTGCGATCGCACTTCGACCGCACTCGCGGCGTCTCTCGGCAGCGAAGTGACCACGTTCCCCGGCGGACACATCGGCTTCGTGGAGAATCCCGACGAATTTGCGCCCCGACTTCGCGAAGTTCTGCGCGGAAACTGAGGCACTGGCACCCGAGCTCCCATTCGCTGCGCATTCGGCCCGAATTCGGCTAGCCAGCACAAGGAATGGGAGCTCAGGTGCCGCAGCCGGCCTACTTTGGACGTGGTGTCGGCGGCGCGTCGTCAGGCGCGAGGAGTGCGCCGATCTTCCGGAAGATCGTGTCGCCCATGTTCGTGTACTGGCCTTCCTCGTCGAACGCGGCTTCGGCGTAGGTCACTGCGACGGCGATCGCGATCTTCTTGGAGGGAAGGTACGCCTCGATCGCAGCTTCGCCAGAGAACAAAGGGGTCTGGGCGATCCAGTTGCCGGTGAGGACGACGCCCAAACCGAAGGTGTAGTGCTCGTCTTGCACAACGCATGTGGGACAACCAGGGACAGGCGTGGTCTTCCCGCGTAGATCGGTGGACACCATCGCCTTGTACGACTCAGGGGAGAGGAGTTTGCCCGTACCGATGCCGACTGCCGTGTCGTGGAGATCGAAGATGTTGGATGTCTGGATCGCGCCGTGGGTGATCGTCCACGACGGATTCCAAAACGTGGATTCCTCGTAGAAGGACGTGCCCGCCGGAATCTGCAGGAAGTCCCGGCGCTCCGAGGTGAAGGCATGTAGGACAGGGTCGGGGATGGAGGCATTCTGCGAAGCGACGGTGTTCGTCAGCCCGAGCGGGTCGAGGACCTTCTCCTTCATGAGCGCTTCCATCTTCTGGCCGGTGGCCTTTTCCAAGGCGAGACCGAGAAGCACATAGTTGGTGTGGGCGTAGTTCCAGTTCGTTCCGGGTTCGTAGAAGAGCGGCTTGTTTATCGCGAAGCTCAACAGTTCGTCGGTCGTCCAATTCCGGAACGGGTCGAGGTAGATTTGCTTGCCGAATTCGTCGTTGCCGAGGACGTAATCCACATAGCCCGAGGTCATGTGGGCAAGCTGCTCGAGTGTTACGCGATCGGCATTCGGTATGTCGGGCAACCACTTCGAGAGCTTGTCGTCGAGATTCAGCTTCTTCTCGTCGACGAGCTTCAGCAGCAGTGTCGAGACGTAGGAGATCGCGACCGCGCCGTTGCGGAAGTGCATGTCGACTGTCGCGGGAACGCCAGTCATCGATTCGCCGACAGCCTTGGTGACGATCTCTTTCCCATCGACGGTCACCCGCAGGATCACCGATTTCAGGTGCGCCGACGCCATCGTGTCGTTCACGATCTTCATCACCGCATCGGCCGTCGCCGGGTCCGAGGACTCCACTGTTGTCGCACCGGAACTCGGCGATGACGAGTCGGTTGATGAGTTGTTCGATGTGCACGCCGCGACGAGACCGACAGCGCACGCAAACACGAAGATTCGCCGAGTAATGGACATACTTCGAGGATCGCAGAAACCTTTCGCGTCCGGATGGAATTGTCTATTTCACGCCCGTCGCGGCCTTCGGAATTCACGTTTATCGGCGTAGCGTTGATATATGAACAAGCCCACTATTCGGCACCGGATCGCTTACGATCTCGGCCGTACACTCCCGCCGGAGTTCAACGAGTGGGTCCAGCACGATCTCGTCGGCCGCGGCGCCACAGAGCGATATCTCATCCGCTTCATGTGGCCGATCATTCCGTTCTTTGTGCTGGTCCTGCTGTTGCCCGGACCTATGTTGCTCAAGCTCGGGATGATCGTGATGATGCTGGTTCCCCTGGTGATCTTCACTGTCGCGCTGAGCTATGTTTGGCGCAGATATCGACTCGCCCGCCACGGCCTCGATCCCGCACTGGCGGACAAGGCCAAATTCTCGGAACTCGACCGGTTGCATTATCAGGAGCGGTACGGACACAGATAGCTTGCGATCGTTATCTCGGCGCGCGGGGCGCGAGGACCCAGCCGCGACCGACTCCGTGGGGAGTTCCACCTAGCCGGCCGAGCTCGACCTCGACCACCGGCCGCTGCCCGTAATCGGCTTCGAGGATAGCCTCGACCTCTCGGTTCTCATGAATTGCCAAGCAGGGCACTACGAACGGGCAGACCGAGCAGTGCGCCGGCGCGGGATTCGGGTAGGTGCTGACATCGGCACGAACCATGTCGCGCACTTCCTCGGCCAACCGGGCGCCGGCAGCCTTGACCTCTGCCGGGCCTCGCCGGATAACAGTTCGACGGAGTCCATCGCAGTCGGTCTGGCGGATTCGCTCGGCCGTCTCTTCCGGCCGGCCCTTGACGTAGAGGCGTCGCGGTGACGAGACTCCGCGTCCGCCGCCGCTGGGTTCGTGCTGGGGGATGCCGCCACGCCGATGCTCAGCCAGGTGCGTATGCGCCGCGGGTGTGTGTCCGGCTCGGGAGATCTCGTTGTAGATGGTTCCTGCGACCTCCATGCCGTCGTAAGAGCGCTCCCACGCCCAGCAGGCGGTGACCGATTCCTCTTCTAGCAGAAGCTGTTCCGTCGGTGCGAACGGCTCGTCGGTCACGCGATGGCGAACGATCCAGTAGCGGTCGTACTCGTCGATGGCGAGCAGATCGATCCGGCCGGTGTAGTGGATTCCGCCACCCTCCGGACTTGTCAGCCCGAGACTGGGATCGGTTGGATCGGGCACGAGCGCTTCGAAGTCGGTCGCCACTCGGACCGGCGAAAAGCGATCGACGCTTGGCGCCCAGGTGAAGTAGCGCTCGAGCAGTTGACGGCCACTGTCACGCAGCATCTCCACTGTCGCATCGTCCGCGCTTCCGCCGATCTCATCGCGCTGGCGGCTCACCGAGCCGTCGAGCGCTTTGACGACGAGTGGTAGGACGATTGCGGAGTTCCAATCCCACATGCCGGGGAAGTAGTAGACGGAGAGGGCGTCGCGAACCGCGCGGTCCAGGTCGTAGGTCGACTGCCGCAACGGGCGCAGGCGGCGCCGCATCGTTGCGGCGAAATCCCACTGCCGGCGGCACCGCTTGAACGCGGTGCGGTCGGCGGCGCTGACCAGGTATTCCACTGCTGACCTCAATGCGTTCGTGGCCAGGGTTCGTCGAGAGGCCATCGGCAGCGGTCTGCGCCGCAGCCGATCATCGACTCCATCTCGGCGAACAGGTCTTCGAGCATTTGGCGTGCGGTCGTGTGATCATCGATCGCGCGCTGCCAGGAGTAGTAGATCCAGCTGTCGGCAGGATCTTCGGGGAGTTGCCACTCACGGTCTGTGGCGCGGTGCCAGGCGTAGGAGTCTCCTCGCCGCTCCACGTAGACGAGATCGCCCGGCTGCGGATCGGCCGAAACGATGGTGGTGAGTAGTTGCTCTCGGTCCACGGCTACCTCGCGAGGCTTGTCCGGTGGGTCGAATTTTATCAACTGGGCGCCGCCTGCGCACTGCCCTAGCGGGTCGGTCGCTATCCGGTTCCGGCGACGCGAGTCAGCAACGCGTTTCTGCTCGCGGAGCCGGTCTTGGCCAGCAGGGACTTCACATGGTCGTTGACGGTGTGCTCGGACACCACGAGGCGGTCGGCGACCGTGTGCGAGTCTGCTCCCGTGGCGAGTTGCTCCAGGACTTGTCGTTCACGCGGACTGATCCCGTGCGCCAGTGCGAAGACCTCGAGTCGCTCGGTCGGCGTGCTCGCTTCGATGCTCACGGTGATGTCACCCTCGCCTGCGCCCGTCGGCGTTATGCGGGATGCGCGCAGCGTGACCCATCGCCCTTGTCCGAGGTGGACTCGTGACCATGGCGGTCCGACCGGAACCCTCTGCTCGTCGGCGATGAGTGCTGCCGCGACGTTGTAGGCGGCTGCGGGAATGGGAGGAATCGGATCGTCGGGCGGATTGAGCCGGTGCAGGGCCTCGGCGGCCGCGGAGGTCTGCAGCCGGACCTGCAAATCCGGGCTCAGCATCAACACCGCGGGCCCGTCGATGGACGAGGGTGCGGCGCCTGCGACGAACGAGCGAGCTTGGGCGCGACGCAGGCCAGCAGTCACCGGCGCGGTCAGCATGGAGAGAAACTTCGCGTCGGCTCGAGTAAACGGCACCGCGGGGGAGTAACGCCAGAGATCCAGCCACGCCCAACACCCAAATCGATCCCAAAATGCAACCGCCGCAACATCGATGACACCGAGCGCACGTTGGCTTTCGCGCCACAGCGCTGACGCCGCCAAGTCGCCGCCGGTCACCTCGTGCAATAACGCGACCCGTGAACCCGCATCCATCAAGTCGGTCCAGCGGTTCAGCCGGGTCAGGTACCGCCACCGTCCGAGCCTGGGCAGATCCGGCCACTGCAGTCCGGGAACGTCGGCTAGCGGAGACGTTCCTACTCGCGAGACGGGATCGGTCAACAGCCAGACGTGGGCGTCGAATGGCACCACACGACGAATCTCGGCCAACACCTGCTCCCGCAATGCTTTCGCGGTCGGCGTTCCTGCGCAAAGCCGTTCGATTCGGTCGAGAACCTCGGACTGTTTCGCGGACACGATCTCGAGCCTACGACTGACGACGAAGAAGATCCCCAAGATCGGGGATAGGAACCGGCGCGGCGACCGGCGATGCTCTATCCATCGAGAAAGAACACCCCAACTCACCTGGAGGACATCATGTTTGGACTGCACATCGCGAACAAGGTCGAGAACTACGACACCTGGATGTCGGCATTCGAAACCTACGACGACTTTCGCCGCGACCATGGGGTACTCACGTACCGGATTTCCCGGCACGCGCAGGACCCGCATCTGGTGTACGTAGATCTGGATTTCGCTACACGTGACGAAGCGGAAGCATTCATCCCCGTGCTCGCGGACATCCGGCAAACGCCGCAATCCCGCGCCGCGCTGATCAGCTACGAAGCGCCGGAACTGCGAGATGTCACCGAACAGCGGGCGTTGCGCTGATGTTAAAGTTCCTTGTAATCACATGCACAGCAACAGCTGTCGCAATTGTTGTCGGTCCGAACGGCCCACTCGGCGAGTTCTGGGCGCCGTCGCCCGACGCCCCTGTGCCGTCGGGTGGCGTTCGGGGAGGGCTCATCGCCGAAGGCATGGTCGAGAACATCGCGTTCGGCATCGGTGTCGCGATTCTCTTTCTCGGTGCCAGCTGGTTCGCCGCGCGCACCGCGACACCGATGCGCGGCCGCGTCGCCTGGCTGGCCGCGGTGTGGCTCTTTGCGTCGTGGATGCCGCACGCTGCCCTGCACAGGCACATCGGTCTCCACCCGGCTGGAGTGCTGCCGGTCGAGTGGATCTTCCATGGCGGTGCTATTGCGGCCGTGGCGTTGCTGCTCTGGTCGCTATCCTTGGCGCCCGGGGTCAGGAGCGCGCCTCGTCGGGGTCGAGAACATCGAGCAGCTCCTGCAACGTCTGACACAACTCGGTGAAGCGCTCGACGCCGACAATCGACGCCCAATTCTCCTCAATCTGGGCGACCCGATTTCCTGCGTCGGAAAGGGCTGCCCGTCCGCGTGCGGTCGGCACAATCAGTTTCGCCCGCCCGTCGGTCGGATCAGGTTGGCGTTCAAGGTAACCGAGCGTTTCGAGGTCGTTGACCAGCTCTGACGTGGCAGCCAGGCTCAGCTGCGCTCGCGCGGCCAGCTCTGTGAGGCGAATTCCGCCGACGCGGATGTTTCCGAAGATCTGCATATGCGGATCCCGGATGTCGCCGTACCCACTTTCGGCAGCCGGCGCCGACAGTTCGCTGCGGAACTCGCGGAGCGTTCGGACGAGCAGCTGTCCGATTGCGAGCCGATCGCTTGGAAGATCTCTTGACGTCGCCACAGCAATCGAGAATACTACGGTTACCGAAGTTTCGGCTTCCGAAGTAAATTGAGAAGTCGAGTTGATCTGAGGAGGTTGTCATGTCCACCGAATTCGTCGATACCACTGTCGGCCGTCTCCACGTCGATGTCGAAGGCGACGGGCCACCAGCGGTGCTGTGGCACAGCCTCTTCGTCGATTCCACTTCATGGGAGTTGGTGCGGCCGCAATTGCGCAATCATCGCCGGCTGGTCATCGTCGACGGTCCGTCGCATGGTCGGAGCGGTCGGCCCGCCACGCCTTACGATGTGCCGGCCTGCGCTGTGGCAGCGCGAGAGCTGCTCGACACGCTCGACATTTCGGAACCGGTCGACTGGGTGGGCAATGCGTGGGGCGGCCACGTAGGGCTGCTGTTTGCTGCCGGCAATCCCGAGCGGTGTCGGAGCGTGGTGACGATCGGGACTCCCGTGCATGGGTTGACCAGAAAGGAGCGGCTGCTGCAGGTCTACCCGCTGGTCGCGTTGTATCGCATCGCCGGGCCGATCACATTCTTGCGAAAGACGTTGACGGATGCACTCCTTGGATCCGATGCCGTTGCGGCACAACCGGATCTGGCGAAGCGCGTGATCGATGCGTTTCGCGACGCCGACCGCGCTGCGATGTACGAGGCAATGCAGTCGCTGATGGTGCATCGAAAGGACTGAGCGCTCGGCTAACTTCCATCGCCGCGCCCACCGCGATGATCACCGGAACCGATGATGAGATGTGGGACCACACGATGGCCCAAGCCGCCACCGCAAAAATGCCGAACGCAACCGCGATCCCGGTCCGCGGCGCGGGGCACATTGCGCCTTTGCTACTCGATCCAGACTTGATCGCACACACGATCGTCGAATTTTGGAACTCCAGCGAACATCGGCCACAGCGAGCCTGAATTCACCGGCGCGACGCCAGCACGTCACGTCCCATGCCCGATGGCTTCGTTCGCGACCGTCACTGTTGTGGGGCGCGCACCGGTCGAGCGAATTCTCCGGCCGGTGCGTCGGCTGTGGACGGGTATCACTCTCAAACTCCGGGAGAGCTGGATGGTTATCTATCGCACGCCTACTGGCAAGGTCGCACCGGCGCCGACGCATTGTCCGTTGGGGCACAAATTCGGTCCCACCTCGATCCAGGTCGGGTCGCTGTGGTGTGCGTGCGGCAAAGTCCACCGTACTCGCTACTGTCACAGCTGCGAAGGGACGATCTACGCACCGCCCCTCGGAGACCGTTGCCGCACAAGAACCTTCGACGAGAGATAGTCGCCGCAACGTAGTCCGGCCGAGGCCGTGTTTGTACGCGTTCGTGTCGCGACGGCCTATGTCGTCGCAACCGTGATGACGATCTTTCCGCGCGCTTTTCCAGCCTCGAGGTAGCGCATGGCGTCCGGAGTCTGATCGAGTGGAAAGGTGCGGTCGATCCTCGGTGTGATCTTGCCGGCATCGATCAGGTCGGCGAGTTGTACGAGGGTGCTGCGCTGCTCCTTCGTAACGAGCATTGCCAGGCGTTGCCGAACGAACAACGACAATGCGGGCGCACGCAGGGATCGGCCGATTCCGCCCGTCCACTTGCCTGCCCCTTCGCTGCCCACGATGACGACCGTCCCAGTCGGTGCGAGAGCTCGTCTGAGCTTCGACAGCGAGGAGTGACCGCCCATGTCGAGGATGAGGTCGTACCGATGCGAGTTGGCAGCGAAATCTGCTCTGCTGTAATCGATTACGTGTTCGGCGCCGTAGGAGCGAACTAGCTCGAGCTTCGACGTGCTGCAGACGCCCGTGACCTCTGCACCGATTGCGACCGCGAGCTGTACGGCGTAGCTGCCGACGCCGCCGGAGGCGCCGATGACCAGGACCTTGTCGCCTGGCGTGACGCGTCCGACGTCGTGAAGCCCTTGGTATGAGGAGAGGCCCGATATGGGAAGGGCGGCTGCCTGCTCCCATGTGAGGCCTGCGGGTTTTGCGACCACCTTGTCCGCTTTGGCGGCGGTGTACTCGGCGAAAGTGCCTTCGCCGATTCCGAATACTTCGTCGCCGACGGCGAATGTGGTCACCTTCGAACCGGCGGCGACCACGACGCCGGCAACCTCGCGGCCGAGGACGGCGTTCTTCGGCTTGCGGAAGCCGAAGCCCAAGATCCGCAGCACGTAGGGCTGGCCCGTCAAAAGGTGCAACGCGCCCCGATCAACTCCGGCGGCGTGCACCTGAACCAGTACTTCGTCGTTTGCGATCACGGGTCGGGCGATCCGCTCGAAGCGCAAGACGTCGGCGCTGCCGTACCTGTCCTGCGTGATCGCCTGCATATTGTCCGTTTCGGTGAGTTGGTCGGCGGTTCTCATGTCGGATTCTCCTTGGTGAATCGGCCGGGCGTCAAGCCGTACTTAGTACGAGACTGTATAGTACTAAGTACGGCGGCGCTAGCGGTTGGGAGAAGGATGTTGAATTCGGTCGGTGGCGGTCCCGCGGAACGCGTTCCCCTTAGCCGCGATCGGGTGTTGAGCGGCGCGATCGCCGTCGCCGACGGGGGCGGCATCAGCGCCCTCACCATCCGCTCGCTGGCCGTCGAACTCGGCGTCAAGCCGATGTCGGTCTATCACTATGTGTCCAACAAGGACGAAATCCTCGACGGCATAGTCGATCTCGTTTTCAGTGAGATCGAATTGCCCACGCCTGGTGGAGAATGGCGCACCGAGATGCGCCTACGCGCAAAATCCGCCCGCCGAGTCCTGCGATCCCACCCCTGGTCCATCGCGCTACTGCAGTCGCGGCTCAACCCAGGGCCTGCGACCTTGCGACATCACGACGCCGTCATCGGCACTTTGCGTGAAGCGGGATTTTCGGTGGAACTGACCGCGCACGCCTTCGCGCTCGTCGACAGTTACGTGTACGGATTCGCGCTCTCGGAGACGGCGTTGCCTATCCACGGGCCGGACACTGTTGCCGATGTCGCCGATTCGATGATGCAGCACTTCTTCGACGCCGACGCGTATCCCTACCTCGTCGAGTTCACGACGAAGCACGTCATGGCGCCGGACTACGACTTCGGCGACGAATTCGAATTCGGACTCGACCTGATCCTCGACGCACTCGCTCCGGGCTGAGCTATATTCGCCGCGACAGATCGGGCCCCTCGGCAATGATGGCGTCGGTAGGTTAGAGTCCCGGGAACCGTTCGACAGTGAGGATGCGTCCCATGACCGATGACGACCTGAGCGACTTCGAGCGCGATGTATTTGCCTATAATGGCAAGTCGCGCACAGTGTTTCGCTACGGATCCGGACCCGCTGTCATTGTCATCGCCGAGATGCCGGGTATTACTCCCAAGGTGCTGGAATTCGCGCGCAGAGTCGCGGACGTGGGCTGCACGGTCGTCTTGCCGCACCTGTTCGGGGAGCCCGGCCGCGATCCGAATCCGGCCGCGCACGGCTATCTTTCGTCTGCTGTGAACGCGGTAACCACGATGGCTCCGATTTGTGTGAGTCGCGAGTTCGTTGTCCTCGCGACCGGGCGCACGTCGCCGGTGGTGCATTGGCTGCGCGCGTTGGCCGCTCGCGAACACGAGCGCTGCGGCGGCCCGGGCGTCGGGGCGGTCGGAATGTGCTTCACCGGCGGATACGCGCTGGCAATGGCCACCGATGATCGACTGCTTGCGCCCGTGCTTTCACAGCCGTCGATGCCGGTCGCGATTACGCCAGCAAAGCGACGATCGATCGATATCTCTCCCGAGGATCTCTCAGTGGTAAAACAGCGGTGCGCGTCCGGGCTGAACGTTCTCGGACTCCGCTTCAAAGGCGATGTGTTGGTGCCCGGGGCCCGGTTCGAGTACCTACGCGAGGAACTCGGCGACGCATTCATCGGTGTCGAACTGGAAGACGCCGACGCGAACCCCGACGCGACAATTCCCCCACACTCGGTGCTCACCGAACATCTCATCGACGAGCCGGGTCAACCGACTCGCGTCGCGCTCGACCAAGTACTCGACTTCTTCCGCGAGCGTCTGATTCCCGACGCAAGCAAGGGTTTGTAGCAGCCGGAGTGGGCGAGCTGATCGCGGTCCCCTCAGGTCAGATCACTCTCTCGGATCGGCGGACCCAGCGCAGCTGGCAGGTCGACGTGGGTGAATTCGAGATTGCTGCCACTCCTCTGACGAAGGGCGAGTACGCCGCCTTTGCTGGGGGCGAGGGGAGCGCTGAGGTGCGCCAACCTGTCGAAGGCGTGTCGTGGATTGGCGCAATTACGTTCTGCAACAAACTATCCGAGCATGAGGGGCTCTCCGCTGCCTATCTCGTGAATGGCGACGACATCGAGTGGGACACGGCGGCCAACGGGTATCGGTTACCGACCGAGGCCGAATGGGAATTCGCCTGCCGGGCAGGGACAACTGGTCCGAGGTACGGGCCGATAGACACAATCGCGTGGTACCGCAACAACTCTGACGGGCGACCGCACGACGTCGGCGGGAAGCAGCCGAACGCCTGGGGCCTGCATGACATGTTGGGCAACGTCTGGGAATGGTGCTGGGACATTTACGACGCCGAGGTCTACGGAACGTATCGGGTGCTGCGCGGGGGTGGGTGGTTCGATGAGCATTGGAGCTGCCGCGCATCCGTTCGACGTCGCAGCCACCCGACCTATCGGATCGACGACGTCGGGTTCCGTATCGCGCGGTCTCGCTACCGCTCGATCACGGATACCGAATTGTCGGTGAGATTGACGACGTAGGCGATGTGGGTGGATGGGTCCGCGGCAACATATCGCGGGCCGTCGCGAACCTGGATCGTGTCGATTACCGACACCGAACCGTTGTTTGCGTTGGGAACGTACGCGGTACCGGTCGACGGATCGATAGCGACATCATGAGGACTCTGGTCGTCATCGATTGTGCCTGTGACAGTGAGCGTTTCGGTATCGACTACGGACACCGATCCGCCGGCGCCTGTGTTTGAGACGTACAGCGTATTGGTCGTGGAATCGAATCCCATTCCGCCGGGCAGGTTCCCGACCTTGATAGTGGCTGTCACGGTTCGGGATTTGATGTCGACTACCGACACCGAATTCTGGCTTGGGCTGGTGACGTACGCGATTTGTGTCGACGGATCTACAGCGACACCACCTGGGGCCGTCCCCACATCGATGACCCCGGTGCGGCCTTGGGTGTCGATCGAGGACAGCGCGTTGTCGCCGTTGCTGGTGACATAAGCGATATGAGTGTCAGGGTCCATGGCTACGTCGAGGAGTGGACCCTTGCCGGCGTCGAAGGTCGCGGTGACGCGGGGTGGCCCTATCGGAGTGGCATCTCCGCCGGAGTCGCTCGATTGCCCACACGCTCCGGCGCTCAGGACGAGTGCCGCACCGGCGATCCGGGCTGTTCGTCTGTTCCGTCGTCTGTCGATGTTCGTGTCCACGACCGCTCCTCGTCGACTCAGCTCACCTGTGCGCGGATTGTCCCACCGGTATTGGGGCAAGCCACGGTAAATCGGCCTACTGTTGATGCAAGTTCTCAGCCCGTGGCGGGAGGGGGAGGTCGTGACAGAAACGGCCGGCGCCGGTATGGCGACGTATGCCGTCGCAGTAGCCGAGGACGCGGCCGTCGAGGAATACTCGCAGTTGATTGACCTCGAGGAGAATCGCGTTGTCGGGGAGCGCTACGAGCTGAGTTTCCGCTACACCCATCACGGTGACGTCGTGACTCGGTGGTCGGTCCAGCTCGTGGCCCGCACATCCAGCAACGGCCATGCCGAGACCCTCTTTGCCAGCGGGCAAGCGAGTATCGGCGACGCGGCGAGCCGGCAGGATTTGGCCGCCACCGACTTCGAAGCCACGTACATGCTTTACGAGCGCCACTGGCGGTCGCTCCTCGAGGCGGCGGAAAGCGCCACGAGATCCGAAGCGGAGCAGCGGCACCACGCAGATGCGCTGACCTTGTGCGGGCAGGCGTGGCGCGGCACCCACGGGCACGTTGTCGCCGATCGGCTGCGCACGTTCGCGGCAATTTCCGTGGTTGCCCTAGCGTCCGACCCCGCGCTCCATGTCGTGCGTCGCGCCGCGGCGCACTATCCCGAACCGGTGACACTCGCGATCTATCGTCCCGACGAGCGGCAGCTCGACCTCACCCTCCTCGACACTGCAACCATCGAGGCACTGATCGATGACCCCGGCCCACTACGTGCCGGAGCGGATTCGAGCGCGGGCACCGTCCTCACCGGACCGGACGCATACGGACTGTTGCATCCCGGCTACATAGGCTCCACGGCCACAACAGGTTTCAAGGACCATCGATGAGTAGTCGACGCAGCACCCACAGCACCTCCCTCAGCGAAGGCGAGGTCGTCGAGCAATCAGACCTCGGCTCGATCACGCGAGTGACTGCAGATACGTTCCCGATCTTGAATGGCCTGTCGATCAAGCGTGTGCTGATCAATCCCGGTGTTATGCGCACTCCGCATTGGCACGCGAACGCCAACGAGCTGACCTACTGCCTGTCTGGAACGTCCCTCGTGTCGGTCCTCGACACCGGAAGCAACTTCGCAACGTTCACGATCAGTGCGGGCGAGATGTTCCACATCGACTCGGGCTCACTGCATCACATCGAAAACATCGGCGACGAGGTCGCGGAGTTCATCATCGCCTTCCGGAGCGAGCGGCCCGAAGACTTCGGGCTCGGAGCAGCGTTCGGCGCGATGACCGATGCAGTTCTGGGCAACACCTACGATCTGGACGCCACCGACTTCGCCAAGATCCGCCGGAACACCACCGACCGCGCGTTGGCGGCACGCGTCGGCGATCCGGTGGTCTCGCCCGTGGCGTACTTTTCCGATCCGCACAAGTTCGAGGTCGAGGCACAGAGTCCGGCAATCAGCCTCGCGGTCGGATCCGCCCACCTGGCACGCGTTCAGTTCTGGCCGGCGCTGCAGGATCTGTCGATGTACTCGTTGCGGATCCGCGAAGATGGCATGCGGGAGCCGCATTGGCATCCGGTTACCGCAGAGATGGGTTAGGTACGTCGCGGATCCGCGCGGATGACCGTCATGGATCCGGACGGTTCCCTCGACACGTGGTACCTCGGTGAGGGCGATGTGTACTTCATCCCGCGCGCATACCCGCATCACATCGAGGTGGTGGGGTCCGACGACATTCATTTCCTGATCTTCTTCGACCAGCCCACGCCGGGTGACATCGGATACCGCGCGTCGGTGAGCGCGTACTCCCGCGAAGTCCTTGCGGCGACTTTCAATACGCACATCGACGATCTGCCGAATTTCCCGTTCACTGCGGCCGACCCGCTCATCGTCACTCGCAACAATCCGCTCGAACTCGGCCGGATCGTGCAGGGCCGCTGATCCCGCTCAGCCGGGTATGCGAGTGATGCTGATATCGGCGTCTATGTTACCGATGCTGCTGCGCGCGAGAGCCCGAAGATCGCTTGCCAGAACGATTTCGGCGATCCCGGACACCTCGAAGGCGATGCCGTGCCGTTCCTCATCGGAGACGATGGAGACCCTCAGAGTTCCCGCGGTCGGGGGATCGAGGACATATGACTGGGGAAACGACTCGGCGCCGACTTCGGCGCGATCTCGAAACGCAATGTCGAGCCCGTTGGCGCGCAAAACGGCATGAAAATCATTGAATGCGCGGCTGAGCAAGTCGGCAAAGACAGCAGCAGAGCCGACCACGACGGTGATGACGAGACAGATCACCCCACAATTATGGCCAAGGATTGCCGATTGGGGGAGTAGTGCGCGAAGTCGGAGTCCGATCGTGATCACTTCGAGTGCAGGCGTCAGTCCGGGGAAGCAAACGGGTCGGTAATCGTGCGCAGCATGGTGAGCGCCTCTCGCAGCTGAGTCATCCTCCGTTTGCCGAGATGTGCGGTCCACTCGGCCTCGATGTTCGCCTCCTCGTGTCGCGCTATGGGGACGATCTCGGCGCCTCGGCCCGCCACCCGTACCAAACGTGCGCGGGCATCGGCGGGGTCGACCGTTCGTTCCACGTATCCGGACCGCTCGAGCTGGTCGACAAGGAACGACGCCGTCTGCTTTGCCACCTGGGCTTGCTCGGCAAGTTCCGTGAGCCGCGTTCCGTCGGGTCCGATGCGCGCGGCGATGCGAGCCTGCGCCAGTGTGAGATCGGTGTACCCCGCACTCCGGACCGCCTCGAGAATCCTGTTCTCGGCAGCGCGCTGCGCGACGAACAGCAAGACTCCGAGGCTGACTTCTTCCGACATTGCCGACCCCTTGCGATTAGTCCCATTATCGAATTACATTAGTACCAATACGGTACTAATTTAGCGCATCGGTCGTCGCGACGTGGCCTGAAAGGGGTACCCATGGACGACAACGAAATATGGGCCGCAATCGACACCCAGCGCCTGCACACCGTCGAACTGCTCGAGCAACTGTCCGGCGAAGAATGGCGGCACCCCTCCCTGTGCGACAGCTGGACGGTACGAGACGTCGCCGCCCATCTCGGATTGCAACAGATGAACGTCGGCGCCGCGTTGCTGTCCGTGATCAAGCACCCGGGTGGTCTCAATCAGACGATCCGCGAATCCGCCCGCAGTCGGGCAGGCTAACTACGGGACAGTTGATCGACGATATTCGGGCGATGGTTGGGTCGCGTCGACACAACGTAGGCGTGACCAGTCGCGAAACTCTCGTCGACATCTTCGTGCATAGCCAAGATATTGCGATCCCGCTTGGTCGGGCAATCGGAATAGACGCGGCTGCAGCAGCATTGGCGGCAGCGCGGGTGTGGTCTTGTCGAAATACGGGCAAAGCGCGCGTCTTCGACAGTCTGCCCTTGGACAGTTTTACGTTCACCGCCACCGACACCACGTGGTCCGTGGGCGAGGGCCCCGACATCAGCGGTCCCGTCGTCGCGATCCTGCTCCTGCTCACCGGAAGGGGTGTAGCGCTCGCGCAACTGACCGGAAACGGCGTCGACAATCTGCGAGAACTGGTGCGGTAGAGGTTCTTTCGATCAGTCTGTGGTTTCGGTTTCGACGGCCTCGCAGCTATTGCCTTCGACTCCAGCGGGAATGTAAACGCTGCCTGCGGGAACGTCGCTTTCCGTCGACGACTCACACGTCAAGGTAGTGGAGCCATCTTTCTGCTTCACCAGGAATTCGGTCTCGATCAACCCAATCGAGGGTGCGCCCGTCGAAGGGGCACAGTTGCCCCGGCCGACACCGACGAACGGTTCGGTCGTGTTCAGCGTGACGGCGTCGCAGGTGTACGAGATCGGGTCGTCGGCGTTGGCGGGTGTGCTGATTATCAGGAACGGTCCAACGGCCAACGCGGCAACTAGAGCTGTGCGGACGAACAACATCGAGACAACCTTTCCCGACCGACAGGCTTAACCTGCTCGTGGGAAATACTCGTGCCTTCGTGCGTCATCGTCAAAGAGGCGCGCCAGTGGCGGCGACACCAGTTTCGTCAGGTTGATTCGTGGCTCAGGCGTTCTGTTGCTGGTTCGGCTGCACACCGACCGCGGTGCCGTACGCGCAGACCTCGATTCCGGTCCCGCCGAACTCGGTCGTCTCGAAGCGGAACGCGAGCACGGCGTTGGCGCCCAGGTTCGTCGCCTCGGTGGCCAACCGGTGCAACGCTTCCTGACGGCACTCGTGCAGCAGCTGCGTTATGCCTTTCAGCTCACCGCCTGCCATCGCCTTGAACCCCGCGCCGATGTTCGATCCGATATTGCGTGACCGGACTGTCAGCCCAAAGCACTCACCGAACGTGTGGACGATCTGGTAGCCCGGCAGGTCGTTCGTCGTGACGATGATCATTGGCCGACTTTACTGGCCCCGGGGTGCGGGCGGTGGCGCCAATTTCGAAAATGTTGCTGTGCCTGGGTTTTCGGAGTAGACCTAAAGGTACGAAGCCACGACGGACCAAGGTCGGACCGGTAGAGAAGATTCCTCCTCTCGGTCGTGGTGAACAGCATGAGAACCAAGAACCCACGCCACGCAAGGCCCGCCAACTGGGCTCGACGCGGTGGGCCTGCATGCAGCGGGAAGTTCTCGCCTGATGCCGAGGCCCAAGTCGCCGCGCAACTGTGCACGCTTGATCGCTCGGCCCCTCATGCTCGCGAACGGCGTCCGGATCCCTCTTCCGGGCGCCGTTCGATGCGTTCATGGCCGCTCGTTCAAGGCCGCTGTTGTGCAATGCATTTCACGCAACCATCAGGCCGAAATTCGGAGAACCGTCACCGCCGCACTGGCCTGGCATGGGACGCTGTGCTAATCGGCGCCGACCGGTTGGCGGTGCCAGGTCCGAGAGGAGCCTGAGATGGCCGCCACCGCGACGGGGGTCACCGTCTTTCACCGCGCGCCGGATCCCGCCGCATTTCTCGCCTGGGCGAGCGGAATCGCGGACGGTGCTGCGGGATTCGACGGTTTCGTCGATGCGCAAGTTATCGCGCCGCAGGAGCGAGCGCTCGATTGGGCCGCAGCCGTCGCATTCGATCACGAAGAGCAGCTGCACGCGTGGCTCGACTCGGCGCAGCGGGCGGAGCTGTTCGAGTTGGGGGAGTCGCACGGTTTCCGTAGGGCGAGTTCGGATCTGATCTTGCTCGCGGGTTGCCTTCCGCCCGGAATCGCCGTCTTCGGGCATACGGTCGCGCCAGCACGGGACAGGCACTTCGAAGAAGCTCAGGCGCGGCTTGCGGCGCGTATCGCATCGTTTCCCGGTTTCGAGGGCTCCGCGGTACTCGGTCCACGCGCGAACGGGCAATGGTTCGCCGTATTGCGGTTCCGCACCGAGCATCAACTCGACGCGTGGATGCGCTCACCTGAACGTATGGATGCGTTGCCGGAGCTGCGATCGGAGTTGGCGGAGGACTTCACGGTGACGCGCAGTACGGCATTCGGGTCGATCGTGCGCGTACAGGACGGTAAGGCCCGAGTCACGCCGCCATGGAAGACCGCGATGCTGATCCTGCTGGTGCTGTATCCGACCGTGATGACGCTGTCGAGGTTCCTCGGTCCGGTCCTGGTCGAACACGGCACACCGATCTGGTTGTCGACATGGCTCAGTCAGATCGTGAGCGTCGGGCTGCTGACCTGGGTCCTCATGCCCGCCGTCACCAAACGATTCCGGCGCTGGCTGGATCCCGTCGATGGGTCGGCGACAAAGGTCACTCTCGTCGGCGCTGCGGTGGTTGTGGTGTCGTACGCCGCAACCCTCGCGCTGTTCGGATCGGTGCGGTGGCTGCAGTTCTACGACTATCCCCGCTGACGGTAGTGGCTGAGATTTCTGTTGCAGCTGGTGATCGAGCCGTCCAGCCGCGCCCTTTACATCAGCAACAGGCGTGACAACATGTCACGGTGGTCGAACCAACCAAGTGAAAAAGTGGTCTAGTCTCGGCCCAGGCCTGCGCTTGTCGGTGCGGGCTGGCAGGATGATCGCCTGATCGTCCCCAGGCCCTGGGTGACGGCGACAGCAGCAACGGGAGCAACTCTCATGGCATTACCGGTCCTGACCGACGAACAGCGCGCCGCGGCGCTCGCAAAGGCCGCTGAGGCCCGCAAGGTACGCAGCGAACTCTTCGCCGCAGTGAAGGCCGGGCAGCTCAGCGTGTCCGCTGTGCTCGCGAAAGCCGACACTGACGAGATCGTGAAGAAGACCAAGGTCTTGGCGCTGATCAAGGCTTTGCCCGGTGTGGGGGCCGTCAAGGCCGCAAAGATCCTCGAAGACCTGTCCATCGCGGACACCCGCAGGATCGGTGGCCTCGGCGCCAACCAGCGCCAGGCGCTCATCGACTTCGACACGTCTGCCTAGGTTCTAGCCGCCGAACGGGTGGTTATCGCGTCATCTACTCGATAGCTCGTTGAACAACCGCCCGTTCGGCGTCGAATCGATCAGCGCCGGGTTAGCGAGATTCCGGCCAGCGGATATGGAGCGCTGAGCGGAGTCCCGGCGATGTTCACTGTGCCAATCCAGAGTCCCTGACGGGGGTCGATGTCGCGCAGGTCCAGGCCGAAAGGCGTGGAGTCGAAGGCGACGTACGTTTCATCCGGCCCAACCGGGGTCTGGCGTCCTTGCTTGCTCGACTTCCCACAGGCCATAGCGACTGTCTTGCCGTCCGGAAAGACTTGCAAGTCGCAGTTCTCGAATGGCGAGCCGAGGGCGTTGCCGGGGTGCCGGGTGATGTGGTAATTGCCAGCAGGGACGATGCCGTTGCGGGGGAACTCCGGATCATCAGCGGAGGCAACGTTGGGGGCGAGGACGATAGTGGCGGCAGCGACGGCGACGCCAGCAGCGATTCCGAGTTTCAAAGTTTGGGCTTCCTTCTATGCGGCAGGATAGAACGACAGACTCAGCTCAGCTGCCCCCGCAGAAGCCGAGCGATGAAGTCCTGCAACGGATCTGTCGCTTGCACCGTCACTACCGTTACCGGCAGGTCGGTTCCGTTACAAAAGGCGTTCACGTTGTGAGTTCCACTCGGGACGAGGTCGACAACCTTCGTCGCAAAACCCGGGTCGGCGAAGACCAGGAACTGGGAGTTCGCCGCCAGCACTCCGTCGATGCGAACCTGGCAGTTTGCGCCAGCCCCGTTCGACCACACAGTGACTGTGACGTTGCCTTGCCCACCGACGGCAGTCGATCGGGTCGCTTCGGCTTGGGCCGTCGTGACGCCGCTGATGAGCAGCGTCGACGCTACGACACCTCCGATTGCGAACGCACGTGCCTTGTTACCGGTCATGCCGCCTAGTGGTTTCATTCCTCCACAATGGTCTAAGTACCGCCCGATCGCACGTATCACCGCTAACGGGCGGCGCCCCGAACCGTATGTACCTTGTGTGAATTCAGCAGCGACGCGAATCGCGTGCCTACTTGGGGCCGTCACAACGGGCTCCTGGCGTGTGCAACACCTGCACAGGCAGATTCATCAACTGCTCGATCGCATCGGGTAACACTGTGGGGTGTGACCTCCCGCAACCGGTGCAACACGTCGTCATCGACTTGCCCTGGCTCCCCGCACATCCCGCATTCACACTCGGCACGCCGTTCACCCTGCCCGGCGGCAACCCGGACCTCTCCCAGGTCGCCACGAGTCAGAACATGTACGTGAAAAGGCTCGCGCACGGGGGGACCATCTGCACCTCGGGCTTCATGGGCGACGTCACCTGCACGGCCAAAGGCCACAGCTTTGTCGTCACCATCTATGGAATCCACGCACACTGAGCGACCATGACGACGGGCGCTAAGCTCAGCCACATCCGCCCAGCGCGGCCGACAGCGAGGGAGAGTGCGGTTGGACGAGACGCCGTTCGGCCGTTACCGCCTGCGAAACCTGATCGGCGAAGGCGGCATGGGGCAGGTGTATCAGGCTTTCGACACCGTCACTGATCGCATGGTTGCACTCAAAGTGCTGCCGGAAAAGGCTGCTGCCGACGACGAATTCCGGGAGCGGTTCCGTCGAGAAGCGCACGCTGTAGCGGGATTGCGGGATCCTCATGTTGTGCCCATCCACGATTACGGTGAGATCGACGGACGACTGTTCCTCGACATGCGGATCATCGACGGCACCGACGTCGAATCGCTGCTTCGGGAGCAAGGACCGCTGTCTCCGCGGTTCGCGGTCTCCATCATCGAGCAAGTCGCGTCGGCATTGGATGCGGCGCATGAAAATGGTTTGGTCCATCGCGACGTCAAGCCGTCGAACATGTTGGTCACGCCGAAGAACTTTGTGTACTTGATCGACTTCGGGATCGCCCGCGCGGCCGGCGACATGGCGCTGACGAGCACGGGAATCGCCATCGGGACATTGACTTACATGGCCCCGGAACGGTTTACATCGGGCCACGCAGACGCGCGGTCCGATGTGTACGCGCTCGCATGCGTATTGCACGAATGCGTGACCGGCGCCAGGCCCTTCCCCGGCAAGAGTCTCGAGCAGCAGGTCGCGGGGCATTTGAATACGCCGCCGCCCCAACCAAGTCAGGTTCGGCCGGGGGTTCCGCCCGCGTTCGACGACGTCGTCGCACGCGGAATGGCGAAGGACCCCAACGACCGGTACAGCTCGGCCGGCGAACTTGCCGCGGCCGCATACCGCGCGCTGATGACGGTGCCAGGTCCGATGCTTCCGCCGCCGCCGCTGCCTCCCGACGAGGAACCGACGGCACCGATCGACGAAACCCGCACCAGCGCAAGGCGAACCGTCGCACCGTTGCCGTCGACCGTGCAAGCCAATCGTCGAACTGCGGAGACAGAGATCGCCCCGCGGTATGCACCGCTGCCGCAACCATTGGCTCGTCCGAAGCTAACTCGCCGTTGGGTGTTGGTTGCGGCCTTGACCGGGATCGTCATCCTGATCGGTGGACTTGCCGCATGGAAGCTCGGCGGCGGTGACAACGAGAACCAGCAAAGCGTCCCGCCCAAGACAATCGGACCGGCGTCCATTATTGCGGCCGATATCCCCGTGGGGAGAGTCCCGGTCGCGATCGCCATCGACCCGGCGAACCACGCGTTGTACACAGCCGATTCCGCAGACAACACGGTGTCGGTCATCGACGCGAACACGCGCACGGTCACCGCGACCATTCCGGTCGGCGAGAACCCGGTCGGGCTGGCCGTCGATCCTGTTGGGCGCCGAGTCTTCACCGCCAACATCAACGACCGCACCATCTCGGTAATCGACACTGGCACAAGCAAAGTCACGAAGACGATTCAGACGGCCGCGACAGTCTCGCGTGTCACCTTCGACCCGACGACGCAGACGGTGTTCGGGTCCAATCCCGACGACAACACGGTCACGGTCATCGATCCCGCAGCCGGCACGGTGATCGAGACTGTCGCCGTCGGCGACCACCCATGGGGCTTGACCGCAGACACGGGTACGCATGCCGTGTATGTCACGAACTCGAATGCGAGCACGGTGTCCGTCATCGACACCGGCTCCCGTACGGTCACCGGCACGATCCAGGTCGGTGATGGCCCCGCACGTATCGTGGTGGATTCGGCGGCCAGGAAGGCGTACACAACCCTGGAATCGAACAACACGGTTTCTGTAATCGATCTTGCGGCAAGTACATTCACGTCGATTCCGGTCGGAAGGAAACCCGTCGGAATTGCGCTCGACGTCGATATCCACACGCTCTACGTCGCGAATATCGACGACAGCACCATATCGGTCATCGATACCGCGACAGGTTCGGTCACAGGTCGGATCGAGGCTCGAAATGGGGTGTCCGGCTTGGCGGTCGATCCTGCGACGCACGTTGTGTACGCAACGAACGAGGGTGCAAACACTGTGTCGGTGATCGTGCCCGCGCCGTGATTTTGCAGTCCTAGGCAGCCATCTTCTGCCTTCTGCGTTGGTCGAGTTCCCAATTGCGTAGCAGTACATCGGTTGCGAAGCTGACGTCGAGTCCTTCCCCGGACCAGTCGGCGGTGATCGCGTCGGGTTCGATGTGGTGGTATCTGCGGGTGAGGTCGTCGGCGTCACCGGTTTGTGTGGGGGCGTAGTCGAC
>JBBSKP010000066.1:0-22344 GCA_038256175.1 Mycobacteriales bacterium
CCGCGATCACCCTCTGGACCGAGCACTGGAACCAGGACCCCAAGCCGTTCGTCTGGAAAGCCACCGCCGAGGACATCATCGCCAAAGTCCAACGCGGCCGTACCACCCTCCACCAGATCAAAACGCAGACGGACCACTAGGGCCTGAACTGCTACTGCGGAGGATGTCTATGAGCGCACGACCGGCACCGGTTGCATTCCGACCAAGCGGTTTGCCCGAAATCGACGAGATCCCCGCGAATTCACGCCTCGTCGCACAAAGCATCCGCGACCTGATCGACGCCTGCATTCATAGCGATTGCACCGCAGACGAACTCGCAGATGCCGCTCGTCTGATCGAGGAATCGACGCAATTGCTGCGCACACGGGCCAGGGAAACGAGCATGCTCCTCAGCCGAAGCGAGGGCGGTATCAGCGTCAACAATGCCGTCGAGGGTCCTTGCAATCCGATCGCGCCCCCGTTGGAAGGTATGCGCCACGTTGATCATGAGCTGTCTGCCACCGTCGCATTTGCCGGCGCAGCGGAGGGGCCACCGGGGCTCGCGCACGGCGGTTTGGTGGCTGCGGTGCTCGATCATGCGGTCGGGCGTATCGCGGCATGGGAGGTTGCGGCGTCGATGACGGCGTCGATCACTGTCGACTACCGGAACGGAACTCCGTTGCACGTTCCGTTGCACGTTCCGTTGCACGTTGCTGCACGGGTGACATCGGTCGAGGGTCGAAAGATATTTGTCACAGCCGAGATTCGGCATGAGGGCACGGTGACGGCGGAGGCCCGCGCAATGATGGTGATCGTCTCCGGCCTGCCGTCGGTTGTGCCTCCTTCGGGTGGGTAAAGGTGCCCGCTAGCTGGCATATCCAATTCGATATGCGCGCAGCAGAATTCGGAACGTCGGCGGTCGAGCTGTATCGATCGGCACTGGAAATGTCTTCGTAGGCTGACGACCATGGGGTCGGAGCGATAGTGCTGTCCGAGCATCACTGTAGTGATGACGGTTACCTGCCCGCTGCGTTGACGATGGCAGCCGCAGTGGCGGCGCGAACGTCGCGGTGTCTGATCTCTGTCAAACGCACTGCCGTTGACGCTGCACGATCCAGTCACGGTTGCCGAGCAACTCTCCGTCGTCTGGACGAGAAGCTCGAGGTCTTGGTCCGGCTGCTGGCAGGCGAGCAGTGCGACCGAGGCGGCAGCTCGACGGGCCGCGCGGTTCGCTAGTGGATTCGCTCCCACACGGGCTGATCGTGCGCTGCGTACGGCGTATCTCGACGAATGCGATCGGCTGGGCAAGCCTCGCGGTTTCGTGATGATGCCGCCGACGCCATTGTTCGTGCATGTGTCGAAGGATCCGGACGCAACGTGGGAAGATTTGAAGCCGCACGTCGAACATGAGTTGGCGTCGTACGGGACCTGGGCAGCGCACGAACCGCACAGTCCGTACGCGACGCAGATGCCGCGCGCGCGGCAGGGCGGGCCTTCGCCTGCTCGCCGACGAGGTTCTTCCTCAGTTCGGTTGACTGATCGACGCTTCGCCCGGCATCGCACCTGGCCGGTGATAGCCATAGAAGCCCGCCCACGCGAGCCTGCGCTCACGGTGCGGGTCGTTCTCGACCCGTGGGGGAGCGTCGATGACGAGAGTCGCACGTTGCTCGTCGGTGTAGGTGGGCCACGATGCGAGCGGCTCACCGTGGCGGGCGAAGTTCAGCCAGTGTCCTTGCACGCGTTCGGTCACAGACCGCAGTTCTCGTCTGCCACCGAGAAGCGTTGTCGCGCGGCCGAACCCTGAATCCTGCAGCCCGAATACGGCAACCAATTCCATCGCGTGAGTCGCGCCGAGACCGATTCGGCGCAACAGCGGTGGCGAGTAGTCGTATCGGTACATGTACGTGGGTGCGTGGGTGGAATGCGCCTCGGCAACCTCGATGCTCGGGTGCAGGAACGTCACATCGGCGCCGATCGAGATGGCCGCCCGCTTGTCGGGATAGCCTGGGTAAGAGCTGATTACGCGTTCCTGGATAGTGGGGTCGGTTGCCCGGAACATCGCGTCGATCATCGGCGGCTTGGTGGGCAGCGCATCCGGAACCCGGGCGAAGAGGTTCCCTTCGCGTCGATTCGTGCCGATGATCAGTGGCACGCGGTTCGCAGTGCCATCTCGAAATGCGTGGATCGGCCACTTCGGAATGAGATCTTCGTCGATTACAGGTTCGAGCGGGAAATGGCCTGGAGTGACACCGGAAAGCCGTTTGTACAGACCTATCATTCCCTGGCCCAACGCTTTCGGTGTCGCGCTGGTCAAGGCTCGGATGGCTGTGTCGGGCGTTGCGCCGAGCACGTCGACGTAGTCGTGTGCCCAGCGCGCGGAATCCTCGCGGTCGTGAATCCAGTGCGCGGGTGAACTCTGTGCAATAGCCCTGTGGAATAACGGTTTCGCCGTCGGCGTCACCATCAGCGTCGTGACGGCATTGCCGCCTGCGGATTCACCGAAGATGGTGACGTTGCTCGGGTCTCCGCCGAACGCAGCGATATTGCGCTGCACCCACTGCAGGGCCGCAATCTGATCGCGAACTCCGAGATTGCTGTCGATAGGCCGCCGATCCGTGGAAAACACGCTCATATCGAGGTACCCGAGAGGTCCCAGCCGGTAGTTCATCGCCACGTACACGACGTCGCCGCGCGCGACCAGGTTCACGCCGCTGTAGAGCTCGAGAGCCGAGGTTCCGAGCAAATATCCACCGCCATGCACGAATACGACGACGGGTCGGAGTCGGTCACTCGGATCGGCAGGCGCAACAACGTTGAGCGTGAGGCAGTCTTCACTGCGTGGCTGAAACTTGCCGGGCGCCAGGCCCGCGCCCCACCTAGGCTGACACGAGGCGAATCGGAACTCTCTCGCGTCGTAGACGCCAGTCCAAGGTGGGGCGGGAACAGGTGCGCGCCAGCGCAAGTCACCTCTCGGTGCGGCCGCGTAGGGTATCGACCGCCAACGACGGACGGACCCTTCTCTGCGCCCGCGCGCGTCCCCTTCCGCTGTGGTGATCCGCAGCGTCGACGCCATCAGCGCGTAGTCAAGACAACATCGGCGAGCGCCGGTGCGTTATCTCGATCGACGACTGTGACAGCAACCAGGAAGGTATCGTCTTCGCGCCAGACCTGAGTTCGCAATGTCTCACCTGGAAAGACGACGCCGGCAAACCTGGCCCGGAATCCCTTGACCTTGGCCGCATCTCCGTCCAGGGCCGCGTCGACGACAGCTTTGCACACGATTCCGTACGTGCAGAGGCCATGCAGAATCGGTGCTGGGAAGCCAGCGTCCTTTGCGAACTCGGGGTCGGAGTGCAGTGGGTTTCGATCGCCACACATCCGGTACAGCAGCGCCTGCTGCGGCAGGATCCGCGTCCGCAGGTCGTAGTCCGGGTCGCGATCGGGCAATGCGATCGATTCCGAGGGTCCCCGCTCGCCACCGAATCCGCCTTCACCGCGCGCGAATATAGAGGAGCGGGCCGTCCACAACGGCTCGCCGTTCTCGTCGATCGTCGTCGACTCCTGAACGATCACTGCGGCTTTGCCCTTGTCCCACACTTCGGCGATGCGCGTCGATGTGGTCGCCTTCCCCGTTGGTGGCAGCGGCCGATGCACCGTCACTTCCTGGCTGCCGTGCACGATCTTGGCTAGATCGATCTCGACGCCAGGAAACGAGACCCGCGGCGGCGCTGTTGCGTGGAATGTCGCGGCAACCGTCGCAAAGGTCGGAAGCACTTGCGGGCCAGAGTCGTCGAGATATCGCAGCTCGCTCGGATCGGTCGGCCGTTCGCCCGCGCCTAACGCCAGATGGTAGAGCTGCACGTCGGCCGTTTCCCATGAGAACGTCACCTCGGGCAGCGTCGCGCCGATCGCGACTGTGGGATCGATTGGCATCGATGACCTTTCAGTTGGCGATCGCGTCGGTCGCGGCCGTGGACTTGGACCGCTCCGCGATGTCGATGGCCGCGAGGTAACCGAATGTCATGGCGGGTCCGATTGTGGCGCCAGGACCGGCATAGGTGTGGCCCATGACGGGAATGCTGGTGTTACCCACTGCATAGAGGCCGTCGATCACGGTGTTGTCTTCGCGGAGTACCCGCCCAACCGTGTCGGTGCGGAGGCCGCCCTTTGTCCCGAGATCGCCGGGCACCATCTTGATCGCGTAGTACGGGGCCTTCTCGAGTGCGCCGAGGTTCGGGTTCGGCTTGTTTCGTGGGTCGCCGTAGTAGCGGTCGTAGCCACTGTTGCCGCGTCCGAAATCCTCGTCCTGCCCCTGATGAGCGAATCCGTTGAAACGCGTGACGGTTTCGGTGAGCGCAGTCGCGGAAACGCCGATCTTGTCGGCGAGCTCGGCGACAGTTCCGGCCTGTACGACGACGCCTGCTTCCAGCCAGCGCTTCGGAAAGCGTTGTTCCGGCTGCAGTCCCGCGAACATGTACCGGTCCCGGTACCGCTGGTCCATGATCATCCAGCACGGGATGTTTTCTCCCGGACCTTCGCCTGCGCCGTGCTCGCCGCCGTACATCCGGTGGACTGCCTCGACGTACGGTGCCGCTTCGTTGAGGAAGCGCTGACCTCGATCGTTGACCATGATGCCGCCGGGAAGCGACCGTTCGGCGAGGCAGAACCACGGGCTGCGTGGCAGCGGAATCGTCGGACCCCACCATGCGTCGTTCATCAGTTCGCTTGCTGCGCCCAGTTTCTGGCCCGCGAGGATGCCGTCACCGGTATTTGCCTTCGCGCCGACTGTCCACTCGGTGCCGATCGGTTCGCGCTGATACTTCTTGCGCATCTCCTCGTTGTGCTCGAATCCGCCTGCGGCGAGCACAACGCCGTACCGGGCGCGGATAAGCGTGGGCTGTCCGTCGGACACCACGTTGACTCCCCGCACGACACCGTCTTCGGTGTACAAGTCGGTCATCGGGGTGTTGAGCAGAATCGGAACCTGTGCGTCGAGCAAGCCCTTGCGTAGCGCTGCGATCAGCGCCCGTCCCATTCCGAGTAGATGCTTCCCGGTCAGCCGGGCGAGCATGAGCCTGGCGCCGACGCGCATGACGCGCACCGGTCCGCGCGGATGGCGCTTGCGCAGGTTTAGCCACTTGTAGTCGGCCTGCGTGACGACGACGTTGAGCGGTGCCTTGCCGTATGCCGGCTCGAGGTGGTCGAGCTCGCGACCGAGGACCTTGCCGTTGAACGGGGCTGGCTCGACCGAGCGGCCGCCGACCCTGCCGCCCGGTGCCTCGGGGTAGTAGTCGGAGTAGTTGGGCACCCAACGTAACCGCAGCGGGGTGTTGCGCAAGACGAACGACAGCATCTCCGGCCCGCGGTCGAGGAAGGTGTCGATCAACTCGGGCGGGGCGTCCTCGCCGATGATCGCGTGCAAGTACTCACGGGCCGCTTCTGGGGTGTCGCTCACCCCGTCAGCGACCAGCGCTTCGTTGTTGGGGATCCATACCCCACCGCCGGATCGGGCGGTCGAACCGCCGTAATGGGGGGCCTTCTCGACCACGACCACACTGAGGCCGCGGTGCGCTGCGGTCAGCGCTGCGGTCATGCCTCCGCCGCCGCTGCCAACCACCACGATGTCATATTCCTGCTTGCTCATGTAGAACACGTTATAGAATGATGTGCCTACTGGTCCATTCTTTCTGCCAGTGAGTATCGTGAAATTTTGCCACTGGAACGGAAACACGTTCCAGTCTTGCCGGAGGATGAGTCGATGACCTGGGATCTTTCCACCGATGTGGTGATCGTGGGCTTCGGGGCGGCAGGTGCGGCGGCTGGGCTCGAAGCAGTCGAGTCCGGCGCGCAGGTACTCGCGATCGATCGATTCGACGGTGGCGGAGCGACGGAACTGTCGGGCGGAATCGTCTATGCCGGCGGTGGGACGAAGATCCAGAAAGAGGCCGGAGTCGAGGACAGCGCCGACGCAATGCTGGCCTATTTGGGCCGCGAGGTCGGCGATGCTGTCCGGCCGGAGACGCTCCGACGCTTCGTCGACTCGAGTCCCGCCCTGATCGATTGGTTGATGGGTCACGGGGTGCCGTTCGAGTCGTCCCTGTGTCCCTACAAGACGTCCTATCCGAACAACAAGTACTACCTCTACTACTCCGGTAGCGAGTGCTCCGGCGAGTTCCGTGCGATCACGCCACCCGTGCAGCGAGGCCATCGCGTGAAAGGCAAAGGCGCCTCCGGCAAGAAGCTGTACCAACCCCTTGCGAAGTCTGCCCGCGCGGCCGGGGTAGCGCTGCGGCCACACACTCGAGCGACGAAGTTGATCACCGATGACGACGGCCGGGTCATCGGCGTGCATGCGTCGAGTCTGGCGAACGCGCCCGCAAACATCCGCAAGCAGTTCGCACGGTTGGCTGCCATTTCGGCCAAACCCGGGATCTACTACCCGCCGTTGCGAAAGCGGTTGGAGCGGCGCCTCGATTGGCTGGAGCGGACATACGCCCAGGACCTTCGCATCGAGGCACGTTTGGGGGTGATCGTCTGTGCTGGCGGATTCATTGCCAATCGCGAGATGATCGAACGGTACGCACCGAAGTACCTCGGCGGGCTCCCACTGGGCACCACTGGGGACGATGGCAGCGGAATCGCCCTCGCGCAGGAGGTCGGGGCTGTGACGGACCGGATGGAGAACGTGTCGGCGTGGCGTTTCATCACGCCACCGAGCGCGATGCTCGGCGCACTCCTGGTGGACGACAAAGGCGCTCGCATCATCGACGAATCACGATATGGCGCAGCGGTGGGGCACGCGATGGTCACAGCTCACGGCGGCAAAGGCTGGATCCTCGCCGACGCCGATCTGATGGCCGAGGCGCGCAGCCAGTTGGTGGGCCAATCGATCTGGTTCCAGCGGATGCAAGGCGAGGCGCTCTTTCGCGGTCAGGCGACACGTGGCGCCACGTTGTCGGAGGTCGCAACTAAGGCCGGTATCGACCCAGCAGGGCTGAACGCAACGGTCGAAGCGCACAACCACGCACTCGACGTCGGCGAGCCGGATCCGATGGGTAAGCCCGACGAATTCACCAGGCCTGTGCTGACAGGACCGTTCACACTGCTCGACGTATCGATACGGCCGAGCACCATCAACCCGTGCCCGATGCTCACGGTGGGCGGTGTGGTCGTCGACGAAACGACTGGCGCCGTCAAAACGACTGCCGGCAAAGATATTCCGGGACTCTTTGCGGCGGGGCGAACCGCCGTCGGCATCTGCTCGGAGTCCTACGTCAGCGGACTGTCATTGGCCGATTGCGTGTTCTCCGGTCGCCGCGCCGGCAAACATGCAGCCGACCGCCACCACATGGCCGCCAGATAATCGCGCAGACTTGGAAGGGACACTTCATGCTTTCGACCGAACTTCGTATCCAGATTGCCGAGCGGCTTGCGGCAGCCGAGGACGACAGGGTTCCGATCGACCCGCTGACCGCACAATTCGGTGACATCGACGTTGTCGACGCGTACGAGATCCAGCTGATCAACATCCGAAGAAGGCTCGACAACGGTGCAAAAGTGGTGGGGCACAAGGTCGGTCTGTCATCGAAGGCGATGCAGCAGATGATGGGCGTCGACGAGCCCGACTACGGTCATCTGCTTGCGGACATGGCGTCGACAGAAGAGGAACCGGTCGATACCTCCCGCTTCTGCTACCCGCGAGTCGAGGTAGAGGTCGGGTTCATCCTCGGCGCAGATCTTCCCGGCGAAGATTGCACCGAGGCGGATGTGCTCGCCGGCACGATAGCTCTGGCACCGTCGATCGAGTTGATCGACAGCCGGATCAAGGACTGGAAAATCAAACTCGCCGATACGATCTCGGACAACGCGTCTTCTGCCGGCTTTGTGCTCGGCAAGCAGCGAGTTGCGCCGGGGGACATCGACATCAAGGGAATCGACGCAGTGCTCACCCGCAATGGTGAGCGCATTGCCGAGGGCCGCAGCGACGCTGTCCTCGGCGACCCCGTGATCGCCGTCGCCTGGCTTGCCCGCAAGGTTGCGAGTTTCGGTGTCCGGCTCAAGGCGGGCGACATCGTGCTGCCCGGCTCGTGCACGCGGGCAATCGACGCTCGACCAGGTGACAACTTTCATGCCGACTTCGCCGGCCTCGGCACGGTTACTTTGAACTTCAAGTAGGAGACACGAATGAGTAAAGCGACGGTTGCGATCGTTGGATCCGGAAACATCAGCACAGACCTGCTCTACAAGCTGCAGCGGTCGGACGTGCTGGAGCCACGGTGGATGATCGGTATCGATCCAGAGAGCGAGGGCTTGAAGCGGGCGAGAGGCTTCGGGCTGCAAACTTCCGCCGAGGGCGTCGATTGGCTACTCGCACAGTCGGAGACACCTGACATCGTCTTCGAGGCGACCTCGGCCTACGTGCATCGAGACGCAGCGCCGAAGTACGCCGAGGCAGGCATTCGGGCGATCGACCTGACCCCCGCTGCGGTGGGGCCCGCTGTCGTCCCGCCGGTCAACCTCCGCGCGCACCTCGACGCACCGAACGTCAACATGATCACCTGCGGCGGTCAGGCCACCATTCCCATGGTGGCAGCGGTATCCCGGGTGGTCGACGTGTCCTACGCGGAGATCGTTGCATCGGTCGCGTCCGTCTCGGCAGGGCCTGGCACTCGCGCGAATATCGACGAGTTCACCAAGACCACCAGTCGCGGCGTCGAAACGATCGGTGGTGCGAAGCGTGGCAAGGCAATCATCGTCCTCAATCCCGCCGACCCGCCGATGATTATGCGCGACACCATCTTCTGCGCGATCCCCGAAGACGCCGACACCGACGCGATCACCGAGTCCGTGCACCGGATGGTCGCCGACATCCAGACGTACGTTCCCGGATATCGGCTTCTCAACGACCCGCAATTCGACCCGCCGTCGATGGTGTCCGGTGGTCTCGCGAAGGTATCGATTTTCGTGGAAGTCGAAGGTGCAGGCGACTTCCTGCCGCCGTATGCCGGCAACCTCGACATCATGACCGCCGCCGCCACAAAGGTCGGCGAAGAGGTCGCCCGCAACATTCTCTCCGCCCGCGTCTAAGGAGTGACCATGCCCGCAAAGCCATATTCCGATCAGCTCGACATTCGCGTGACCGACACCTCGCTGAGGGACGGCAGCCATCACAAGCGACACCAGTTCACCGCCGACGATGTGGAAAACATCGTTCGCGCGCTGGACGAATCAGGCGTCCCGATAATCGAGGTGACCCACGGCGACGGCCTCGGCGGTTCGTCGTTTAACTACGGATTCTCGAAAACTCCAGAGCAGGAACTGATCTCGATCGCGGCGAAGACAGCGAAGAATGCGAAGATCGCGTTCCTCATGTTGCCGGGCGTAGGAGTCAAGGAAGACATCGTCATCGCGCAGGACAACGGTGCGGACATCTGCCGGATCGCGACACACTGCACCGAAGCCGACGTGTCCATTCAGCACTTCGGACTTGCTCGCGAGCGTGGCCTCGAGACCGTGGGCTTCCTGATGATGGCGCACACCCAGCCACCCGAGATGCTGGCGAAGCAGGCACGCATCATGGCCGATGCGGGGTGCCAGTGCGTCTACATTGTCGACTCGGCCGGCGCGATGGTGCTCGAGCAGGTGGGCGATCGGGTCGCAGCAGTCGTCGACGAACTGAATGGCGATGCACAGGTCGGCTTCCACGGCCACGAGAATCTCGATCTGGCCGTGGCCAATTCGATCTTCGCGGTCCGGGCCGGTGCGCAGCAGATCGATGGCAGTACAAGGCGATTCGGCGCAGGCGCGGGGAACACTCCGGTCGAGGCCTTCGTCGGTGTGTGCGACAAGCTGGGCATCAAGACAGGCATCGACTTCTTCAAGATTGCCGACGCCGCTGAAGAAGTAGTCCGTCCGGTGATGCCGCAGGAATGCTTGCTCGACCGCCAGGCGCTCATGATGGGCTACGCGGGCGTCTACTCGAGTTTCCTCAAGCACGCCGAGCGGCAGGCAGAGCGCTACGGTGTCTCGTCCGCGGAAATGCTTGTGCGCGCAGGAAAGCGAAAGCTGGTAGGCGGCCAGGAAGATCAGCTGATCGATATAGCGCTGGAGTTGCAAAAAGAGGCTGCACTTTAACCCGCCGAGTGTGCACTTGCTGTTGCAAACGTCGAGTAGACGCGACAGCAGGTGCACACTCGGCGAGGGCTATTCGAGGATGACGACGGGAATCTCGCGCTCGGTCCAGGTCTGATAGTTTGCGAAATCGCTATACATGGCAACGAGTTCGGGCCACAGCCGGCTTCGCTCTTCGGTGTTTGCGACTCGGGCTTTTCGCGATGAGACCTTCGATTTGATCTGGAGCGTCACATTCGGATCGGACTTGATATTCCAATACCAAGCCGGATTCTTCGGTAGCCCGCCTTGCGATGCGACGACGACGATCCGATCGCCGTCCTCGAGAAACAGCAGCGGACTAATTCTTTGCTGTCCGGTCTTTCGGCCCGTTGTTGTCAACAGGCAGACGGGAAGTCCTCGCGGAAACGCGCTGCCAATCCGCCACTTTCCGCCGAGGCGTCCATTTGTTGCGAGGTAGAGACGTACGTTGATGCTCGACATCAGCTTGATGAAGCGCACGGTCAAGGGCGAGTCGAGCCCCTTCGGTTTGGCTGTCGTCATGTCACACTCTCTAGTCAAGGATCAAGCGCGCTGACTTCTCGAGCCGATCGGCGATCTCGGAATACGACGCGTAGCCAATTCCCGCACGTACCAATGCGCCTGCGTAGAGCAATTCGAGCGACTCGACGACATCTGGATCACTGTTCGGCCCAAGCGCTTCGGTGAGGCGAGTGCGGATCTCGCCGCCGATCCGACCACGAAGATGGGCCACATCGGGATCGCGGCCGAGCAGGGCACTGGTCACGGCTCCAGCAAGCTCGGGCTCGTCATCGACGAGCAGCGCAATGTGGCGAAGCACTGCGACGACGCGAGCGGTGGCGTCGCTTCCTTTTTCGGCAGCGGGTGGTGGAGTCGAGGCCAGACGACGCCAGAACACCTCGGCGACAAGGTGTTCCTTCGAGGAGAAGTACGTGTACGCCGTCGCGGCTCCCACTCCGGCTGCGGCGGCGACCATGCGAACAGTAAGGCCGGCAAAGCCTTCACGGCCGAGTACCTCGACTGCCGCCTTGGTGAGCTTGTCGACAGTGTCGGCTTGCTTCTCGGTCAGGCGGCGTCGAGTCGACTCGAGGCTTACGGAATCAGACACATGTCTGGACACTACGGGAATCGGATCGTGCCGGCAACTGCGGCCTCAATTCTTCGCCGCGGTCGAGCCCGCACGACGACCGTAGAAGCTGCCGTCGCCGAGTGATGTACCGCTCGCATAGCCGCCGGCGCAGAGGCCTGACGTGCAGCGTCCGGCGGCGAACAGTCCCTCGATCGGTTCGCCGGAAACATGCAGCACGCGTGAGTTTAGATCTGTACGCAAGCCGCCGAGTGTGAAACCAGCGGTGAAGCCACGAAGGTCGAAGGCAGCGATCGGGCTGCCGATCGGCTTGACCCATTGAGACTTCTTGCCTAGCAACGGATCCTTACTCTCGGCGGCATGCAGGTTGTAGCAGTCGATCGCGCCCTGCAACGCAAGTGCCGGAAAGCCCATCTCCTGCTCGAGTTCGGCGACCGTCTCGGCCACCCACTTCGGCTGGGCACGGAAGAACGGTGTCGACGTTTCGGTTGTCATTCCTTCCTCGTACGACGCCTCGTCGATGATGAGGAATGCTTGGTTGTCCTGCTGGATCAATGCGGCCTGCCCGATGCGCCCGGGGTAGGTGTCTTCGGCGATGAAGCGCTGGCCGCGGCCGTTGACGAGAATTCCGCGTGCGAGCAGTTGCGGATCGCCGAAGAACGCGACCTCGGTGGCGTCCATGTGCGCGAGGTCCGCGCCGAGCGCGTGCGCCATCAGAATCGCTTGGCCATCGTGTTCCTCGATGGCCGCGGCAGGCCTGCCGATCAGTCGCGGCGCGTGCGCTTCGATCATCTTCTTGTTGTAGGCAAAGCTTCCCGTGGCAAGCACGACACCCTTGCGTGCGCGTACGGCAATCTCTTTTCCGTACTGCTTGGCGACGATCCCGACAACGCGGTTCGCGTCGTCGATCACGAGGCGCTGTGCGCGAATGTCGTATTCCTTTCGAACGCCGAGGCTTTCCGCGGTGTCGACGAGTGGCTTCATCAACATGTAGCCACCGCCCTTCTCGCCGGTCCGCTTGTTGGCCATCTGTGGGAGGTGGCCGCGAGGCGCAGGCTTCGCGATCTCGTTGAACGGTGCGGCATTTTCACCGCCGGAATACATCAGCCCTTCGTCGTGGGGCGGCTCCCAGCCGGGTTCTCCCCAGAACGCTTCGCGAAACGGCACGCCGCAGTCGACGAGCCAGTTGTAATGCTCGACGCTGCCCGCGCAGTAGTCGTCGATCTTGGCTCGATCGGCGCCGGGCCCAAGCGCAGCGCCCATGAATGCGGCCATGTTCTCGGGTGAGTCCTCGAACCCGAGCGCTTGTTGCAACGGGGTTCCGCCGCCGAGGTAGATAAATCCACCGGACAACGCTGCAGCGCCGCCCCAACCGCCGGTCCGTTCGAGAACCAGAACGTCTGCCCCGGCACGCGCAGCTTCGATCGCGGCGGTGACGCCGGCTATTCCGTATCCGGCGACGACGACATCCGCCTCGAAATCCCAGTCTGTGATCGCACTGGCGTTTTGCGGGCGGACTTGTGGCGCATCTGGCATGAGACCGTCTTTTCGTGAGTAGTTATTGCTCGTTCTTCTTGGCCTTGGCGAGCACCGAGCTGATCGTCATGTCGAGCTTCGAGCCTTGCGGCCAGCCGATGTAATGGGTGAGGAAGATGGCGATTTCGTGCAGTTCCTTCGCATCGAACTCTTTGTTGTGTAGTGCTGCGGTGACCTGGATTTCGGCCATGTCGAACCGTCCCTGCGCGGCGAGCGCACCGAAAAGCAGTAGCCGGCGATCGCGAATCGTCAACCCGGGGCGGCACCATATGTCGGCGAACAGATGATCGACCGTGACGCCGAAGAACTCCCCCGGCATGTCCGGCATGTCCCAGCCGTAGACCTGTTTCATCATGTCCAGTCCGCGCTGGCGAACCTCGTCCGTCATGGTGACTGCCTTTCTGTCGTCGTCGATACTTCGCCTGCGTCGACACCGAGCCCAGGCCCCAAGCCGGAAAGAGCCATCCGGGCCAGTGGCAATTCGACGCCGAGCCGCGCGCCGAGACCGAGGGCAAGAGCAAGGTCCTTCTCGCCGAGATTGCGTACGTGCGTGAGGATCGGGTACCAGAAGTCGTCCGGATCGACGGGTTTCGTGGTGTCCCGCAACATGATCGAGCCCGGTCCGCCCGTGACGGCGTCGGAGTGCCGAACCACCTTCCCGAGGTCTCTGATGTCCAGCCCCGCGGCCTCGGCCAGTCGTTGCGCCTCCGCCGCGGCGGTGAAGGACACGAAATGAAGGAGGTTGCGCGCCAGCTTCATTTGGGTGCCCGCGCCGACGTCGCCGGCGTGGATCACGAGGTTGGCCCACCGGCCGAACGGCGCGCGCACCTTCTCGAATGCCGCAGGGGAACCTCCGACCATGACGGCCAAGGTTCCTTTTGCGGCGCCGGGTCCGCCTCCGCTGACGGGGGCATCCACGAACTCCACGTCGTGATCGGCGCACAGTCGCCCAAGGTCGACAGCCGTCTTATCGCTGATTGTCGAATGCACAGCCACAACCGTTCCTGGTTGTGCCGACTGCAGAATCCCGTCCGGGCCTGCCACAACATCGCGTACCTGGCTGTCGTCGAGAACCGTCACGGAGATGACGCCGGCAGTCGCGGCGACTTCCCGCGCGGACGTTGCGGCGCTCGCACCGCCATCGGTGAACGGGTGCACCGCTGCTGGTCGCATATCGCAGACGACGAGCCCGCCTGGCCAGTCGAGTAGTCGCTTTGCCATCGGGGCGCCCATGTTCCCGAGGCCGATGTATCCGATCTGGATTGTCGAGCTCTCGGCTGGGCGGATAGTGGTCATCGGCAACTCCGATAGTAACTGGACAAATGTCTAGGCTACAGTTCAGCTCAGGGGCGAACGCAACGTCCCCATTCAACATGCAATCGCGCGGAATGAGAACACATTCTATTATGCGCCGATCGAGCGATGACGCGCTGAACCTCTAGTTCCTGGTCGTAGCCTCGACAGAAACTGATACGAGTTCTAGCCTAGCTTTGCAGCCTCTGATCATTGTCCAGTCGGACATACTGTAGTAACGTCCAGACACGTGTCTAGTTATGTGTTCTCTGGAGAGTGGTCGTAATGACGAAAGCCTCGCTCGAGCCGGTGTTGTTCAATCCCTACGACTATCGATTTCACGAGGATCCGTATCCGACCTATCGACGGCTGCGCGAAGAGGCGCCGATCTATCACAACGCCGAACTTGGCTTCTGGGCCTTGTCGCGCCATGTCGATGTCGCTGCCGCGTTCCGCGACAGCAAGCGGCTCTCCAGCGCCAACGGTGTGTCGCTCGACCCAGCGGCCTACGGACCCAACGCCCATAAAGTGATGTCGTTTCTCGCGATGGACGATCCGCGTCATATGCGGATGCGGCAGTTGGTGTCGAAGGGCTTCACTCCGCGACGCGTCAACGAGCTGACCGACCGGATCCGCCGGTTGACGTTGCAACACCTCGAGCGTGCCGTGGAACTCGGCGAGTTCGACTGGATCTCCGAGGTGGCGGGCAAGCTTCCGATGGACGTGATATCCGAACTGCTCGGCGTTCCGGAGCCCGACCGAGCAGAGCTGCGACTCCTCGCCGACCTTGTCGTGCACCGTGAAGAGGGCGTAGAAGACGTACCGATGGCCGCGATGGAAGCGTCGATGAAGCTCTTCGGCTACTACGCAGAAATGCTTGCGCAGCGGCGCACATCGCCGACCGACGACCTGACCTCGGCATTGCTCGACGCCGAGATCGACGGTGACAGGCTGAACGAAGGCGAGATCATCGGCTTCATGTTCCTGATGGTCGTAGCTGGCAACGAGACGACCACAAAGCTGCTCGGCAACTCGTTGTATTGGGGCGCACAGAATCCCGATCAGTTCCGACGAGTCGTCGAGGACCCCGCATTGGTGCCCGCGTGGACCGAGGAGACGCTGCGATACGACACGTCCAGTCAGATCGTCGCGCGGACGTCGGCTGTCGATATCGACTACTACGACGCAACGATCCCCGCCGGCGACAAGGTGCTGATCCTGATGGGCTCGGCCAATCGCGACGCGGCTGTATTTCCCGAAGGCGATGAGTTCCGGATCGGTCGAGACAGCAAGAGCACACTCACCAGCTTCGGCGGCGGAACGCATTTCTGCTTGGGCGCGCACCTGGCTCGTCTCGAGTCGAATATCGCGCTAGCCGAATTCGTCGCGAGAGTAAGGGATTACGAATTGGACGAGCCTGGAATCAAGCGCGTGCACTCCACGAGTGTCAGAGGATTCGCAGCACTGCCAGTGAAAGTCGAGGTCCGGTAATGCCACGGTTCGAGCCAAATCCCGTTCGCCGCCCGGCAATTGTGAGCGGCGCATCGTCAGGAATCGGCGAGGCGACGGCCTTTGCGCTGGCCGAGCTAGGGCATCCGGTCGCGCTGGGAGCACGTCGGGTCGACCAATGCGAGGCGATCGCCGACAAGATCCGGAGCAACGGGGGCGTCGCCTTCGCTCACTACCTCGATGTCACGAAGGCGGATTCGGTCGACGAGTTCGTAACTGCGGCAGAAACTACGCACGGCCCCACCGAAATCGCCCTGTCAGGCGCTGGTGATCTCGAGTTCGATCTTGTTCACGAGATGGACTCCGAGCATTTCCTCGCCCAGGTGCAAGTGCATCTCGTCGGCGCGCAGCGACTTGTTCATCGGATCGTGCCCGGCATGGTGGAACGCAAGCGTGGCGACTTCGTCCTGATCGGATCGGATTGCGCTGACTCGCCGCGACCTCGGATGGGCGCGTACAACGCGGCCAAAACAGGGGTCGAGGCAATGGGCCGGGAAATGCGAATGGAGCTGGAGGGCACAGGAGTTCGTGCCTCCATCGTGCGACCCGGACCAACGCTGACGTCGATGGGGATGAACGCGAAGCCCGAGGTCATCGGGGTACTGATGGACGATTGGGCCAAATGGGGATTCGCCCGGCACGGCTACTTCTTGCGCGCGTCCGATATCGCGGCCGCGGTGGTCGCAGTGGTGTCGGCTCCGCGTGGCGCTCACCTCGTCCTCGTCGAAGTACAGCCTGAGGCTCCGCTTCGAAAGGACGACGAATGACAATTACCAAGCCTGCCATGGTGTCTCGCGGCGAAAGCGAGCACGGACACCTCGAGGAACTCCGGACAGATCCGATCGCCCTCATGAAGCGCGTACGCGAAGAGTGCGGCGATGTCGGCGCATTTCGCCTCGCGAACCGGGATGTAGTGCTGCTGTCGGGCGCGGAGGCCAACGAGTTCTTCTTCCGATCCACCGACGAGGACCTCGACCAGCAAGCCGCGTACCCCTTCATGAAGCCGATCTTCGGCGAAGGCGTCGTCTTCGACGCAAGTCCCGAGCGGCGCAAGGAGATGCTGCACAACCAGGCCCTTCGCGGCGAGCAGATGAAGGGTCATGCGGCAACCATCGCCGCGGAGGTCGAGCGCATCGTCGCAGGCTGGGGTGAGAGCGGTGAGATCGACCTCCTCGACTTCTTCGCCGAGTTGACGATCTATACATCATCGGCATGCCTGATCGGACAAAAATTTCGGGAACAACTCGACGGCAGGTTCGCGCACCTTTATCACGAACTCGAACAGGGAACGGACGCAATAGCATTCGTCGACCCGTATGCGCCGATCGAGAGTTTCCGCCGCCGCGACGAGGCCCGCGTTGCTCTGGTCGCGCTGGTGCAGGAGATCATGGCCGGCCGAATCGCCAACCCGCCCAAGGGTAAAGAAGATCGAGACATGCTGGACGTTCTCGTCTCGATCAAGGACGAGAACGGCAACGAACGCTTCAGCGCCGACGAGATTACCGGCATCTTCATCTCGATGATGTTCGCCGGTCATCACACAACATCGGGCACCGCCGCCTGGACGTTGATCGAAATGTTGCGACACCCGGATTACATGGAGCGCGTGCGCACCGAACTCGACGAGCTGTATGCGGATGGATCCGAAATCAGTTTCCACGCGCTGCGGCAGATTCCGATGCTGGAATCCGTGCTCAAGGAGACGTTGCGAATGCATCCGCCGCTGATCATGTTGCTGCGCGTGGCACGCGGCGAGTTCGAAGTCGGCGGCTACCGGATCGAAGAGAACGATCTCGTCGCCGCTTCACCGGCGATTTCCAACCGTATTCCCGAGGACTTTCCGAATCCCGACCAATTCGATCCCGCGCGCTACATCGATCCGAACCAGGCAGATATCGTCAACCGGTGGACGTGGATCCCGTTCGGCGCCGGCCGGCATCGCTGTGTCGGTGCTGCGTTCGCGATGATGCAGCTCAAAGCGATCTTCTCGATCCTGTTGCGTGGCTATGAGTTCGAGCTGGCTCAGCCATCGGACACGTATCGCAACGACCACAGCAAGATGGTGGTGCAGCTCGAGCAGCCATGCAGGGTGCGTTATCGCAAGCGGAGTGAGCCATGAGAATCGTCGTCGATCTCGATCTGTGTCAGGGCCACGCGATGTGCGAGTTGGAGGCGCCCGACGTCTTTGCTGTTCCCAAGAATGGAACCGTCGAAATCCTCGACAGTTCCCCGCCGGACGAGCTGCGGCGCGATGTGGAAAGCGCAGTTCGATTCTGTCCGACCCAAGCGCTGTCGATCATTCAAGGAAACGACGACAGCCGTTCGCGACCACGAGGAGAGCGCTGATGGCAGGCTTCGACCGCACCGAACTGGACGACATGGTTGAGCGCTGGGTCGCCGAGAATAGGCGGTGCGAGGAAATGGGGGACTGGAAGCCGTTGGCCGACATGTACACCGAGGATGCAACCTACGGCTGGAACTATGGCCCGACCCAGGAGTTCATGGCCGTGGGAAGGGAGGAGATCCGCGAAATTGCGCTCGGTCAGGAGATGGACGGCCTCGAGGGGTGGCAGTACCCGTACCAGCAATTCGCAGTCGACGAGCGCTCGGGCGACGTCATCGGCTTCTGGAAACAGGTCTCCGACAGCACGCGCGACGACGGAAGTCACTATCAAGTGAACGGTATCGGCGGTAGCTGGTTCCGCTACGGCGGAAACTACCAGTGGTCCTGGCAGCGCGACTTTTTCGATTTCGGCAACGTGTCCGCACTGTTCCTCGAGATGATAACGAACGGAGCGCTCTCGCCGGGTATGCAAAAGCGGATCGAACGCTCGATGTCAGGCAAGCGGCCTGCTGGTTGGTACGAGATCGGAAAGGCTCCGGTGGAGCTGTGGTAGGAGACAGGCCAACAACATTCGCGGATCTTTCCCGTGAAGACCTCGCCGTGCTCGTGCCCGAACTACTGCTGTGCGGGCACTTGATCGACCGGTCGGGCATGGCGCACTCCATCGGAGCGTTCGGCCGCGAAGGCATGACGGCGGTCGCGATCGAGGAGTGGCAGGTCGCCAGCCCCGTCTACACCCGCCGCATGCAGAAGGCCCTCGACTTTCGGGGTGACAGCGTCGAGACCATATTCAAGGGATTGCAGCTCGACATCGGCGCGCCGCCGCAGTTCATGGACTTTCGTTACAGCGTCGACGATCACGACCACGGCGAGTTCTGGCTGAATCACTGTGGCGCACTGATGGATGTGGAACCGATGGGCGACGAGTTCGTCACAGCGATGTGTCACGACATCGAGGACCCGACCTTCGATGCGACCGCGCTTGCGACGAACAAGCATGCGCAAGTTCGTCCGATTCATCGGCCGCCGCGACGGTCGGCGAATCAAACCCCGCACTGTGCCTGGACCGTCACAATCGACGAGGCCAATGTGCCGCCCGAAGTCCCGCCGAATTCCGATGTGATTGCCTCCACCGTCGCCGCAACAGTCGAGTTGAGTCCGATCGACCGAACAGATGCCGGCGCGTGCGACTATTCGGGCCCGTTGTTGAGTGATTTGCGGTTCCAGGACTTCTCGAAGTCGGCGCTCGTGCGGATTGCGGAAGAGGTGTGCCTGCAACAACATCTGCTGACCATCGGATTCATGATCGCGGTCCGCGCTAGGGCTGATGAGACCGAAGCTCTGCGAATTGGGCGAAAGCAACTCACCGGGATCGCTGGCCTCACGTCTGAGCGGATCCGCAATGCGCTGCACCTCGATGATGGATTCGGCGGGTTGAATACCGTCTTGCAGCTGCACCCAGCGCTGAATCCTACTCAGTACGTGAATGTTTCGATATCCCGTGGTGACTCGGTCAGCATCCGCATCGGCCGCAAGGACGGTGCGACAGCGGATGGCGCGTGGCCGTCGATGATCGACGCCGACCATCTCGACCCGCTCCAGGCGCTCGTGCGCGGCGTCAATCCACGATTCGTGGCAACGGTCGTGGAGCACGACGACGATGCGTTGACTGTAGAGGTGCGAATGGGCGAGAAGCCGTTCAAGGAATCCACCGAGGTAGCGATCACGCGGTTCAGCACCGGTGCTGCGTTCGAGTTCACCGATCGGGGAATTCCACTGCCGCTCACGGTGGTCTGATGGCGAACAACTTCGCGGATCTCTTCGAGCACGCGGTCGACGCGATGCCCGAGCGCATCGCGCTGATCGCGGGCGGGCGCGAGGTCACCTATCGCGAACTCGAAGCACGCGCCAATCAACTGGCACACCATCTGATTTCGGATGGGCTCGGTCGAAACTCGCACATCGGATTTCACCTGCACAATTCCATCGAGACGATGGAAACCTTGATTGCGTGCTTCAAGATCCGCGCAGTGCCCATCAACATCAACTATCGGTACGCCAGTGACGAGCTGCGTTACGTCTACGACAATGCCGACCTTTCCGCGCTGATCCACCACCGCACTTATGCATCTCGCGTTGCCGATGTGCTACCGCTCGTTCCCGCGATCACTCACACGATCGTGGTGGAAGACGATCTCGGCAGTCCGCGCCTGCCGAGCGATTCGCTGCTCTATGAGCAGGCGCTGTACAACTGTTCGACGGCAAGGGATTTCGAGGGTCGGACCAGTGATGACCTGTTCATGATGTACACCGGCGGCACGACTGGACGCCCAAAAGGTGTGATGTGGCGACAAGAAGACATGTGGCGTGTTCTCGGTGGTGGCATCGACTTCTACAGCGGTGAGCCCGTTGCCGATGAGTACCAACAGTCGCGAAATGGTTCGGCGAATGAGCCGATGCGGTGGTTCGCCCTACCGCCGCTGATCCACGCCTCGGCGATGATGCCGACGTTCAACGCGCTGTGGTCGGGGAACACAGTCATCCTCGATTCGAAGTTCGACCCGAGCCGAGTGTGGGAACTAGTTGAGCGCCACCGTGCGCAGGTCGTCATCATCACTGGTGATGCGATGGGCCGTCCGCTACTCGATGCGTACAAGGCCACACCGGCAGATGTCTCCAGCGTCGTCGTCATCGCGTCCGGTGCCGCACTTCTCTCGCAGTCGGTGAAGAACGAACTCCTGGAGACCTTCCCGGGAAAGATGGTGTCCGATTCGATCGGATCGTCCGAAACCGGCTTCGGTGGAATAGGTTTCGCGCAGCCGGGCGATCCGATCAGTGCCGGCCCGCGCGTGCAGTCAGGACGTGGCGCTGTCGTCGTCGATGATGCGGGACACCCCGTGGCCGTCGGCGAGCAAGGCTGGCTGGCGAAGACAGGCTCCGTTCCAATCGGCTATTACAAGGATCCGATCAAATCCGAGAAGCTCTTCCTGACAGTCGACGGTGAGCGGCTGGTCATCACCGACGATCGCGCCCTCGTCGACGCGGAAGGCTCCATCACGCTGCTCGGCCGCGGGAACATGGTGATCAACACCGGCGGCGAGAAGGTGTTTGCCGAAGAAGTCGAGAGCATCGTGAAGGCGCACAACGACATATACGACGCGATCGTTATCGGAGTGCCCGATCCACGGTGGGGTCATCAGGTTGCTGCCGTGGTGCAGTCCGGGCCGGCGAGCTCGATCGACTTTGCCGATCTCGAGCGCCATGCTCGACACCACCTCGCCGGCTACAAGATCCCACGGCAGATCTGGATCGCGGATTCGATCTCCCGAACACCGAGCGGTAAACCGGACTATCGATGGGCGAAGGAGTATGCGGCCCAACGAGAACCGGATCATGTCGTCGCGACGAAACCTGCCCTTTCCAGCACTGCCGCAACCGAACCGGAGGAACCATGAATCGAGTCAGTGGCAAAGTCGCCCTCGTTACGGGAGCGGCACGCGGCCAAGGGCGCAGTCATGCAGTACATCTGGCCGATGAGGGCGCCGACATCATTGCGCTCGACATCTGCGCCGATATCGCAAGCAACGAGTATCCGCTCGCAACAGAAGCAGATCTCGACCAGACGAAGGCCCTGATCGAGAAGGCGGGTCGTCGTGCCGTTGTCGACGTTGTCGACGTCCGAGATCGGCGGTCGCTGCAGGATGCGCTTGCGGCGGCCGTCGATGAATTGGGCGGCCTCCACGTGGTGGTGGCCAACGCGGCAATCTGCCCATTGGGCAATCACATTCCCGTAGCAGGCTTTATCGACGCCTTCGATGTGAACTTCGTCGGCGTGGTGAACACCGTGCATGTCGCCTTGCCGTACCTGAGCGCCGGTGGCTCGGTGATCGTGACCGGCTCGGTCGCCGGATTGGTGCCGCAGATTGGAATCAACGGGCAGCAGGCACTCCAAGGCCCGGGTGGTGACGGGTACGGGTTGGCGAAAAAGATGATCAGGACGTACACGCAGTCACTCGCGTTGACGACGGGCCCAAGCTTGATCCGGGTCAACGCCGTGCATCCGACGAACGTGGACACCGACATGCTGCACAACCAAGGCATGTATCGCACGTTCCGTCCGGACCTGCCGAATCCCACGCGCGAAGACGCCGAAGTCACCTTCCCGTTCATGCAGGCGATGCCGATTCCCTACGTCGAACCATCCGACATTTCGCACGCCATCGTGTACCTGGCGTCCGATGAATCCCGATACGTCACAGGCCAGCAGCTGTTCATCGACGGCGGCGCGTCGATGAAGCTCGGACTAGGAGGCCGCTGAATATGGGCAGTTTTAGGACTGGCAGATTCGTGGGCAGAGGCGCGAGATCGGCAGGGCAGTCGCAGGCGACGGCAGGTCGGGCGTATGCCAGTGCGATCTGGACGGTGGGGGTGCCTGGGTGGCCGG
>JBBSKP010000067.1:0-22338 GCA_038256175.1 Mycobacteriales bacterium
CTCGGCGTTTACGACAGCAAGTGCACACTCGGCCGGCTCTAGCCGGACAGAAAGTCGATGAGTACCCGATTTACCTCGTCCGGACGCTCGAGGTACCCGTAATGTCCGCACTGTTCGATCTCCACGTAGCGGGCGCCCGGAATAGCAGCGGCAACTTCGCGTCCGAACACGGCCGGGGTCATCCGATCGTCGGCGAATCCGACGACGAGGCTCGGGACGCGGATACCGCGATAAGCAGCCAGTCGATCACGCGAACGGTCCATGCCGATCTGCGCTCGCACTCCCGGCGAGGGCTTGGACGAGCTGGTGAACTCGAAGATGTCGAGCCACTCCTGCGCCCGAGTCGGATCTTCGAGTGTGTGCGGTGACAGGTTGAGCAATGCCTTGACGGCGGCGGCGTAGTGGACAGGCAACTCGACGGCGTTGTCGTGCATCGCCCGCTCACCCAAGTTGAGCGTGTGGGCCACGGGATGTGGCCGACCGGTCGCGCCGAACATGGCGGCCTTGGTGACCAGGTCAGGTCGTGCCAACGCGAGCTCCTGTACGACTCGTGCACCCATCGACGTACCGACGACGTGGGCCGGTCCACCCAAGTGCGCGATCAGCGCTGCAGCGTCGCCGACGAGATCGTCGATCGTCATTCCGCCGGCGCATTCGTCCGACGGAGCGATTCCGCGATTGTCCACTGTGGCGACGCGGAATCCGGCCTTCACCAGCGCAGGCACCTGATAGGTACGCCAGACTCGCCCGGGGCTGCCTGTGCCCATGATCAACAGGACCAGCGGGCCGGCACCGACGACGTCGTAGCTCAGTCGAATTCCGTTGAGTGTGGCGATCGCCATGGGCCTTCTTCCGATTCAATGCGTCACCTGCGGAAGTAGCCGACCACCCAAGTGGCGGTCACCGCCGTGGTGTGGACGTCCCATCATGTACAGAAGTTGCGCCCAGCGCCAATTTCACAAATCCAACATCGGCGCGAGATACCGGTGCGCGAAAGCCCGCGCTTGTTCGGCGGTATCGAGGGGGATCGAACTTTGTTTGGTCAGGATCAGCGACAACGAGATCCGTATGTGCAACTCCGCCACGGTCCGCAGATGCTGCAAGTCGGCATCGGAAACCGTTGCGTCACCATAGAATTCGTGCCGCCATAGCGTCGCGCAGAATTCGCGAAACAGCTCGATGAGCGGTGCGGCATCGACCGTCAACGACGGCAGAATCGACTCGGGCTCAGTTTCCAGCAGCCGCCGCAACAGTGCGTGGTCGTGGAGGAAATCGACGGTAAAGGCCGCGCTTTGCGCCATGCGGTCGGCCACAGTCGAATCCGGCGCAGACGCGGCTTTGTTGCCCGCCAAGTACTTTCGCACCTCACCCTGCAGGACCGCTTCCGTGAGATCTTTCTTGCTCGGAAACTTCCGATAGACGGTCGCCCGGCCCAACCCTGCTCGTCTGGCGACATCCTCGACCGTCGACCTGCGCCATCCGACAACCGCGATCTGCTCGAACGCTGCCTCGAGGATCCGCTCCGTCACTTCGTCGGCCTCGTCGAGTCGTTGGAGCAGCTCCGGATCAGGCGCAAGCAATGTTTCGAGTAGTGCGTTCTTCGTCACTCTTGGCACGAGCTCTCCTTGTCACCAGCCTCGGTCACATAGTACGTTTGAGACGTTCCAACACTCATTGTCTCATGCGTATCAGCACGGAGGAAGCCCATCATGCAGGGAATTCGCATTGCAGGCGCCCGATATCTCGGTCGCGTGCGTAGCTCACCAACGCAAGTCGCGGCGTTCCTGATGGCGGCCTGGTTCACCAGCAACGGACCGGTCGCCTTGCTGATCTACCCGAACTTCTCGATGCATCCGATGCAGTCGCGCACCATCGAACTGCTCGGCTTCATTCCCGTCACGGTGAACGGCTGGCACGCACTTTTTCATCTGATCACCGGCGTGGTCGGCCTCTTCTGCGTACGCACGCCTGCGACGGCTGCCAGGTACGCGGGCGTGACCGCCCTGGTATACGCCGCGACAGGCGTACTCGGCCTCATCGGCGGCACAAGTGTCTGCGGAATGATGGCCGTCGACACGTTCGGCAACTGGGTACACATTTTCGAGGCCTTGATCCTGACCGGGATCGTTGCCCATGCCGCGTACACACGGCGAGCCAAATCGCTTGCACGATAACCGCCCACTCCAGCCCGAACGAAAGAGGACTACGATGCCCGAGTACACCTTCGACTCACTGTCACAGATGCGGTTCGACGAGTTGGAAGAGCTCTACCGAGCCAGCCCGACGCCCCCGGATCTTGCCATTTTGGGCACCGCGCCGAACGGCCGAATGTTGGCCATTCGCGGACTCGACGCTGGTCCACTCGCCTCCGTAGTACGCGCAGTGGCGAGACGGAACATATGGGTCGGGAAGAAGTTCAGCACGGATCCGGATGGTCAGAATGGTCGTGGAACGAACCGCATGAGACTCGGCCGGGAAGTGTTTGGATTCGCCGCGAGGATCGGAAAGTCGCTCCTCGACGGTCGGGACACCGTGGTGTTCGACTACGACCTACCAGAAAACTCTGCAGTGGCGCGCATGTCCTACAACGAACTGCGAGAGGTCTCGCCCGGCGTGTTCATGGGACCGGTAATGCCGAAGACCCGCAAGGGGACCCGCACAAAAATGCTGTGGTTTGCGTTGGAAACCGAGACTGCCTGACACCGCCGCTCAATTTCAGCTCGCAACAACAGGTTCCAGCGTCGGCCTCTTTGCCGTTCGGCCGTCGCCGCTGGATTTGCCTTGGATCCGACGGGCGAACCAGGGGAGCAGGAATGCCCGAACCCACTCGGCCTCGGCGCGAATTTGGCCGAGAGCCGAGTGTGGCGGCAGGGGCGGAAGCGGTCGAGACCAACTGTCGTCGCTACCCGGCAGGCGTAGGGCTTCGGCACCGGCGGCCGCGAACGCCGCGTGACCCAACGGAGACGCGAGAATCCGGTCAGCACTCCAGTACCGGAGATCTGTCATCGCGTCGGCGCCGTGCAGATCAACAAGGGACAAGTTGTATTTCGTTGCGGCGCTACGAATTGCGTCGTTCAGGCGCAGGGCACGAGGTTCGAGCCGCTTCGCCATCGGCGCGATCTTGGCAATTGCCGGGAAGGTCGTCGTCATGACCGTGATGCCCTCGTCGGTAAGTCGCGCATAGATCGTGTCCAGATCGCCGAGGACGTCGGACAGGTCGGTGCTGACTCGAAGCACATCGTTCATCCCGACCACCACAGATACTAGATCCGGTTGCAACGCCAGGGCAGCAGGCACTTGGTCGGCGAGTACGTCTCGGGTCAGGCGTCCACGCACAGCCAGGTTCGCGTAGTGCAATTCCGGGTTGATCGCAGCCAGGCGCTCAGCGAATCGGTCGGCCCAACCCCGGAAACCGGTGTCATCTGCACCGTCGTTGAGTCCCTCGGTCTGGCTGTCGCCGAGTGCCACAAAGCGTTGGTAGGAAATTTCGGACACAGCGTGCTCCTTAGCCCGAAGGCTGATCTGCTGAGATCGGCCGGGGCCGACGCGGGACAGTGGTTCCGTTCGCGCGCGCGCGGAGCACCTCGGCAGTCCAGGTGAACCACTCGAGGTTTTCTTGTTCGAACGCCAGCCCGCGCAGGCCGGTGAGATACGGGCCGATGCGCGAACTCTCGGCGAGGAACGTTGTTTCGTCGAGATCGCCGCGCAATCGCGCAAGCAGCTTCCCGAACAACGCGATCTTGCCGAGAGCCGTCATGGCACGTTCGTCGAGCTGGTCGGCAAGCGCCAATGCGTCGCCCCCTTCGACGGCTTGCACCTTGACCAGCAGTTCCTCGCGAATGAACGACACCTTCGACGGGCGCGAGATGAACGCCGCAAGCTCCTCACGGCCGGCCTCGGTGAGGTGGAATACCCGTTTGTTCGGCCTCCCGGTCTGGACGACATCACGGCCGGACACCAGCCCGCCGGCCTCGAGCCGGGTGAGCTCTCCGTACAGCTGCTGGGGCAGCGCGTGCCAGTAATTGGAAACGGCAACGTCGAAGTTCTTGGCCATTTGATAGCCCGACGCTTCGCCGTCCAGTAGCGCCGCCAGCACCGCATGCCGCAAGGACATGACATCACCACCTATCCGTAGTCACATATTGCTATAGACAAAAATATGACTATAGTCCGTACTCAGTCAAGCCTTGGAGGAAGCACGTGGACGTCACCGAGAGCATCGAGCGCCGCGCATTGCGCGAATCGGTAGCAAAGTTGGGCGAAAAGTACGGTGCCAGTTACATTCTCGACAAGGCACGCGCAGGACTACCTCCCACCGAACTGTGGCAGGAAGCAAGCACCCTCGGATTCCTCAGCGTCAACCTGCCCACGGAATACGGCGGTGGCGGCGCCGGAATCTCCGAGTTGGCTCTCGTTCTCGAAGAGTTGGGCCGCGCAGGCGTGGGAATGATGATGCCGGTCGTGTCGCCCGCAATCTGCGGGACGATCATCAGCCGCTACGGCACCGAGGAGCAGAAGCAACGCTGGCTTCCGGCCATGGCCGACGGCAGCGTGATCATGTCTTTCGCGATCACCGAATCCGAGGCCGGCTCCAATTCGCATCGCATCACGACCACGGCTCGCCGTGACGGCGATGACTGGATCCTCAAGGGCGAGAAGGTATTTATCTCCGGCGTCGATGTAGCTGGAGCAGTGCTGGTGGTCGCGCGGACGGCGGACGCGAAGACCGGGAGGCTCAAGCCCGCACTGTTCGTGATTCCCACCGACACCGTGAACTTCACCTGGCAGAAGATCGACATGGATTTCGTCGTCGCGGAAAACCAATTCACGCTCCGGCTCGATGACGTCAGAGTGCCCAGCGACGCACTCGTCGGCTCGGAGGACGCCGCGCTCATGCAGCTGTTCGCCGGGTTGAATCCCGAGCGAATCATGGTCGCCGCCATGTCAATCGGCTTCGGCACCTACGCACTCAACCGCGCGGTCGACTATGCCAAGGACAGAACGGTATGGAGAACACCCATCGGCGCACATCAGGGAATCGCGCATCCGTTGGCGCAGTGCAAGATCGAACTCGAACTTGCCAAGTTGATGATGGAGAAGGCTGGCGCGCTCTACGACAGCGGCGACGAGATGGGCGCGGCGAGTGCTGCGAACATGGCCAAGTACGCCGCGGCCGAAGCATGTGCGCGAACCATCGACCAAGCGGTGCACACTCACGGAGGAAACGGCATGACCAAGGAATATGGCCTCGCCGCCCTGATCGGATTCGCACGGATGGCGCGCATCATTCCCGTCAGCCGCGAGATGCTGCTCAACTTCGTTGCCCACGAAACCCTGGGGCTGCCGAAGTCGTACTGAGCACTTCCTCATCACAAGATCACCGCGTGCACGGGAACCAGCCATTGGGGCCCGAATCCACCCCTTGGGTACCTTTCAGGCCTGCTGTCTCTGGCGCCCATTGAACAATGCAGGAATTGGTGGATTGGCTCGAGAACCCTGACCCCGACGTGTTCCCGTACGATTCGGTCGTAGCGGAGTTCCACAGGGTCGGAAAGCATTTCGTGGCGCCCACACTGCTGTCCATGCTCGACACCGTTCGCGCGAATCTTCGAGGTAGCGATCCGAGCGCCACGCTGCTCGCTCGTTTCCTGAATATCGCGCTGGACAAACGGGACGACCGGTTCGACAATCCCAGCTACCTCGCACTCGAGATGCTGCCGCTCCCCGGTACCGGCGTCCAGCACGATCGGCTGCGCGCCCTCTTGCTGGCCGATGTGCTGGCATTCGAAATGGCAGGTTCGCACCGCACAGTCGCGCCGGAGGAAATGCCACCGCACCCAAGGGTAGTGGTCAAGCGTTGCCGCTGGCCATGCGCGCAATCATGCCCGTGATCGAGCGGCTGGGATTGAGCGATCACGTCGACTCACGAGATCCGATGACAGCGGCTCGCCAGATATGCCAGGCGGTCGAGGCGAAAGCGACCGATGAAGAGCGTCGTATCATCGCATTGAGCATGCTGCCAGTGTCCGTTGTCCATGACGAGCGCATGTTCATCCGCGTACTCCAGTCCTACGAAACAACTTTCGCGCCGGTCGGCGTGCAGTTGACGGCCGCGGTAGCGGCCCTCGCACAGGGCCGACCGACGGATGCGATCGACGCCGTCGCGGCGGCGGAGCGGGCGATGCAGGAAGCGGCGCCGCTCTTTTCGCTTGCTGCCACGATGCAGACAGAGTCGTTCTTGACCTTCCGCAACTTCACAGAGGGCGCGAGCGCGATCGAGTCACGGAACTACAAGTTGATCGAAAGTCTTTGCCGGCGACCGGAACCCCGCGCTTGGATTCCGCTGCTCATCACTCCGTTCCCGAGGTCCGGGACGCCGTCCTCGCCGGTGCGCCGAATCTCGACCGCGAACTGAGTGACGCGCACGCCCGCGGCCACCTCGCGCACGATCTCTACGCAACGGTCGCCGCAGGCATGCAGCGGTTCGAGGGCGCACTCGTCAAGTGGCGAAAGACTCACTACCGATTGGCCTTTCGCATGCTAGGCGATCGGCGCGGAACCGGCTATACCGAAGGTGTGCCGTACCTCTACCAGGCCAGGTCGATTCCGGTCTTCGGGTCGACGGTCACGGCTGGCGGTCGCTGTCCCTTCGCAGCGTGAGTACTGTGATCTCACTCGGGGCAAAGACCCGGAACGGGGGTCCCCAGAAGCCGGTGCCTCTGCTCGTGTAAAGCTGGGTACGTTCACTATGCCGACTCAAGCCATGGACGACCGGCTGATCAAGGCGCACAAGATAATTGAACGGCCAGATCTGGCCGCCATGCGTGTGTCCCGAGAGCTGCAGATCCACCCCGGCGCTCACAGCCTGCGTTATCTGCTTCGGCTGATGAGCGAGTAGCAGCACGGGGAGTTCCGGATCCGCGCCGGCCAGTGCCCGAGCGAGGTCGGCACCGTGGCCGGTCACACCAGATGCTCGGGCCGTTGCATCATCGACGCCTGCCACGACTAGTGCGTCTTCCCCACGTCGAACGACCAGGTGGCGATTGTGCAGCGTGTCCCACCCCAGCCGGTCCATGTGGTCCAGCCACGCTTGTGCTTCGCCGAAGTACTCGTGATTGCCGGTCACGTACACCCGGGCGAGGGGCGATCGAACAGTGGCGAGGGGTGCGACCTGCTCCTCGCGTTGCGACACCGTCCCGTCGGCGATATCGCCGAGGTGACAGACAATGTCACCATCGAGCTCGTTCACGACCGCGGCCACTCCTGCCGACCAGCGCGCCCGATTGATCGGCCCGTAGTGGGTATCGGTGACAACCACGACGCGGAGTCCGTCCAAGTCACGTCCCAGGCGTGGAATGGTGACGTCGACGTTCTTGATCCTGGGCGCTCGCATGGCTTCGGTGTATCCCCAGACCAGCAAGATCAACGCGACGGCGAGCACAACAACAGTGGTGATCCGGCCGCGGTCCGGGTTCTCCACGCCGAAGGCCAGCAGGGCGAGCCGCAAGACCTCGCCGAGAATCGTCCAGACGAACACCACCCAGATGACGCCGAGCAGCCCATCGCCGATCGCGGCCGCACCATCGATCCTGCGATGTCCGTGGCCGAGAAACATCAGTGCAGGTAGGGCGAGGAATGCGGCAACGACGACCGTCGTCCCTACGACAACGACGGCGCCCGGCCAGTCCGCCCCCGCGAACACGAGTCGCCACAGCGGCAGGCCGAACAGCAGCAGCATGATCACCAGGATCGGCAGAAACCGGACTATTCGGGCAGGTAGTCGTCGCGGCTGCGGCGTGGTATTTCGATCGTCTTCAACCACTCCAGGAATCGACTGGATCGGCTCGGTGTCTGACATCGCTCTGCGCCTCGTTCTGTTGGTCGTCGCTATCAACATAACGATCGGCGAGCTTTTGGGTTCCGACGCAGTCGAGGCGAGATAATTCGCGGCAGGCGATGCCCGGTGTTCTGCGCGCAGCCTCGACGTATCTACTGAGACGCCCCCGCTGGGTGCGTACAGCAGAAGGACCGTGAAGTACATGATCTTGACCTACGGCTCGCAGCAGGACTACGACGGGATGGCGGGACAGGCAACCGACAAGCCAGCCTGGGCTCCTGAGTACTTCGAGTGCGTGACAGCTACTCGGTGCTGCCTGTCAACACAGCGAGAGCGGCAGTAACGGAGCCTTCTACTCCCGCCTTTGTGATACCAAGCCCTGCGAGCACACCGTCGCCGTCCTCGAGTTCGAGCAATGCCAGCAAGATGTGTTCGGTACCGACATAGTTGTGGCCGAGGCGGAGCGCTTCCCGGAACGTCAGTTCGAGGGCCTTCTTCGCCTTCGGATCGAACGGGATCAGCGCAGGCACGTCGTCGGCAGCGGGGGGCAGCGTCGCGAGGGTCGCTTGTCGCACGGCATCGAGCGAGACACCCTGCGCTGCAATGACTTTAGCCCCAAGCGACTCGGCGTCGACTGTCAGCCCGAGGATAAGGTGCTCGACACCGATCCTGTCGTTGCGCGCTGCGCTCGCCTCGTTCTGCGATATGACCACGACGGACCTCGCACGGGGGGTGAAGCGTCCGAAACCTTCGTTGGGATCCATGTCGGCCGGCTCGCCCGGACCCTTCGGCACAAAGCGCTTTTGCGCCGCCTGCTTTGTGACGCCCATGCTCGCGCCGATCTCTGTCCACGACGCACCCGAACGTCGTGCCTGGTCGACAAAGTGGCCGATCAAGTGATCGGCGAGTTCACCGAGACAGCCTGCGGTCATGACGGCATCCGAAAGTTGTGCGAGCGCATCGGAATTGACCTTCTTGATCGCGTCGATCAAGTCATCGAGCCGGACGGGGGGATCGAGGCGTACTTGATTCATCATGCGTCAACCATAGGTTGACGAATTGCAATCGTCAACCGTGAGTTGACGAAGGCGTCGAGCTACTTCGGCCCGTAGTCGACTACCTGCCAGTTGTCGCCGTCCTTGGCCACAGTCACCACCAGCAGGTTTGGAACGCTGCCGGGATCCGGCTGCTGCACGTTCTGAGTCTTCTGGGTTGCGAACACGGTGACGGCATACTTGCCGTTGGCCGGGGGCGCGACGGCGGTGGCAACCACATCGCCCGTCGCGACAACTTGCGACTCCGTCATGATCTTGGTGAGCGTGTCACGAACCTCGTTGTAGCGATTCTGCAAAGTCTCCGAGGCGCCGTTGCGGACGCCGTCGAAGAATCCGTTGAGGTTGCGGTAGTCATACGTCAGCGATCGAACGGCGTAGTCCTTTGCGACCTCGGCGGCCTTGTCGCGATCCGCGTTCTGCGCATGCAACTCATCGAGATCGTTTGCTGCCGAACGCCATTGCCACGCGAGCAGGGCTGCGACCACCGCGACTACGACAGCAAGCGCGCCAAGGGCGTACACCAGCACGTTTCGGTCGGCGGGCTTCGCGTTGTCAGATGTCGACTTGTCGTCGGTCATGGTCATTTCCTACACCTCTACTATTTTGGAACGTCCACCGACACTCGGGCAGGACCGCCCTCGGGGAACACGGTGAACAGCACGTTCATGATCGAGCCCACATCGACACGAAGCGGCCGGATCTGCGACGTCGACGGTTTGATGATGGTTGCGAGCATCGCCAGGTCCGGCGACAGCAACGAGACGTACTTGTCGATCTTCTGAACAAGGGGCCCGATCGGCTGATCCCAAACCTTTTCCGCGCCATAGGAATAGTCTTGGAATGCGCGGATAAGGTCGACCAACTCCGGGCCGGCGGATTCCAACGTCGGCGTCCAGCCTGCGATGACAGGTCCGTATCCATCGAAGTTGTCACCCAGGGTTTGGATGTTGATGTACAGGCGCCGGATCGCGTCTTGTTTGTCGTGGAGCATCTGGCCCAGCAACGTCACGGCGCGCGTGAGGTTCTTGACCTCGGGATCGCGGCCCTCGTACCCGGCGGCGAATGTGGCGGCAAGATTCTCGACTGCGGCCGGGTCGATCTGCGCGGACAAGGCGTCTGCCTTGGAGAGCGTTTCACTGACGGTCGCAGAGACTTTGACCTGGCTCGCCGGAATAACGGATCCGTCGCCCAGGTACGGCCCCTCGGTTCCGGCCGGTCGAATGTCCAAGTACTGCTCTCCGGCGGCGGACAGATTCGCAATACGGACCTCGCTGTCCACCGGGATCGGATACTTGTCGTCCAGCTCGATCTGCACGGACAGACCAGTAGGCGACGTCGAAATATCCTTGACCCGATCGACTTTCATGCCCCGCAGGTCCACCTGCGACGTGTCCATCAGCCCGCCCGACGACGGCAACAGAACCGTCACGGTGTTGTAGTGCCGCCGGGGATTGATATCGAGTACCGAGATGCTCATGTAGCCGACGCCGAAGAGTGTCATCACCAACAACATGGCCAGCGAGACGGATGGAGGGATCTTCATCGAACCATTCCAATCGACCGCAGTACCAGAATCATCTGGTCCGCCTGTGCAGACGCGTCGGCCGCACCGTTACCGACCTTCTGAACTCGGATATTCGGCGGAGCGCTGAAGAACGGGATCAGCTTGTCCCGCAAGAGTTTATTGACTCGATCGATATTCATCGGCACGGTGCTGTCCGCGCTCGCGATGGTGAGCAACGCAGGCGAGATGACCTTGATGACGTCGTGGATGTCACCGGCAATGGGAACGAGCAAGTCGCTGATGTGTGGTGTCAGGTAGCCGAGTTTGAAGATGAGGTCCACAACTCCGAAGAGGACGACGCTCAGACCGGCGGCCCGGCCTGGACCGGCCGAAAGAGCGACGTCGACACCAGAACGTTTCGCCTCCAACGTTGTTGTGATGCTCGCGGCCGAATTGAGGATCCGATCCAGATCGTCTGTGTTGGCACTCAGGTCGTGCAGCGCGTCGCGACCAGCGGCGTAGATGCGGTTGAAGTCATCTCCACTGGAAGGGAATGCGGCGTTGAACTGAGTCACCATGTCCTGCAGTTCCGTGACACGGCCACCGGTGATCAGGCTCGACATGCCACGCAGCAGATCCTCGACGTTGTCCGCCGGAGCAGTCTGCGCGATCGGGATGACGCCACCGTCGGCGAGGTACGGCCCGCCGGTGTCCTTCGGCGGCAACAGGGAAATGTAGATCTCGCCGAGGATGGTGGACTGTCGCAGCTCGGCCCGAGTCGAAACCGGAAGCTGCACATCCGATTTCACATCAACGGTTGCCACCGCACGATTACCCACCAGGTCGACATGGTCCATCACGCCGACGTCGACGCCTTCGGCGATCACCTTCGCTTTGTCAGGAAGGTTCAGGGCGCTGGATAGTTCGATCTTGATCGAATACTTGTCGCCGGAAACATATGTACCCGGTATCGGCAAGTCCGCAGGGTTGAACCCGCATCCTGCGAGCAGGACGACAACCCCGGTGAGCACAACGACAAGACGCTTCATCGCGGTGCCGCCGATCCGAGAAGCAGGTGCACCAGGTCGACCCGGGTCTGCTGGCCGTCGACCTTGACGTCGAATTGCGGCGGACGATACTGCACCCGAACCCCCTGGGCGGCCGGGTCGAAGAACGCCATCAAATTCTGTGCGGCTCGGGGCAAGTATCCGAGCAACTCGGTGATATTGCCGCCGCGACTGAGGAGTTCGTGCGTAAAGGGAACAGCCTTATCCAGGAACGCATAGGACTGCTTGTCGTACTTTTCGACATTCCGAACGATCACCGGCAGGAACTGGAGGGCCAGATCGACCGCGTCGCGGAGGTTGGTCGCGACGCCACCGATCAGCTCCAGCCCGGTGCCCAGGTTGTCCAGCAATGCCTTCATGTCGGGCCAGTTCGTGACAAACATGGTGGTGAGTGAATCCAAGTTGTCGACGAGGCGGCGGAACACGACGTCGCGGTCGGCCGGGTTGCCGACCAGGTCGGACACCTGCTTGAGCATCGCGTTGAATTGCGGGCCGGTGCCGGACAGCGCTCGATCCGCCGAGCTCAACGTGTCAGCGAGAACGGTCGTTGCGGGACGTCCCGCGCTGGGAATACCGTCGGGGCCCAGCAGGTCTCCGGTGAGTTTGCCGACCGCATCGAACGCCTCGCTGATTCCCAGCGGTGTCCTCGTCCGCTCGAGGGGAATGCACTTCGACCAATCGAATTGGGGTCCGCCGGTATATGGCTTGGTGAGCTCGACCCGACGGTCGGTCACGATCGAGCTGGACACGGTGACTGCTCCGATATCGGCCGGTAGCGCGATGTCATTGTCGATCTTCAGTGACACCTTCATCCGGTCACCGCGAGGCTCGATCTTCTCGACGGTGCCTACTTCCACGCCGAGCATGGTGACGTAGTTGCCCTCGTAAAGACCTACGGTGTCGGTGAATTCGGCGCACATGTGCTGCCGGGCCATGATCTTGTCAATGCCGCCTGCCGCGGATGTCCCTGTCGCGCCGAGCGTCACAATCGTTCCCACGGCGACGGTTGTGTAGATGACTCGCTTCCAAATCCCCATATCAGCAGGCCTTCCCGGGACTCGGAATGCAGATCGATGTGTCTGTCACCACGCTCGCAGACTGGTCGATGGTCAGACCCTCGACTCCGAGCATGGTGGAGATTTTCACAATGAAGTCCTTGATGCCGTTGATGACGGTATCGATATTCCCTTGGTCGGCAAGCACCTTGTTGAACAGCTCCTCGGCCTGGGTCACCGATGGTTCGATCGAATCGCCGTAAGCCATGAGCGGCCGGTGCAACACCCGGAACACCCGGCTCAGCATGTTGAACGTTGCGATGACCTCGCCCTTTTTCTGGCCGAGTTTGACGGCGAGAATGCCGAGCTGTGTGACGAAGTCGGCGAGTACCACTTGATCATTCGCGATTGCGCCGACGTACTCATCGGACACTGCGAGCGCCTTCTCCAACTGGTCCGAGCGTTTCGCGATGACACCGGTGAGGTCGTTGACGTTGCCGAGAATCGAGCGCACAGCCTCGGGTTGGCCTTGAATTGCCTTGTTCACTTCCGCGATCGTCTCACGCAACGTCGTGCCGTCGATGTTCTGCAGCACGGGAGTCGCCTTTTCGAGCAGATCACCCAACTCATACGGCGTCTCGGTGTGTTCGGGCGGGATATGTCGATCGCCCAGCGCGGTGTCGCCCGCAGGTGCGAGCGATATGTAGTGTCCGCCGATCGGCGTCAGCATCTTGATCTCGACGGTGGACATATCGCCAACGGGCACATCGTTTTTCACGCCGAATTTGATCTCGACGTGATCGCCCGCAAGCTTCACCGACTCGACTTTGCCGACCTTGATCCCCGCGACTCGGACCTCGTCGCCGCTGCGGGCACCACCGGTGGAGCGGAAGTCGGCCGTGTAGCTCTGTTGTCCGAACGGCACGAAGTAGACGACCGCCGCGATCGCAAGGGCGATCACGGTGACGATCACACCGATTGTGCCCCAAATGAATTGCGTACGATTCTCTGATGCGGCGTCGCGCACCGTGCGTGGCTTGATGATCATTTGCATACCACCAGACGCTGGTTACCGAGGACGATGTTGCCGATGCCTGGGATGTCGGCCGCCGCGCCGGAGCACGAGTACGTCGCGGCCGTTCCCTTGGCTGGCACGCTGTTGTTCAAGCCGGTCAACAGCGAGGGCACGAGGGAGAGAATCTCGACGATCTGGCCCTGCTGTGGAACCAATCGGCGCAGCACACTGTCGAGTGGGCCGTAGCTGGTGTCGTAGGTTGACTCGAGCTCCTCGAGCAGCGACGTGGCCGGCACCAACGCGGTGTTCGCTTTCTCGAGCGATTCGACGATTCCGTCGGCCTGAGTGCTGAACTGGCTGACGATGCCGCCCAACTGCTCGACGAGTGCGCCTACCTGAGCAGACTTTCCACCGATCGAGTCCGAAATCTCTCCGAGATTGTGGATGAGCAGCACAATGACGGCCTCGCGGTTTTTGGCGTACTTGGTCAGGTTGTCCAGGTCCGCGAGCACCGGCCCGATCCCGGCGCCATCTCCTTGGAGAACGCGAAGAATGTTCTCGCCGAACTGATTCAACTGCGACGTGTCGAGTGTGTTGAACAGCGGCCTGAAGCCGTTGAACAACTTGGAGACATCGAAGCTGGGGATTGTATGGTCCAGCGGGATCGTCGATCCGGAGGCGAGTTGCGTGCCTTGCTTGTCCGACTGGACGAGTTCGACGTAGCGCTGGCCGAGCAGGTTCTGATATCGAACCGCGGCCTTGGTGCTGTCGAACAGGGGCCGGTCCTCGAGGACTTCGAATCGGACGCGAGCATCGACGCCGTCGAGTTCGACGGAGGTGACCTTTCCGACCTGGACGCCGGACATACGTACGTCGTCGCCGGCGAAAAGTCCGGAAACATCATTGAAGACAGCGTCGTATTCGACCTTGTCGCCGACGACGGGCGTCTTCAACGCCGTGACGATGAGCAGCGTGCATGCCGCAACGATCGCGACGAAGATTGTCAGGCGGATCGCTGCGCCGCGGACCGTCGTCATCGAGTTCCTCCACTCGGGGTGCCGATGATCGAATTCGTCAGGTAGGGCATGTTTTTCGCGATCACCTCGAGTTGTAGCTGGACACGGCCATCGACGGCCGGGAACGCGGCGCCGATCCGGTCGATCAGCTCGGGAATGCGGTTATAGGTCGGAGCGAGTGTGCCGAGCGATGCGGCGATCGGAACAACCAAGTCCAGCAGCATGTCGCGGATCTTCGAAAGGTCCGGATTGTTCCGCGCGAGCAAATCACCGACGGGAACGATGAACGCCGACCCCAATCCCGACAGCGCCTTCGCGGTGCGTTGCCGGTTGATCTCGTCTCCGAAATAGGCGCTTTGATCGAGCAATCCCAAGATCTGCTCGACAAGCACGGGCGCAACCTGCTCTGCGCCTTCACCGGTGTCCGCACCGATGCGCAGATAGTGTGCGAGCGGAGCTTTTTGGTTGTCCGCGAGTATCCGAGCTGTTTCGAAGAACGAGCCGACAGTGGGTCCGAGGTTCTTGGTGTTCTCGATGATCAGGTCGAACAGATGCTGAACCTGCTCCGAATCGAGGACCCTCGTAAGCCGGCCGGCCTGGCGAAACACGCTGGTGACCGTCGCATTGGTGCTGTTCTCACCGATCGACAATGTCGTGTTCTCGGCCAGCTTCGCACCACCACCTTTGTTGATCAGTTCGATTGCGGTGGAACCGAATACGTTCGACGAGGTGAACTGTGCAGAGACGTTGTCGGTCAGTTCCGCGGCCTGACTACGGTCGAGTTCGAGTTCGATCCGCTGATGACCGAACCCGACGGTATCGATCTTCGCCACCCGCCCGATCGCGAACCCGTGCAGCTTGACCTCCGCACCAGGCGCCAAACCCTCACCGATGGTGGCGGCGTCGATGGTCAACCGGAATCGGTCCGCGAACTTGCCTTGGGCGTAGGCACTGATGATCAGTGCGGCGATCACGATGAACACCGCCAACGCGATACCCCGTATCCGCAGTGCGCGGGTGCCGGCAGCTCTGCCGGAATGATCAACGAAAATTGGCACCGTTACCCCGAAATCTTGATACCAACATCGAGGCCCCAGAAGGCAAGCGTCATCACCATATCGGCGATCACGACTCCCACGAGGCTCGCGCGGATAGCTCGGCCGGAGGCGCGTCCGACGCCCTCCGGGCCACCAGTGGCGTAGAAGCCTTGGTAGCCGTGAATGAGGATGATCATGACGACACGACCGCCTTGATCATCGAATAGAACACATCCGATGCCTGGATGAAGGCACCGAAATAGTGGTAATACGTGCCCGAGGACTGCCCGTGTAGGACGTTGACCACCACTGCACACGAGACGTAGCTCAGGATCAGCGTCAACAGGTAGAGCGGGATGATGGTGATCACGCCGGCGATGACGCGGGTGGTCACCACGAACGGGATCGGGCGCACCGCACTGGCTTCCAGAGCGTCGATCTCCTCGGAGATCCGCATCGCACCGATTTCGGCGGTCATCCGACAGCCGGCTTGGGCGGCGAATCCGATCGCGGCGATCATCGGTGCCATCTCACGAGTGTTCGCATACGCCGAGACGAAACCGGTCAGTGGGCCCATGCCGACCATGTCCAGGGCGCTGAATCCCTCGACCCCGATCGACCCGCCGACCGCGACGCCGAGAAATGCCAGTACCGCCACGGTTCCGCCGCCGACGATGATGGCGCCGCTGCCCCAGGTGATGTCGGTGAGGATCAGCATCATCTGCCGCCGGTACGCGCGCATCGTGTGCGGAATCGCGACCAGAACTTGCCAGCAGAACGTCAGCTGATGTCCGAGGGAGTCGAAGACGCTCAGCGGCTTACGCGCCGCCGTCGTTGCCAGCCGCAGGGCCTGGGCCGGGTAGTACGGAGCCGCCATCAGCCGACCCTTGTCGGTATGAACATCGAAACGAGTTGGGTGATAACGAGATTGACCCCGAACGCGGCCATAACACCGAGCACCACCGAGGCGTTGACCGCGTTGGCGACGCCCTTCGGTCCGCTACTGGCCTCCAACCCGCGTTGACACGCCACGATGACGACGATCACCCCGAAGATCATCGACTTCACCAACGCGACAACAAGATCGGTAACAGAGGCGAACGAGGCTAACGACGACAGGTAGCTACCCGGGGTGCCGTTCTGGAAACCGACATTGATCAAATACCCGGCCGAGAGGCCCATGAAGATGATCACGATGCACAGCAACGGAGCCAACGCCGTCATCGCAGCCAGACGCGGCACCACCAGACGCCGCACCGGATCGATGCCCATGGTGCGCATCGCATCGATCTCGTCGCGGATCGTGCGGGCACCGAGATCGGCCGCGATCGCCGAGCCGGCCGCACCACCGAGCAGCAACGCCGCCACGATCGGCGCACCTTGGCGGATCACACCGAGACCACCGGCCGCGCCTGCCACCGACGTGGCGCCGACCTGCTGGGTGAGGCTACCGACCTGCACCGAAACAATGACGCCGAACGGAATCGACACCAGCACCGCAGGGATCGCGGTCACACTGACGATGAACCACGCCTGCTGCAACGTCTCCCGCCACGGGTGGCGCAATCGAATAGTGTCGGTGACCAGGTAGATCGCCGCATCCACAGCGAGCTGCAGCGCGCGCCCGAAAGTGCGCATTCCGCCGAGCGCCAGTCCTTTGCCGTACGCGATTGCACGCACAGGCAACCGACTAGCCGTGTCGAGCATGTACACGCAATATCCGCCAGGCACTGCTTGCCCAACCGCTGGTGTGCCGTATGTGGCGTGAAGCATAAACCATAAACGGAGTGATGTGTCAGGCGGTTAAAAGAAGAATTGGTTTCACGGCGATCCACGTCGGGCGCAGGGCCGTCTACGCCGTAGAATCCGGCGGCCGAGCCGCAGGCCAAGGCCCTGGAGACCCATGTTCACCTACCGAATCGATCTCGCGCCTCCAGCCAACAATTGAATCTTCAACTATTAGCCGGTACCCTGGCCGTCGCGCCGGGAAGATCCCCGGCACTCACTCGATCGTTGGAAGGCTTCAACCATGAACAGCGTTGCCGGTCGTAATGTCGGCCTACTCATTGCACGAGTTGGCCTCGGAATCGCGTTTCTCGCCCACGGCCTCCAGAAGTTGAACACCTGGGGCTACGCCGGAACGAAAGCCGCATTCGAACAGCTCGACGTACCAGCGGCGCCGGTCTCCGCATTCCTCGCAACCTGGCTGGAGATCCTGGGTGGCATTGCCCTTATCGCGGGCGTCCTTACTCCGGTCTTCGCCGCGCTGCTGTTCCTCGACATGTTCGGCGCATTCGCACTCGTCCACTCCGATTCAGGTCTCTGGGTCAAAGACGGTGGCTACGAATTAGTCCTCGCCCTCGGCATGGGAATGCTGCTGCTCGTCGTCTCCGGTGCGGGCAAGTTCAGCGTCGACGGCGTTCTCGGCAATCGTCTGCCGCGCATATTGCAGACCGCGCCACAGTCCTGAGTCAGGCGTACGCCTTCTCGAGCTCAGCAAGAGCTGTTTCGAGGTGCGTCAGGATGTGCTGCAAGTGCGGCACACTGCGCCGGCAACCGATGAGGCCGAAATCGAGCGTGTTCGCGGTGTTTGTCAGGGTGATGTTGAGAGCTTGCCCCTCGGTCACAACCGAAACCGGGTATATGCCATCGAGCTTGGCGCCGTTCCAGTACATCTGCTGACGAGGACCCGGGACGTTCGAGACGATCACATTGAACGATTGCGGTGTTATCCCAAGCGCTCCCGGAACCGACGCGGCAAGCATCGGCGACAACGCGACGATCGACCACGCCATCCCGGCTAACGTTCCCACCGAGCCGAACAGATTCTTACCGCTCTTCATCGACGCGCTGATCGTTGCGAGCCGCTCCACCGGATCGGCCAGATCGGTACCGAGGCGGCACAGGATCGCGCCGACCGCGTTGCCGCCGGCATCGGCTTTGTCCGCGGAGCGACTGGAGATGGGAACGAACGCATTGAGAGATGCTTCGGGCAGTCCGTCATGTTCGAGCAGGTAGCTCCGGAGCGCGCCCGAACACATCGCCATCACAACGTCATTGACGGATACGCCCGCGCCCTTGCGGACAGCGTTCACCCGATCGAACTCCCAGGATTGCGCAGCGAACCGGCGGGCTCCACCGATCGGAACGTTTGAGCATCGTTCGCGGTGCCGTGCCTGGCAAAGTCAGTGCGCTGTCGCCGATGGCCATCCTGCCGATTCGGACGGCGTCGGGAACCATGCCGGCGAGACCGGTCACGACCCGGCCGCCGGTGCAGAGCACGTCCGAGCCGTTCTCCGTGGCCTTCCGGCGTGGCGCATCGCGACGGGCCCACGGAGCTGGGCAATCGCGGGCATCAGGGTCGGCCGACAGCCTGCGCTCGATATGGCGCAGCGCGCTGACGCCATCCATCAGAGCGTGGTGCACCTTCATATAGATCGCGAAACGACCGTCGGCCAGTCCTTCGATGATGTGCGCTTCCCAGAGCGGTCGATGCCGATCGAGAAGTGTTCCATGCCAACGCGATACGACGGCAAGGAGCTCACGGATGCGCCCCGGCGTCGGCATCGCGACCCGTCGGATGTGGTATTCGATGTCGATATCTTCGTCCTGCGCCCACGCCCATGAGCTGACGTTGCCGATCGGCGAGACAGGATGTTTGAGGAACGTCGGGTGGTAGTTCACGTCGGCGACCATCTGGTCGTACACCTCACGCACGTACTCCGGCCCTGCGTCCGCCGGTGGTTCGAACAGCATGAGGGAGCCGACATGCATCGGGTGTTCACGCGATTCGGCGAGGAGGAATGCCGCGTCCAATGGTTGCATCAATTCCATGCCGCGCCTCCGAATATCGACGCCTCGTCGATTGCGAGACGCACGAGTTCGAGCGTAATGGCGCTACTGGATCTCTGTTATCGACTCTGGCGTTTCGCCTGCATGAATGTCATCCCTTGGTCAACGTCCGGAACACCAGATCGCCGGCGAACTCGGCCACCTCGGCCTTACTCACCTCGAGGTGCCCATCGGACCAATCGAGGAACAACGAGGCGAGGGCGCCCGAGAGTGCGCTTGCCGACATCGCGAGCGTGGATTCGCTTGTGATGGAGAGGGCTTCGCGGCCGGATCCCAGCATGGCTGCGACCGACAACACGAATATCGGGACCTGCTGGGAGCTGTGTGCGCGGAGCGTGTCGTCGGCGAGCGGCTCGCGCAGGAGTACCCGGGCTCTGCGTGGATCCTCCTCGAAGAATGTCGCACACTCATCGAGTGCCGTGCGAATCGTTGACTCGAGATCGCCGCTCGAGTCGACAGAACCCACACGATCTCGCAGCTCGTCAGAGATGGCGTCGTACACAGCCATCACCAATTGTTCTCGGTTGGAAAAGCTTTCGTAGAAGTAGCGCAGGCTCAGCCCGGCGGTACGGCAGGCGGCCCGCATCGTGAGCCCGCTCGCCCCGTGGTCGCCGAGCAACTCGAAGCCGGCCTGAATCAGCTGCGTTCGACGGTCGACCGAACGGACTTCCAGTGTCTGCCCACGCCAGACCTTCGGCGATGTCACTCGACCGCGACTTTGCGTATCTCGCTGAGCTGCCACACAGAGAAGGCCGTCGAAAAGACTGCCCATGTGGCAACAATCGTGTGTACGCCGACCCAGCCGTTGCCGACATTGAGTGGTCCGCTGACACTCCAGTTGCCGACGATCGGGGTCAGCGAGCCGATCGCACACAGGATCGCTACCCAGCCGAGCCAACGCGGGAGCCGGCCGGTTCCGAAGGCCACCAAGGCAAACGGAATGAAGAATGCAGGTCCACACACCGCCGTCGGAACTCCCGTCAGAAACGACACGGTATGCATCAGGTAGACCGCTGACGGGTCGACGCCTCGATCGTAGACAAGCGCATTGCCGAGGCCCATCGCAATCCCGACCATGAACACGGCGACAAACGAGATGAAACCGGCGGCCGCGATCCAGGTCAGCGGCCCGTCACCCTCGGCCTTCCGCAGCACATGAAGGGCAACGCCGCCGAACCACAGCGAGAAGAAGAAGCCGATCGTCATCACGAATACAGCATTGACGACAAGGCCGTGGAACTCGCCGTACGCGTCGAATACCTGGTCGGCAGAACTCAGATCGGGCATACCGTGACCTGCCATGAACGACCACCCACCGAGCATGGACAGCAGAAACAGAAATCCGGATATCGCATTGAAGTACTCCGTGCGCCTGCCCATCAGCGTTCCCTTCGCTCATTTTCGACCAACTAGAATCAGATGATTCCTGTTGCTCCGGCGAATGTCAACGGCGGAGACGACCACTTGACACAAGAACGGAATCGTAGTTCCATTCTTGCTGTGGCTTACCGACGAACTCCGGCAGTTCAGCAGCGGCTCGATGCGCTTCGGGATCGGCTGCTCGACGCTGCGATCGCCCAGGTAGCCGAGCACGGCTATGGCGAATGCTCGATCAGCGCCATCGCTGCGCGTGCCGACGTCGGGACAGGCACCTTGTATCGGCAGTTCTCAAGCAAGGGCGACCTTTTCGCAGAAGTATTCCGAATCGTCTGCAGCCGAGAGGTTTCCGCCGCGATCACGGCAGGAAACCGCGCACGAGATACGGATGGGCGTGCCATCGCCGCGGTTGCCGCTGCCGTCACGACATTCGCCGAGCGCGCATTGCACCATCCCGTTCTCGCCTACGCCCTGCTCGTCGAACCGGTCGACCCCAAAGTCGATATGGAGCGACTTCTGTTCCGCGAAGCCTTTCGCGACGCTCTGGCGTCCGCGATCCAGGGCGCGATCGAGTCCGGTGAGATACCGGCGCAAGACTCGACCATCTCCGCGGCGGGGATCGTCGGCGCAATAGGCGAGGCACTCGTTGCGCCGCTCGCACGAGGTACCGCCGATTCCGCAATCGTTCCCGCCATGATCACGTTCACCCTTCGCGCGCTGGGAAGCTCGCTCAACTGCGACGCCGAGGGCCGATTACTCCCGAAAGTTGGTTCCAGATGACGGATTTCGAGCACAACCGATTTGAACAGCACAGTGGCACGCGACCGGCTGCATGGCGCGAGGGCTGGGACGAAGGCGAGGACTCGCTGTTTGCCGGACGCGAACCCGATCCGGCAGCACAGGATTCGACCTACAAGACGCTCACATACGAGGTGACCGGAAGAATCGCACGGATCACCTTCAACAGGCCGGCCAATGGCAATGCCATCACCGCTGACACTCCGGTCGAGCTCGCCGCGACTGTCGAGCGGGCAGATATGGATCCACGAGTGCACGTCATCCTGCTGTCCGGACGGGGCAAGGGATTCTGCGGCGGTTACGACCTGGGCATCTTCGCGGAGAATCTCGACGATTCCGACGGCGAGCCCGACCGGACTTCCGGCACGGTCGTCGATCCAATTGTGCAGGCACGCAATCACAATCCGTTCGGCCAATGGGATCCGATGGCGGACTACGCGATGATGAGCCGATTCAACCGCGGATTCTCGAGCCTGCTGCACGCGAACAAGCCGACTGTCGCCAAGATCCACGGATTCTGCGTGGCGGGTGGAACCGACATCGCCCTGTACTGCGATCAGATCATCGCCGCCGACGACACTAAGATCGGCTACCCACCGACTCGCGTATGGGGTGTGCCGGCTGCAGGTATGTGGGCGCATCGGCTAGGCGATCAGCGCGCAAAACGGTTGCTGCTCACCGGAGATTGCATCAGCGGTCGCCAGGCAGCGGAGTGGGGACTGGCCGTCGAATCCGCACCGAGCGACGAGCTCGACGAACGCGCGGAAGATCTGGTGAATCGCATC
>JBBSKP010000068.1:0-22220 GCA_038256175.1 Mycobacteriales bacterium
CCGCCGCCATCGACGAACTCTGCCAAGCACTCAACGACACCAACACCGTCTACCCCGGCACCAACCTCACCCTGCGTTACAGCACCAAACCACACCGATGAGCCTGCAACCACTCCGACGCATATGTCAGGAGTCCTGGGGATGGGAATGCTGAACCGTCCGGCCGATCTCGACGCCGTGGCACACCTGACTCGCTACGTCGGTTGGCTGATCGGCGTCCAGGACGAGTTCCTGCCGACCAATTTCCGCGATGCGATGCGCGTTCTGTTCCACACGCTGTCCGCACTCTCGAGTCCCGACGAGACGACTAAGCAACTCGCCGTGCCGATGGTGGAAGATCCGCTGACCTGGAATTACGACAGGCTCCCGCAGTTGCGACGTCGCCTGGCTCGGGCGCAACACCTGTCGATGACAAGCGCCTTTCTCGGACCGCGCGCGATGCGAGCACTCGGACTTCCAGCGTTCGTGGTGCCCTGGTATCCGCTCGTCCGCATCCCGCTCAATGTGACCCGCTCGATCGCGGCCGTGGTCATTCCAGGTGGAAGGGAGCGGGCGTCCGCACGCGGTGCCCGGGAACAGGCCGCCTTCATGCGCAGAATTAGCGCCAGCGGAGCAACGATTGGGGCTTCGGCGCAGCACATCGGACAAGCTGCGTAGGTCTCGTCGACACGAGCTATTGACCCTTACCCCTTCCAACATATATCGCACGCGGGGTCTTGCGGCAAGACCCCGGTGGTACTGCAGAATCGGCACCCGAAGCCAGGACCTGCGGAAATGGACGGGGATTCTATGATCGACGTGATCGTTGCCGGCGCCGGACCGACCGGCTTGATGCTTGCCGGCGAATTGCGGCTGCACGGCGTTGATGTGCTTGTGCTGGAAAAGGATTCGGAGCCAACCAAGGTCGTCCGTTCGCTGGGCATGCACGCGCGCAGCATCGAAATATTAGACCAGCGCGGCATGCTGGAACGCTTTCTCGCGCTTGGCAAGCGCCACGAGGTCGGTGGCTTCTTCGCCGGAATCGCCAAGCCGTGGCCGGAGCGGATGGACACCGCCCACGGGTACGTCCTCGGCATCCCGCAGCCTGTCACCGATCGCCTACTGGCCGAGCACGCCACCGAACTCGGTGCAGAGATCCGGCGCGGCTGCGAAGTGGTCGCGCTGAACCAGGACCACGACGGGGTGACGGCCGACCTTGGAGACGGCACGCCCGTGCGCGCGCGCTACCTCGTCGGCTGCGATGGCGGCCGCAGCACCGTGCGCAAGCTGCTCGGTGTCGAATTCCCCGGTGAGCCCACGAGGGTCGAAACCCTGCTTGGCGAGGTGGAGCTGACTGCATCACCAGAGACGATCAGCGCTGTGAATACACAGGTCCGAAAGACCCAGATACGTTTCGGTGCCGGGCATCTCGGGGACGGGGTGTATCGCGTCGTCGCGCCCGCCGACGGCGTGGCCGAGGACCGCACGACCCCACCGACCCTGGACGAGCTGAAGCAGCAGCTGCAGGCGACCGCCGGCACCGACTTCGGCGTGCACTCTCCGCGCTGGCTATCGCGATTCGGTGACGCGACCCGGCAGGCTGAGCGCTACCGCGTAGGGCGGGTGTTCCTAGCCGGCGATGCGGCGCATATCCACCCGCCGATGGGCGGGCAGGGGCTCAACCTCGGTATCCAGGACTCGTTCAATCTCGGTTGGAAACTGGCCGCCGAGATCAAGGGCTGGGCGCCGGAAGGGCTGCTGGACAGCTACCAGAACGAACGGCACCCGGTGGCCGCCGATGTGCTGGACAACACCCGCGCCCAGATGCAGCTGGCGTCCCTCGAGCCGGGCGCCCAGGCGGTGCGTCGGCTTGTGTCGCAGCTGATGGACTTCGACGAAGTGAACCGGTTCCTGATCGAGAAGATCACCGCGATCGGCGTCCGCTACGACCTCGGCGAGGGGCACGAACTGCTCGGCCGACGGCTACGGGACATCGGCTTGAAGCGGGGACGCCTTTACGAGCTGATGCGTGAGGGCCGCGGGCTGCTCCTCGACCAGACCGGCCGGCTCTCGGTGGCGGGCTGGGCAGATCGCGTCGACCTCGTCGTCGACGTCAGCGAGGAACTGGATGTGCCCGCGGTGCTGCTTCGGCCGGATGGCCACGTCGCATGGGTTGGTGATGATCAGCAGGATCTGCTCAGTCGGCTGCCAACGTGGTTCGGCGCCGGCGCGAGTTGCGGCACTTGATACGCAAGTGGATACTTGCGTATGCTTCGTTTGTGGCGGACGTGTTCAGGGCTCTGGACGACGAGACTCGGCGTTTGATTCTCGATGAACTGGCCGCGAGTGACGGACAGACGTTGTTCGAGATCTGCACGCGGCTCACAATGCGCCACGGACTGAACTCGACCAGGCAGGCCATCTCGCAGCATCTCGGCGTGCTCGAGTCGGCTGGTCTGGTAGTGACGGAACGGCGCGGCCGCTCGAAGTTCCATTTCTTCAATAGCGAGCCACTCATTGCAATTACGCAGCGATGGCCCATCGCCGAAAGAGGCACCAACACATGAGAATTAACCTGACCAGTATCTTCGTCGATGATCAGCGGGCGGCTCTTGCGTTCTACACGGAGGTTCTCGGCTTCACGAAGCACCACGACGTCCCCATCGGGGACGATGCTTGGCTAACCGTCGTCTCGCCGGATTCCCCTGACGGGCCGGAACTGCTGTTGGAGCCCTCGAGTCATCCGGCGGTCAAGCCCTATCGGGATGCGCTCGTGGCCGACGGAATCCCGTTGGCGCAGTTCGCCGTCGACGACGTCGAGGCCGAGCATCGCCGACTGACGGAAGCGGGAGTGGTCTTTACGCAACCGCCAACGGATGTGGGCGTCGCGACGACGGCCGTCTTCGATGACACGTGCGGCAACCTCATTCAACTGATTGCCGAGAAGCCAGCGTCTTCCTGACTCTTGTTCGACACGATGCGCCATCTATACCCAACGCCGGTTCTCCGGACGTGTTCTCAATTGATTTGGCGTTGGTGACCGGCCCAGTAGGGCTCGCGGATCTTGAACTTCTGCAGTTTTCCGGTGGCGGTGCGCGGAAGAGTGTCGACGAATTCGATCAGCTTGGGACACTTGTATCCGGCTAACCGTGTGCGGCAGTGGGTGATCAACTCTTCGCTGGTAATGGTGGTGTCGTCGATCACGACGAGTCCGGTCACCAGTTCGCCCCATTTTTCGTCGGGAATGCCTATGACGGCAGCTTCACGGACCGCCGGGTGACTTATCAATGCGTCTTCGACTTCGATCGACGATACGTTCTCCCCACCGGAGATGATCACGTCCTTCTTGCGGTCGGAGATCACGAGGTAACCCTCGTCATCGAGGTAGCCTCCGTCTCCGGTATGAAACCAGTTGCCGGCCTGCGCTTTTGCCGTCTCATCGGGTTGGTCCCAATAGCGGTCGAGATTATGGTTCGACGCGGTCAGCACCTCACCGTCAGAGTCGATCTCGACTCGGACTCCCAGCGCGGGCGCCCCGGCCCGCATCAGTTTGCGTGCCTTGTCCGCGGTCGGCAGGTGGTCCCATTCTTCGCGCAGCCGGTTCACGGTGACCAGCGGTGACGTTTCGGTGAGCCCATAGATCTGGCAGAACTCCCACCCGAGCTCGGTCATGACGCGTTCGATGGTTCGTGACGGTGGGGGCGCGCCTGCGCAGACGATCCGCGTGCGTCCGTGTCCAGGTATCGGTCCGTCCCACGTTGCTGCGGCATCGAGGGCCGCGTTGACAACGGCCGGTGCGGCGCACAGCACGGTGACACCGTATTCCTCTATGCGACGCAGGATTTCGGCGCCATCGACCTGGCGCAGCACGATATGTCGACCGCCGATGCCGGTGATGGCGTACGGCATTCCCCACCCGTTGGCGTGAAACATCGGCAGCGTGTGCAGGTACACGTCACGGTCGCTGATGGTTTGGTGCAGTCCGAACACGGTCGCATTGAGCCACAGGTTGCGATGGGTGAGTTGGACGCCCTTGGGTCGTGCTGTGGTGCCGGAGGTGAAATTGATCGTGGCCGTCGCCGACTCGTCGGGGTCGGACCATTCGCGCGGAGCAGTGTTACGCAGGTACAGAGCGTCGTCGTCGCCGAGTTCGAACCTGTGCGGAACGTCAAGGCCCGTGAGCATGTCTCGGCACGACGGGTCGGCGAAAACGACGTCGGCGCCGCTCTTCTCGACGATGTACTCGATTTCCGGTTGGGCCAGACGAAAATTGATCGGAACCAGTATCCGGCCCCACCCGGATACCCCGAAAAATGACGTCAACAAACGCGCCGAGTTCTGCGAGATGACGGCGACACGTCCACCGACGGGAACGTCGAGTTGATCCAGCCGAGCAGCTTGCGCCCGGGCGAGATCACCCAGTTGTCGGTAGGTGAGCGTGCCCAGCGGCGGTGCGGGCTGCTGGGGTTCGTCGATGACGGCTTGTCGATCGGGGTAAACGTGCTCGGCACGATCGAGAAAGTCGCGCACTGTCAACGGATAGAACACCGGACCGCCTTTCGCAGGGCAAACGAGCATCTAGGTCGAGCTGATGGTTATGGTCGGATCTACTCGGCCGATGCGACCGTAACCATAAGTTCGGCGGGCTAGAGACACATAGTCACTTCACCTCGTCTGGGTACAGCGCCTTGATCAGCTCGAGCACGATCTCCGTTGTCGGTGTGCTCGAGTTGGTCGACGAATTGCCAACGGCGACAAAGGTAGCGTCCGCCTCGGGGAGACGCAGCACCACGGACGAGTAGCCAAGGATGGCGCCGTTGTGGCCGACGAGGTCGTTCAACGTCAAGACACCGAGGCCGTATCCGAGGTTGATCGGGGTGCCTTCGATCCTGTTGCTGTGCAGGCGTTCACGATGCAACTCCGGCGACAACAGCGACCCATCCGTGAGCTCCCGCCCCCATACCTCGAGATCATCGACAGTCGAGGTCATCGCGCCCGCAGTCCACCCCACGGCAGGATTGACGTCGTTCGCGATGGTAGGCGGCATGGTCGGATCAGCGGTGTCCGGCACGTACGCCGTAGGATGCGGTTCGGGGACAGTCGTTCCCGTGGGGAAGGACGTCTTCGACAGCCCCGGAAGTGCCGCTACTACGTCGGTATTGATGACGTCGTGTGCTTGGTGTCCGGTTACTTTCTCGAGGATCAATCCGAGGAGAATGTAGTTGCTGTCGCAGTAGACGGTCTTTGCGCCGGGTTCGAAGTCGGCAGGATGCGCCTTCATGATGTCGACAGCTTGCTGCGGGGTCCAGGGCATCGTTGGGTTGGCCTCGAACGCCGTCAGAAAGGCGTCGTCTCCGGTGAAGTCGTAGAACCCCGATGACATGTCGAGCAAATTGCGGATGCTGATCTTGGCGCCATTCGGGATGCCTGCCACGAAGGTCTCGAGCTTGTCGTCGAGCGAGAGTCTCTTCTCGTCGATGAGCTGAAGTATCGCAGTAGCGGTGAATGTCTTGGTAATGCTGGCGATTCGGACGTGGTCATCGAGTTCGAACGGAGCCTTCGTCGTCAGGTCCGCGACACCGAGAACCCTCGTCCAGCGCTGGCCACCGATCCAGATCGAGACGGCGATGCCCGGCAGGCCGGATTTCGGAAACTCTGCCGTCAGGATCTGGTCGAGCTTCGCTTGCGTCGCATCGTCGAGTGTCACGGACACCGAAGTAGGCGCGCCCGCCGACGTCGTGGCGACGCTGTCGGTGGTGTCGGTTCCGCACGCCGCTAGCGCAAACATCGCGACGACAAGAACGACTAGTACGCGGACACCCGCTCGAATGTTGGATCGCACCATGTGCCGGCCTCGTCTCGGAGCCAGTGTGTTTCGCTCGTTCGCGGCAAGTTTAGGCGTGGATCTCAGGGGAGATCAGCTAATCCGCACGATCGCCGTCCTGACAAGATGGCGGCATGGAGTACGTGCTTGGAATCGGCGGATACTTCATGCGGGCGATCGACCCAGCGGTCTTGGGCGCCTGGTACCGCGATTGCCTAGGCATGGACGCCGATGAGAACGGCTTGTCGCGCCCGGATACCGGCTCCGACGGTGCTCGCGACGTTCGACTCCGAGACGGACTACTGACTTGTCGGGTCGACGCCGTGGAAGCAGCAGGTCGCCTTGGTCATCGGCGTGCTGTTCGGCTCGGCGGTGATCCCGCCGGTGCTGCAGCTTATGCAGACGGCGTTCGGATTCGCGGGGACGCCGGGGGTGAGGCCGGACGCGCTCGCGGCACCGCAAGCATCACTCATCTCGTCGCTCGCGACGGGCGTCTTCGGCGGTTCACTGGACTGGGCGCTCATCGGCCTGGGTGCGCTGATCGGTGCTGCGGTGATCGCCATCGACGAGATATTGGGCAAGGCGACGTCGAAGCTCCGTCTGCCACCTCTGGCCGTGGGCATGCGCATGTACCTGCCGATGGCGCTCACTCTGATCATCCCTATCGGCGCGATACTTGGGCGCGGCTACGACTCCTGGGCCGAACGGACGGGTTCGAATGTCGATCGGAAGAAGCGCTTGGGGATTTTGCTGGCGACCGGTCTGATCGTCGGTGAAAGCCTTTGCGGTGTCGTGTTCGCGGGCATCGTCGCCGCGACGGGTAAAGAAACACCGCTAGCCGTCGTCGGCGACGGATTCGAGAATTGGGCCGAGTTGCTCGGCGTCGTTCTGTTCGTCGGTGTCCTCGCGTGGCTTGACAAGCACACCCGCGACCGTGCTGCCGTTGACGACACCTCGGCCGTCGACGACAGCTCGGCCCGGTAGAAGCTCATGTCTCACATCATCATTGGGGCAAGGATGTAGCTAGCGTTCACTGCGGGGGCACCGGATTCGATCGAGGTTTGCACGTCGTAGTTTTGGACGTTGTAACCGGTCACACCTGAACCGTTGGTGGTTGCGCCCATGTAGTCGTTGGTCGACACAAAGTTCGCTACTGCACCGAGGCTGCCGTATGCGTAGGAGATGCTGATCGGGAAGACCGGGGTGGACTTGTTCGACACGGCGGTCACGATCTCACTCGCGTGCGGCGCCAGGGACTGACGTGGTGTCGCAATCCAGGAACCGTAGGGGTTGTTCGAGTTGGCGAGCCACATGGTCTGGTTTGTGTCGTTGGTGATTGTCATTGCGGTGGTGGGGGAGTCGGTGGGTAGGGTGCCCGCGGAAGCAATTCCCGCCATCCCGACCATCGTTCCAATGGCCGCGGCGGCTGCGATTGGGACGATGATGAGGCGGCGGCGGCGGATCGAGGTCGTGTTCATTTGGTGGACCTTTCGGGAGTCTTTGCGGCGCATCTGCCGTTGCAATGACTATCCGTCGCAGCGCCTTCGCATGGCATCCACCAACGAGGTCATTTACCAGGGGATATCCGCTTCCCCCAATCGGGGGATAGCTCAGTGGCCCGTGCCGCCGAGCGACGGGTTCGGCGTACGCTCGCCGAATATGGCAATTCCAATCGCCCAGAGGTGACCCATGTCAGCCGATGACAGTGTGTTCACAGGGGCGGTCGCGAAGTTCTACGAAACCTATATGGTGCCGCTGACATTCGAGCCCTAATGCCGCGTCCATGGTTCGGCAGCTGGCATTGCCGGATATTTCCGAAGTACTGGAAATCGCGGCAGGGACGGGAGTGGTGACCCGCGCATTGGCGGCCGAATTGGACGACCGGGTGACCATCGTGGCAACGGATCTCAATCAGGCGATGCTCGACCAGGCGGCTGCGATCGGAACGGCACGACCGGTCGAATGGCGGCAGGCGGACGCTCTGCGGCTGCCGTTCGCGGACGCCAGCTTCGATGCGGTCGTCTGTCAATTCGGTGCAATGTTCCTCCCCGACAAGGTAATAGCGTTCACGGAGGCACGCCGCGTGCTGCGGCCGGGCGGACAATTCGTGTTCAGCACGTGGGACCGAATCGCTGTGAACGAGTTCGCCGATACGGTGACGACTGCGCTGCAGTCGGTCTTTCCGGCGGATCCGCCGCGCTTTCTGGCGCGCACACCACACGGCTATCACGACCCCTCAGTCATCACCCTGGATCTGGCTCTAGCTGGTTTCAGCACCCGGCCACAGGTCAGTACGGTCACCGCACGCAGTCGAGCGGACTCGCCCCACGTGCCGGCCATCGCCTATTGCCACGGCACCCCGCTGCGCGACGAGATCGAAGCCCGAGGCAATCTCGACCATGCGACCGCAGCAGCGGAGCGGGCCCTCGCACACCAATTCGGTAGCGGCGCAGTGGATGGCAAGAAAAGGGCGCTGACTGAACAACTTTGCGGCGTTCGTTGTCGGCTTCAACGCTCACAGGATCGACGACTACGTAATGGTCGAGGCGTTGCCCGCATACAGCGATGAATTTTGGAGCTAGATCAACGATCGGATTCGGCGTGGGCTTTCAGTGCGCGAAGAGTGACGGGTAGTCCGTGAAGCGCATGGTTGTCCCGCAGCTGCCCGATTGGTCCGGACCAGCGCATCGTGCGGTTGAATGCGGACGTATAGGACCATTCGCGGTACTCGGTGACCAGCGTGCCATCGCGATGGGGTTCGAGGCGATAGCCCCAACGCGGCCCGACGATGTGGACACGAAACTCGAAGTGCTGGAGTGGTGCGGCAACAGTGACCTCGCACGGCGTCGCCCACACGACGGGGCCAATGCGATTGACTCCGATGAACCACGCACCTACCTCCGGCCCTGCGGCACCGCCCAGCCAGTACCCGCGCCGATTCTCCGAGCTCCACCGACCCATGCCGGCAATGTCAGTGACCAACTCCCAAAGTCGTTGCACCGGTGCATCGATGACTATCGCGATCTGGTCGGTCATGGCGTGATCGTCGCGCGTGCGAACAACGTCGTCAGGCGGCAGCCGGAATCGTCGAAACGTAGTCGCACCATCGCGGGACATCGCTCACTCCATCTGTCTGGGAAACAGTCTCACGTGAATCGTCCACTACCTCTCGGGACCACGCTCGTAGCAAGTGACGAAATCGGCGGCGCGGTCGCGCAGGGACGCGCGCAACCACTGCGGGGCAAGGGTTTCCGCGTTCGTGGCGAGCTGCCACAGCGCCCATTCGGCGTGTCTCGGATCTTGGAAGGTCACCTCGATGCGCAACCAGCCGTCTGCATCGGTTTCCTCGGCGAGGACGGCCAGTGCGGTGCCCACCAGGTCCTCCCGCCGCCCTGGGTTCACCCGTACCAGCACGGTGACTTGGTCGCCGCCGGTCCGGAACTGCACGCTGCGTTCCTGCCAGGCCCGGTCCAGATCGACCCGGTCTGGTCGCTGTGCGGGTTCGGGAAGTTCCTCGGCGGCCAAGATTCGGGACAGCCGGTAGGTGCGATCCGCGCCAGATCTCGTGGCCAGCAAGTAGGCCTGGTCGCGAACAGTGACCAAGCCGATCGGGTCAACCGTGCGCCACTTCGGGTTCTGGTCCACGGTGTTTCCAGCGCGCTGCGTGGTCGCTCGTTCCTCGCTGCGATCCTCGCTCCGCCTCGCCGCGGGCGCGTAGTGGATGCGCAGCTTGTGTCCGGCGAAGACCGCACGCCGAACTTCGGCTGCGACGGCATCCGGCACCTCGTTGGGGACCAGCTGGCGCGAGAGAAGGTCTGTCTCCGGGTCGATGAGCAATCGCTCGGCCACTCCGGCTGCGGTGTCTCGATAGTTTTCAGGTAAGGCGTCGACAACCTTGAGCATTGCCGACGAGAGCGCCGAGTCGAGGCCGAATGCCTTCGCGCCCCGAATCGATCCGGCGACGAGCAAGGCAAGAGCCTCGTCGTGGTTGAGGCCGGTCAGCTCCGTCCGGAAACCGGGCAACAACTCGAACCCCCCGTCGCGGCCGCGTTCGGCATATACCGGGACGCCGGCAGCAGAGAGCGCATCGATGTCGCGCAGCACGGTGCGGGTCGAGACTTCGAGCTCGCGAGCCAACGCGCTGGCGGACAGCCGACCGCGCTGTCGCAGCAGCAAGACCAGTGAGACCAACCGGTCAGCTCGCATTCGAAAATTATGCCAGCAATACACGACACAAGGTGTCGTGTATTGGCTGAGAGGCTGGCCAACATGACACAAAACCTGGCAATCGAACGAATGGCGATCAACCCGTGGGCGTGGTCGAAAGAGCTGGGATACAACCAGGGAGAGATCGTCTCCGGGCACACCCAGACCCTCTACTGCGCCGGGCAGACCGCGATGAGCAGCGACGGCAACCCCCAGCATGCCGGTGACATGGCGGCCCAATTGGCGCTGAGCCTGGACAACCTGGAGGCTGTGCTCGGCAGGGCCGGAATGTCCCTCGCGAACCTCGTCCGGCTCAACGTCTACACCACCGACGTCGATCTGCTTTTCCAGCACTACGGCGTGCTCGCGTCGCGATTGGGCGCCGCGGGGGTGGCGCCGCCCACCACGATGCTCGGGGTGAGCCGGCTGGCGATCCCCGTCCTGATGGTCGAGCTCGAGGGCACCGCCGTCGCGGAAGGCGACCCATGCTCAGAATTGTGACCGTCGGCGTCTACGGCTTCACGGCCGGAACCTTCCTCGAGGCGCTCACCGGCGCGGGCGTGGGGTTGCTGCTCGACCTCCGCCAGCGCCGCGGCGTTCGGGGTCCCGACTACTCCTGGGCGAACTCGGCGCGGCTTCAAAGTGCGCTGAGCGCAACGGATATCGGCTACCGGCACGTCAAGGATCTGGCGCCGACGACCGAGCTACGCCAGCTCCAATACCGCGAGGATGACCGGCAGGGCGTCGGCAAACGCAACCGCATCGCGCTGGCGCCCGAGTACACCGAGCGCTACACCCGTGAGATCCTCGATTCGGTCGACCTCGGCGCGCTCGTGGCGGAGCTTCCGAGCGACTCGACGACCGCACTCTTCTGCGTCGAGCGCGATCCGGAGGCGTGCCACCGCTCGCTCGTCGCCCAGCGTCTGCACGACGAGCACGGTGTTCTGGTCACGGATCTCCGCCCGAACGGTGCTCAGATGAGCGCTTCGTCGGCGAGAGCTCGCGCCGCCGCCTCCGGGGCGTAATTCGCAAGCGCCGCGATAAGGTCGCGGATCTCGGTGCGAGTCGATGCTGGCAATCGCGCGTGGCGTACGACGTCGAGCTCGTTGACGATCGTCAGCACGGCGAAGTCGCGCAGTTCCGTTCCTTGGATCGCCCTCGACCTGCCGGTGAATCGGTCAATCACGATCAACGGGTGCCGCCCCAGCTCGCGGTAGGTCCGCACGCGGTCGCACGCGCCGTAGAGGTAAACCAATGCCTCCGCGTCTGGTCCGATGACGTGGCGGAGGCGCTGCCGTTCCGCCGTCGACAGCAAGGCATGCCGAAACCCGTCGGTGCCGTATGTGGCGTGGCAGATCGCGGCCAGCTGTGTGCGTGGTGCAGCGGTCCATTCGACGGACAGTGCGTGTACCCGACGAAGGTGGGCGTGCAGGGATCCGCCCGGGTGATCGATCTGCTCGGCCCCGAGTGTCCGCTGCAGATCGAACGCGCGGCAGAAGACATCGTCGGTCGCGAGCCATTGGGTGGCGTGTGCAGACAGGATGCGCGACAGCTCGGCCGGTGCGTCGCGGGCGACAAGGTGCCCGGCGCCAGGCACGCGGGTCACGATGACGCGGTGGTTGGCCGCGCATAGTCGATCCGCGTCGGCGTCGCTGAGCGGAGACCTTCGCCCACTGCGCACGAGCAGGATCGGCACGTCCAACGCCGCTGTTGTCGCCAGAAGCGCGGAGTTCGACGCCAGGATGTCCTCTATGAGCTCGGCGTGGTGGTTGAGGAGTCCGCGCTCATAGAGCCAGGTCCGGGACAGTATCGGGTCGGGATCTGGGACGACATCCACGAGCACGAGGCCGGCGACGCGATACGCGACGGAAGATTCCGCGAGTGCTGCGATGGCGGTGAGCCCGCCGAGGGAGGCGCCCACGACCACGATCGGCGCGGGTTCCCGATCGACCATCTCGATCATGTCCGCAGCGAGCGCCCGCAGAGTGGTTGCCCGCCCCGAACTTTCGCCATGACCGCGCAAATCGTAGGCCACCGTCCGCAACCCGGACTTGGCCATCTGGTCCGCGACTGGGGTCCAGACGCCGCGATTCTCGCCGCCGGCGTGTAGCAGCAAGACCGTGGGACCCGTCCCAGTCACAGTCGCTCGCAGAGTCACGTCGTCCAGAGTGAGGGTCGTCATCGACATGATCAGGCTCCCTACCTTGAGATATCAAGGTAGATTATGGAGTCATACCTTGGCATGTCAAGGTATGATGCAGATCGTGACCGCCCCACGAGCGCGAAGGAGCCCAGACGAGGCTCGCCGATTGATCCTCGACGCGGCAGCATCGATGCTCGCCGAGGGTGGTGTCGCCGCAGTCCAGGTGCGCGCGGTAGCCGCTCGGGTCGGTATGACCGACGCCGGCGTCACGCATCACTTCGGCAACCGGGAGACGATGCTTGCCGAACTGCTTCGGCATGGTGGACGGCAGCTTCGAGCCGCGCTCAAGGACGTCGTCGCAGCGTGGATCGACGGTGGCACCGATCTGCTCGAGCTCGTCACATCGCTGAACACCGTGTACCGGGGCGGCTACGGCGAGCTTGCGGTGGCGCTGCACGAGGCCGGATGGCGCGATCGGGGGAGCGGCATGCTCAATCCGGTCGTCGACGCCATCCATCGGCTTCGGCCGCCTGGGAGTTCCATCGACGACACACGGATCACGGTCGCGGCCCTGCATCAAGCGATGGCAACCGACACCCTCTACGGCAGCGCCTTCCGCCGCAGCGCTGGCCTCACCGGCGCTGCAGCGACCGACCCGACCGCGCAGCTGTTCTGGTGGGCACGCCAGCTCCACCTTGCGCTCGGAATCGAACCGGCCCAACAGGATGGACGGTGACGCGTTTCTGAAGCCCGAGAATCGCTTTCTGTAACGAATGGTCACCGATATCGGTATTCACGTCGGGTAGTTCGCAAACGTGGGGGAGTCGAACAGTGCGTGTAGTTCGTGGATTCATGACGGGTGTCGCTGCGGTAAGCGTATTGGTCGGGTTGGCGGTGCCGGCGAGTGCCGAGCCAGCAATGTTCGATGGTGTGACGACGCTGCAGATTCCCGGCGTCGTCGTCGCTTGGCCCGTGACCCGCGGTGCGGCGGTGTACAACACGGCGGTGCAACATGGTCACGGACGGATCTATCCGACCCCAATTGGGTCCGGATATGTGTTTCAGTGGACCAATCTGTCGACCGGAGCGTCCGGGATCATTACCGATGGGCTTCCAGATCGTGCCGCCGTCGCGACGGGCCCTGGCCAAGTGGTCGTCACCGCGACCGCACATCTGCGGGGCCTCGAGGACGTATTCGTGACGCCGAGCGTCGGCACGTTCTACGTGACTCCCTGATTCGGCAGGATTAGCCTGTGGGCGTTGCCGATTCGGTTGCGGTGCTCGTTGGTGCCGACGTGCCGGCGCCGGAAGGCGCTGGCGATCCGGCCGGATCAGCGGGCAACGTGGCCGGACCATAGAATATCGGCAGAATTCCCTTCAACAGGGTTAGGGCTGAGCCTTCGCCCGAGGGTACGGTCGCCAGGTTTGTCGCGATGACGATCGTAAGGTCGGTCTCCGGGTCGTATCCCATGAAGGTCATAAATCCGGGAATCTGGCCGTCGTGGCCTATCAAGTGCGGTCCGAACCGGGCGATGCCGAGGCCGTATCCAGCGTGTGGATCGATGGGTTGGATGCTGTCGAGCCGCATCTTTTGCATCTTGTCGTCGAGAAGTCCGCCGCCGACGAGCGCTTTGACGTAGGTGGACATGTCACCGACCGTGGAGATCGCGGCGCCCGCGGTCCATCCCCATGACGGGTTCCAATTCGTCTGGTCTTGCGGTTTCAGCGTGCCTGCCACGGCCGCTTTCTGATCGGCTTCAGACATAGTGTTCTGATCGCTGGCGAACGAGTAACCCTGCGGATGCGGATCAGGAATCGATGAGTCGGCCGCCGCCGGCAGAGACGTTTGCTTCAGTCCGAGTGGCCCGAAGATCCGCTCCTCGAAGGCCTGTGCCGCTGGCTTACCGGTGATCTGCTCGATCACAAGTCCGAGCAAAATTATGTTCGTGTTGGAGTATTCGAACTTTTCTCCCGGCGCAAATACGACTGGATGTGAGAACGCAATGTCGAGCAGCTCGTCCGGCGTCCAGATCTTCTGCGGATCATTGTCCAGCGTGGTGCCGAACCCTTCGTCGAACGTGTAACTGAAGAGCCCGCTACGCATTTCGGAGAGTTGGGCAATGGTGATCTTGTCGCCGTTCGGGACGCCGGGGCGGTACATACCGATCGGGTCGTCGAGACCGAGCCGTCCTTCCTGCACGAGCTGGAGAATGACGGTCGACGTCATGGTCTTGGTATTGCTGCCGATCCGGAAATGGTCATCGACCGACATCGGTACATTCTCGCCGACCTTCTGCGTGCCGAACGTCGAGGTCCAATCGCCCTCCTTCGGCGACTTGATCAACACCACCGCGCCCGGAATGGCGTTGTCCTTCATCAGCTTTTCGACGACAGGTTTTACTTTGGCGGCATAGCTGGGCACATCGGATGCTGTGGTGTCCGACGACGAACAGCCTGCGACGATCAACAATCCTGCGGCTGCGACTATTGCCGCTGTTCGAGTCCTGTGTCCCATGGCGTCTCCCGCTGGCAATCGGTCCGGCAACAGTAAAGCGACCCTAGCCCGAATGTCCGTTTCCGACAGAACAAATGATCATGATCCGTCGCACGACCATTCCGGCCGAGGTCATGCCGATGCACGGGCACTGCGAACGAAGGGAAATTACATGACTGATGCGTTAGTGGGTCAACCATTCGCGCGACGCGGTATGTACACATAGTGGTGGAACACTGACCATTCACATCGACCTCAGGAGTGCAAGGAACGTGGCTGACAGGAATCGAGTAGCTGTCGTGAGCGGGGCCGGTCGAGGTATTGGACGGGCGATCGCGCTTCGCCTGGCAACCGATGGTTACGACATCGCCGGAACATTTCGCCGCGACGACGCCGCTGCAGCGGCCACTATGAAGGAAATCGAAAGCCTCGGGCGACGGTGCGTCATGTATCAGTCGGACGCCGCCGATCACGCTGATTGCGAAACGCTCGTCGACAACGTTGTCGAAGAGTTCGGGCACGTCGATGCGTTGGTGCACAACGCCGGAATAGCCAGCCGAGGCCGATTTGTCGCCGATACCGAACCGTCGGAGATTCAGCGGGTGATGGCGGTCCATGGGCTCGGAGCCTTCTACCTCTGTGCGGGCTTCGCGCCGATAATCAGAACGAGTGCAGCGGGAAACATCGTGCTGCTTTCCAGTGTCGCAGCGAGCAATCCGTCACCGGGTGGCGCCCCGTACATGATGGGAAAAGCAGCCCTGGAAGCGCTGGGGAAGACTCTCAGCCTCGAGGAAATGGCGTTCGGGACGCGAGTGAACATCGTCGCGCCGGGACTGGTGGCAACGGAGATGGGGGATAGGTTGGCACATGCTCTGACCGGCGCGGCCGACGCTGCGAGCCTCGATAGCGGTATGCCATTCGGGAGGGTTACTCGCCCGGAGGATGTCGCCGATCTCGTGTCATTTCTGGTGTCCACCGCCGCGCACCAGATCAGCGGCCAACGGATCGAGATCCACGGCGGCAGCCCCCACATTCACGCCGACTCACCCTAGGCTTCGGCGACTGCCATGCGAACCGCGACAGCGCTGGCGGCAGAACCCGTCGAGTTAGTCGTTTGTACGCAAAATACGCCTCAATGCGTACAAATTGACTAACTCGCGACCGAGTTAAGGTCGGTGAGAGTTGGCTCCATTGCTTTTGGGGCGCTGTGGCTCCGTTTCCGCGTTGACGCCCTCTGCTGCGGCGCTTCGCCTCCTCCAATTCGGCACCCTGACGACCGGAAACAGTTCATCATTGAATCAATCCGGCCGGAGATTGGAGCTGTAATGGGTGACTCGACGATGAGCCGTTTCGGCATCCCCTACATGAGCGACGAAGCGACCGCGAACATACAAAAGTTGTTCGAGGGCGAGCGCTGGCAGCAGATGACGATCAAATCGGCGGACGATATCGCCAAGATGAAAGCCGCGGGAGCGATCGGCGCACAGGTCCTCGACGAGATCACCGCGCATATCGTGCCCGGAATCACGATCCGCGAGATCGACGAACTTACCCTCGATCTTATCGTCCGCAAACATGGCGCGGAGATCGTCAGGCTTGCCGTGAAAGCTTCCGGCACCGGAATGGCGCACGCGGACAACATATCTGCGAGCTATGCGCTCAACGATGTCGTTGCCAATGCGCCCGCCGACGAGCGGGCACTCCGAACAGGCGATCTGTTCGGGATGGACATCAGCGCGCGCAAGGACGGTTGGTCGTGCGATACGGCCAGGCGGTGGATCGTCGGAAACGACGGGTCCCCAGTGATCACTGGGCTGTACGCGGCGAGTCTGCAAGTGATGTGGCACGTCATCGGGTTGGTCCGACCCGGCGTCACTCTCAATGAACTCGGCCACGCTGCAACAACTTTCGCCGAAAGCCACGGATGCAAGATCATCCACACTTTTCCGGCGGTGGGGCATAGCATCGGTCGCGAGCACAACGACGGCTGGTTTATCCCGTGGAAGGTCTGTGGGCTGAACGAAGGGCGTGTGGTGCAGGATGGCATGACCTTCAGCATCGAGATCTACCTGACGACAGGGTCAGGTGAGCTACGATTTCTGACCAACGATGTAGCCAGTCTGGTCACGGCGGACGGTGCACCGGCGGCGTACTGGGAACATATCGTCGCCGTGACTTCGACAGGTTGCGAAGTCCTCGACCTGCGTGCGGGAGAAGACGCGTTGTGGGCGGGATCTGTGTAGTCCGATGGTATGAAGACCGGGGGCGTGGCCGGCAGAACCTTTCGGTGAAGTCGGCCCCGTTCTGGCGCCATGAGCTTCACGAATTTCGCGACCCAGCCGGGCCGCGGACTGTCGACAGTCGCTGTCCAACAGCAACTCTCGCATTGTGTCGGCGATTTGTGCGGGCTTCGCGTTCTTGCGGAGTGCTCGCCCGGCACCGGCGGCCTCGATCGACCGGCCGCAGGCGCATCCGCGGCCGACGGCCTGGCCGCGCAGGGGCCGCGACCTGCACATCTTGGGTCATGGTGCGCTCCGGGTTTGCCGGGGGATCGGACATTTCGAAATCTAGACCGTGATCAACTTCGGCGTCGGGATCCATCGATGATTCTTGCGATCGGCCGGGGACCCACCGCCGAACCGCAGCGGCTCAAACCGGAGTGGTCGCTCGGCCTATTCTGGAGTAGTGAGCGATTTTCCAAGTCGTAGTCGTCGAAATGCGTCGGGGGAGTAACTTATGCAACGGTTACTCGTGGATGTCCATTCGGCGGAACCACAGCTCGACGCTGTCGAGGAACGATACGACAGCGAGTTCGCGTGTTGTCGCGCCGAGCGCGTACCCGACCGCGAGCCCGAGGCCCGTCGCCAGTAGCGCCGCGGCGGCCCGCTCGAGCAGTTCCGGGTCGACCGTCTGCACTCCCAGAGCGCCCGCCTGGGCAACGATCAAGATTCGTATTCCCGCCATGAACCCGTCGACGGTGTCACGGTTGGATTGTTCTTGGACCGGGTCGCTGCGGGTGGCGAGCGTGAAGTCGGCGGCGAGCCTGATCCAGGCCGGTTCCTCGAGCAGCTTCTCCCACTGTTGTTGCGTAGCCGATCTTTTGGCATCCGCCCCGTCCGAGGTCACGACTGCGGTCGACAGGCCTTCGAGGACGTGTTGGAAATGGGTGCGCAACACGTCAAGACACAGATCCTCTTTGCCGGCGAAGTTTCCATAGATCGACCCGTGCGTGCGCCCGGCCTCCTCGGCGATCTGCGCGATCGTCGTCGCGTTGTAGCCACGCGCCAGGAATACCCGTTCCGCTGCCGAGACGATCAGCGCACGGGTCTGCGCTTGCAACTCTTCACGCGTCAACGCCTTTGGCATCGGGCTACTCCTCCTCGCGCTCGTGCGGTCTGCGCTCCACCACTTCTGCGCGTCAACGCTAGCTGGCACACCCATCCTGCTGCGACCTTGCCATGAGGACGCCACTCATATAACGTCGCAATACAGATTGCTATATCATTTTTGCGAAAGTAGGTCTCGTGAGTTTCGTCAGCGAAATGCTCAGCAAGACACCCCAGGAGCGTCTGGCGGTCGACCGGAAGTACGACTTCCTGCTCAAGCTGCACGGCAAGAACGGCGAGAAGGCGCTCGCGATAGCCGAGGCTTCGCGGATCGACAACGGGTACTTCGGTCCGGACTCGATCAGCTGGAAGGTCTACGAGAACGTGCTCGTGGCCGGGATGGGCGCGATGTCCGGGCTGTTCATGGCCATGCTCGATCCGGTCGGCGCGTATGGAGTGGGGCAGCACACCGCCTACTACTACGACACGCTCGGCCGGACCCGGCGGAGCCTGTTGTTCTTCGCCGGCGCAGTATTCGGTGACAGCGCATCCGCAGACAAGGTCGGTCGAGACCTGTTCCGCAAGCATTCGCACGTCAACGGGGAGATCCCCGGTTCGGGTGAAGAGTTCCGCGCCAACCATGTCGAAGCATTGAAGTTCACCTATATCGCCGGATGGCAGCTGCTGTGGCGCGCCTACAAGGCATACGGCGATCCGAACGCAACCGTGGAAGACGAGCGGCAGTTCTACGCAGAACAGCACATAGTCGCCGAGTTGCTCGGAATCCCCACCGGGGAACTGCCGCTGACGCCCGAAGCGGTGGACGCCTGGGTGGCGAATGCCGAGCAGAACGTCATGGCGTTCACCCGCCCGGCTCAGGAAATTCTTGACTTCCTCACTTCGCCACCCTGGACACCGGTGTGGCCGCTTGGTGCGATCAATCCGTTTGTACGCATTCTATTTTGGGCGTCGGTTCCGCTGATGAGTCCATATGTCCGTGAGATCGGAGGGCTGGCGAACATACCGCTGCGCACCAGACTTTCCGCTGCCGTCATCAAGCAGGTCGCCAAAGTCGTCAACCACCCGATCATCGACCACTTGATCGTGCCCTTCGTCGGCTACGAGATGTGGGGGTACGCGCACAATGCCCTCCGCCACACGGAGGAAACCGGAAAGGTTCCGTTCACCCACAACCCCGGTCTCACGCTGCAGCAAGGCAAGGGCGGCACCTTGCAGCACACGGTCGATCGAGCTGCGACCGCCGAACCGGCACACACGCCAGAACTGCAGGTGACGAAGAAATGAGCAGAGTCGATGTGCTCGCCGCCGAACGACTCCTCGATGACCGACACCACTGCCACGAGATCCAGGACTTCTGGCAGGAGGGTCCCGTAGCGTTGGTGTTCCTTCGTCAATTCGGCAGCGCGTTCGCACTCAAACAGGCCATCGACCTCAGCGCTAGGTTCGACGACATCACCGCAGCCGGCGCCTACGTTGTGCTGATCGGACTGGGAACCCCGATTCAGGCGTTCACTTTCCGCAAGCGCGCCGGTACCAGGTTCCCGATCCTGACCACCGCCGACCAGACGCTGTATCGCACCATGGGACTGACCCGAGGATGGGGCGCGGCACACGGCCCTGCAAACCTCACACCCTTGGTCGGTCTTGTACGGAACGGGGTCTTTCCGTACCAACGGACCGGCGACAACGCACAACTCGGTGGCGCATTCGTCGCCACTCGCGGAGGGGCGCAAGTGATCTGGGACTTCCGCGCCCGCCGAGCCAGCGACATCGCCCCCGCAGACGACATTGTGGCGGCACTGCGAGGAGCCCGACTTCTGGATCACGAATCTGCGGAAACATAAAGAGAATCTGGCTCGGCCGCCAGGAGCAAATCGGTCACGCCCACTCTGACGGCGGAGTAGGTTCCGGCCATGAGCTCTGTGAACGGAAAAGTCGTCCTGATCACCGGCGGCGCGAACGGCATCGGCGCCGAGGTGGCCCGCCGCCTGCACGACAAGGGCGCCAAGCTCGTGCTGACCGATCTGGACGAGATGCTCCTCAAAGACGTGGCAACTCGACTCGGTGAGGACCGGGTGCTGACAGTCGTGGCCAACGCCGGAATCGCTGTATACGGCTCGGTGCTGAACATGGACCCCGCCGCGTTCAAGACCACCCTCGATGTCAATGCGCTGGGAGTCTTCTACACCGTGAAGGCGGCGCTACCGTCAATCGTCGAGCGACGCGGCTACGTCTTGGTCGTGTCCTCCGCCGCCGCATATGCTGCCGGCGCCTTGTCGTACTCCCTGTCGAAGGCGGGCGTCGAGCACTTCGCCAATGTGTTGCGACTGGAAGTCGCGCACCTGGGCGTCGACGTCGGCTCCGCGCACATGATGTGGATCGACACGCCACTCGTGCGCGAGAGCAAGGCCGATCTGGCGTCGTTCCGCGAAATGGTCAACAATTTGCCCGGCCCGCTGAGTAAGACCACCTCGGTCGAGAAGTGTGGCGAGGCATTCCTCAACGGGATCGAAGGGCGCAAGCGTCAGGTCAACTGCCCCGGCTGGGTGGGCCTGATGCGGTGGCTGAAGCCGCTGATGTCGACACGAATCGGCGAGTCCACCACGCTGAAATCCGTACCCGAACTCATTCCGCAAATGGATGCGGAGGTCGCTGCGCTCGGCCGATCGATGAGCGAGCGAACAAACTCGCTGGAAAACCAGTGACGTACGGAATCACCGGAAGTAGGACGCAAAGTCCTTGAACGGAACCTGGCCTGTGGGGCTCGCCTTCACCGCGTCGGCAACCGGCCCCGGAATGGGAGCCCAGTAGGCGGGCATCTCGGCCGCCACGGAGGGCTTCAGTACGTAGAGCAGGGCGAAGTTCACTATCCAGAGCGGCGGCGCCATCGACATGCCTACCGTCGACGTCACACCTCCCTTGGTGTTGGTCACCAACTGGGCTTCGCCCGACATCTGTTGCGCTGCAAAGCCAAAGACAGCTTCAACCGTGTATGCCGAGCGATAGAGCGCTATCAGGGTTCGTGTCGCACCGTTGCTCCGCAACCACGTGCCGACGAATCCGCCTGGAGCGATCAACGAGTTGACCTGCCGTGTCGGCGCGGTCGAGTTGGCCGGACTCTGGAGCAGCCCATCGGGATTCACGTAGAGCCCGTAGCTCGCCACTACGGACGGTGTGCGGCGGCCATCGATGTTGGAGTAGAGGGGACGGCCGTTCGTGTTGGTGAGGATCCAGGCGCATGCATCGATCACCTCGGCGGCTTTGCGGTCGCCGCCGACTCCGCCGCCGGATATGAGGTCGTTGTACTGCTGCTCGGACAACGCGTCGGCCCTGGTGAGCCCAATCCGGCCAGCGATCTCGTCCGCCGCTTGCTGGCCCAGTGGCTGGTTGAGCTGACCCGGACTGGTCATGAGCGTCGGTGCCGAGCGCTCAAAGCCAGCGGCCCCGGAGAAGGGGATCGCGAACCCGGTGTTTGCCGCTGGATCGGCGCTCGCTGTCTGGTTGGCTGCCAGGGGGAGTAGGCAGACTGCAACCAGTGCCAGTGCCGAGATGGTTTTGCGGTGGGGGATTGCTCCACGTTGATGCCCCGGACCTGATATCCCTATGCCGCGCATAACGTCAACCTCCCAGAACACCACCGGGCGAGCTGCACAAGCTTCCACTTAGTCAAACGCCGTGATCAACGCTGTGTCAAGACACGCGCGGGGCGGTCATCCTGGGCCGTTGGGATGGTCCACGTCGTACTCGCGCGAAAGCTTCTTCGGTGTCACCGTCCGCCACGCATCGACGACGAGTTCGCGAGCCTCGGTCGGGTCAAGTGCCGCGAGCTTCGCTTCGACCCAGTTGAATCGAAGTTCCGATACCGGAGGCAGTTGGAACTTGTGTGGCTCGCTCGCGACAAGCGCCGCGCGCTCGTCCTTCGGAAACGCGAACCCCATCACGGTCTCGTCGAGCGAGAACGCAACGTACACGATCTGGTTGACGCGAAACTTCAACCGGCCGTGTACGTACGCCTCATACGAGCGCTCCAATCCGGTCCCGAGGGGCCGAACATCCTCGATAACCGCCACGCCACCGTCCCCGCACTAGACGGTATGAGGGTCTGGGCTGGGGCCTCGACACATGTAACCGTGGGTTGCCGGTAGGAGTAGGTCCTGGCCGGTAGAGCCACAAGATGTGGAGGCCCCAGTGATGTATCAGCGTACGAGTGTCGGATTGGATGTGCAC
>JBBSKP010000069.1:0-22153 GCA_038256175.1 Mycobacteriales bacterium
AACATCAAACGCACCGGGCGAGGGTTCCGGAACGAGGACCAATACCGTGCCCGTATTCTGCTGGGCAGTGCCGCACGGACGTTGGCATGAACACACTCACTGCAGAACCCCCGGCGCCTTCACGCGCTACCGGGAAGAGCCAATTTACTCGCCGCCGTCGGCACGCTTCGGGATGCTCAGCGTGTGGTTCTCCGCCGGATATGGCCAACGGATGAACCGCAGACCACCGTGTGTGCTGCGTGCGGCAATAAGTCGAAATCGCCAAGTCTTGCAGATTTCGAAAGCGGCGAGTATTCCGACAAACGGAAACAATTCCTCGGAAGTGATGACGCAGCATTTCTACTGAAGCTTCGCGACTACGCCGTTCATTACGAGCTGCCCATGCCATCGGCTCAAATGCGGATGAGCTGGGGCCACGATCAGCCCTTCACAATCGAAAAGACGTTGCCTCTCGCCAGGGATACACTTCTCAAGTGGGATGGATGGGGTTCTGCGGGGAATAGATTTCTTCAATCTCAAGGTGAATGGGTCGATATCACGGCAGTGATATCGACGTACTCGTCGAACGTTCCACAGTTGGTTTCTTAATGAGGTCATGCTGAAATTGCAGTTCGACGAGTACAAGTCGAAGGCCGATGAATTGCGTCTGTGGTACGCAGAGAACGATCCCGCGCCACCGTGGCTTCGATCCAGTCAGCCCATCCCCGACGATTGGGATGCAATTGGACCAACCATTATGCGAAAAATACGGATTAGGGCAAAGGCCGCGCGATGGGAAAACGGATCCCGATCGTGGACCGTTCACTCGGTTGATTCGGCTGGAACTGTAACGCTCGGTCCCCCTAGCGCATGGGAGCAGCTTCCATGACCAATCACGGCACCCAAGTGTAGGAACGACCCAAGTTCTCAGGTCACAGAAATACAGAAATACAGAAGTCACCCCTGAGGGAGATAGCCCCTACTTGCCCGTTCCCCATCGTCGGGCGTCTCGACGTATGCGCCTGTCCCCCTGCGGTATTGCGATCCGATCGCATTCGGGTCGTAAGCCATGTAGACCACGTCCGGGCGTCCGTGGTTGTACTGGCTGTACAGCTCCCGGTCCCAACCATCGGGTGCGTACTCGTCGTTCCACCGCAGCCGCGCGACGGGCACGAATCCCGACCGCGCATAGATGGCCGGCAGGACGGTGTCGAAGCAGTCCAGGCGCCGTCCGCCTGCGGCTACTGCGGTCGCCAGCATCGAGTTGACCGCGTGAGGGTGGGCGGTGTCGCGGTGAGCGAACACCGACACGATGTCGTCGCCTTTGAGCGCGAGCCCGGATTTTCCGTCGTCGGTGACGAGCATCCGCATGCGGGAGTACTCCTCTTCGTCGTAGACGTAGACAGCGGCGGCGAATCGGTTGTTCTGTTTGAGAGTGTCGATCTGGCTGCGGAAGATCGAGGCGTCACCGGAATCGAGTTCGTACATCGGTGGGGCGCTTTTGCCTTCGGAGCGCAGCCTGGCCGCGACGTCGCCCGGTGGTTGATGAACTGCGATCGGCGTGACGTCGCGGTCAGCGATCAGAAGCCGTGGAACTCGGCCAGTTCGATGGCCGTGTCCGTCCACTCCCGCTCGATCGCCTTGCGTTGGTCCTGCGGCAGATCCGGGCTCCATCCCCACTGGCGCCAGAACAGTTCCCGCTGTTCCTGGGTCAGTGGTTCCCGATCTCCGTTCGGACTGCTGGTGGTCATCGTCGTCGCCCTTCTCGTTTCTCTTTGCATTGTCTGCCTTGCGCGCCAGGATTTGTGCGCGCATCAACCGCCCGGCGTCGCGGCGCTCGTCGAGGGCGTGTCGTCGGATCGGGTCGGTTTCGTTGTGGCGAGCTTCGGCGAGATCGTGTTGCCCGCCTGGGGTGGAGTCGTATTCGGCTTGTAGCGCAGCCACTTTCGCTTCGGCATGTGCTGCGCGGTCTTGACGGCGGCGGCTGTTGGGGTGGGTCTCGAGCGTGTCGCGGTGGCGATCGCGTTTTGCGATCGCGGCTGCGAGCTGCGCCCTGACGTGCGGTGTGCATCGTGGCCCGCCGGTCTGGCACATCAGCGGCAGCCGCGTTCGGCGGCGTCGGTGAAGCGGCCGAGCATCGCGCCGAGAGCTTCGGCTGCATCGGGGAGCACAGCGCCGTGGTCGTAGAGGTAGCGGTCACGGCGTATTTCGAGCATGACTGCGCTGACTCTCGGGTCAGTGCCGTAGCGGTCCAGAGGCACGTAGCAGCCCGAATATGGCGTGTTCTCCCCGATCGTCCCGACATCGCCGAACGCCGCTTGTGCAGCTTCTGAGAGCCATCGGGGGGTGTGTGTGGCGTCGGTGCCGATGCACAGGTGCGGGCGGGAGCCGGTGGGTTGAAGCTCGTACCATGCGCGTTGACTGGTTCGGAGTCTAGATACGTACATACTTAGATACGCTGATACGGCCCGACATGCCTCGACTAGGCATGTCGAACCATCGAAGGGCACTAGACATGAGCGATCGTCGTAAACCTGTGGCCATTCAAGCCGTAACGCAAACGGTTCCCGCGCCGCGCTCACGCAAAGAAGCCACTGTCCAGCTCGGCGGAAACATCGCCGTGAGCGTCGAGGAACATCTGCTCGACATCATCGACGAAACCAGGGAAACCAAACGCGCCGCAATCGAACGCGCTATCTCGAGCCTGTTCGACCTCGAGACCGAAGACCACTTGGTCAAAGTCATGGCAGCCACTGGAGAAACACGGCGGTCGACGATCGAACGGGCCATCAAAGCCCTCGCGATCCCCCGGTAGTCGACCCGATACGTACGACGTGTTCACGTTCGCAATTGATGAGGAGGCGGCGCGATGACGCAGCCAGTGCAGCATCAGCCGGCCGCAGCGGACGGCGCCACGGCGCCGTCGCTGCCCCCGGCCAGCATTGCCGCAGACCCGCACGCTCTCGTGATCACCGCCGACGGCTCCTACACGCCCTCGGGCCAAAAGCGTACCGGCCCAGTCGATTCGGTCGACAAGCTCGCCAAACTCATCGACTGGGCGAGCGTGGCACCGAAAGGCGCATCCCCCCAGCTCTGGATCGTCGGACTGGCCGCGTGCGAACTCCTAGGGTGGGTGATCGACCCCGGAAGCGAAGACGACGCCGACCGCACCACCCTGCGTGAACGCGCCTGCAACGAACTCGCCGACGCCATCAACGCCACACTCGAGCCCCTCTTCGCGGCCGGATGGAAGCTCCGCAGCGAACGCCCAGGGCACCTGATCAACCTGTCCAACACCGTCGGTAAGACAGACACGATGCTCGACATCATCTTGGAGCCCTACGCCTGGACACTCGACACCAGCGGCGACCACCTCGGCGTCCTCGGCACCGAATCCGAGGACCCCACCAGAAGCACCGAACTACCCGAAGAAGACCTCGACGCTGCGCGCGAGCTCGGCCGCCGGTTGGCATGGTCGGTCACCCATCTCGGCGTCCTCCCCAGCGCCACCGCCGCCCGGACCGGTGCAGCCGTCCTCGACGCGATCCGCCGTGAACGCAAGAAAGCGAAGAAGGGCACCGTCGTGGACACCCCAGGCCCGTTGCCGCCGCTGGACGGCATGCTGGCCGGCGAACTCGAACCGGTCGTGCTGTTCACCCGATTGCCACGCGAAGACGATCTCGACACCGCACAGACCCTCGTCACGATCGACCAACGAGCGTCCTACCTCAGCTCCGCAGGAATGCTCGACTTCGGTTACGGCACACCACGCCAGGTCAACGGATTCGAAGCCGAAGACCTGATCCGCAGCGCCAAGACAACCCCGTTCGGCCTCTACCGCGTCACCCTGCCCCCTGGCGACAGCCTGAACTTGCCGCAGCTCCTACCGCTTCCACACCCACATATGGAGCCCGCTACCTCGGTGCAGACCTGGGTCACCGCGGTCAGCCTCGACGGACTCCGCTCCCCCGTCGCAGACGGAGGAGCCGGCCTCGATCTCGACGACCTCGCACTCTCCGAAGCGTGGATCTACCCCCACCAAGCCCGGGTGCTCGACAAATGGGCCGAAGTCCTACGCACGGCACGCAAGGTCGCAGTCGACACCGACGATCGGGCCATGAAGGAATTCGTCGGCAACTGCTACAAGGGCTACATCGGGCGCATGCTCAACCCCGCCATGTGGGCCAGCAAATGGACCGCGCACCACCACCAACCGGTGTGGCGTGCCGCCATCCACGCACACGCCAGGTGGCGCGGCCGACGCGCCGCAATGCGTATCGCAGCGAAGTACGACCGGTGGCCGCTACGCGGAGTCACCGACTCCTGGACCTACGCCATCGCCGAAGACGAAAACATCGACGACGACTCCCCCTACCTCGGCAAAATGGTCATCGAAAAGACAGCACCCTTGACCGACGAGGCGCTCCTGGATCTTCTTGCCGCAACCACAACGACGCAAGTACGCGACGCGATCGCAGCGACCTTCAAAGCAGGCCGATAGCGATGGCGCGTCAACACCGGCCACGCGCCCGGACCACCCAAGCAGCCGACGCCGTTGCCGTCGTCGACGGCTACCAAGTGCGGGTCGGCGAAACCGCCGTATCGGGCTGGGCGCAGGCCGTCGCCCGACCTGGCAGCGGCGCAGCCGAACTCGAACGTGAAGCCAGCGTGCGCGACCTGCGCTCCCAAATCGGGATCGCCGGCCTACGAAGGGCCGCCGCAGACGCTGGCCGAACCCCGCCCTCTGATCGCACGCTCCGCCGCTGGATTCACAACAACCGAATCCCCCACCCCCAGGTAGCCGAACTCGCCCAACGACGCGGGCTCGTCCACAGGCAAGGCGGCGTCCTCAAAGTCGCCGATGCGATCGGCGCCGACCCCTCGACAGTGTCGCGCTACCAAACAGGCAAAACCAAGGAACTACGCGGACCCGCTCGCCGCGACCTCGCCGACCTACGCGCCACCGACATCCTGTCCCGCGGCGGCATGGTCACCCCCGACGGCAAACCCAAACGCGCATCGGTTGTCGTTGTCGGTGACGTCATGGCCCGCAGCGGCGGCGAAGCCGGCTACGACTACCGCACCAACAAAACTTTCGACTTCGACGGCGTCGGCGCCCCCATGGACGCGCGCGATTCTCGGGACCTCGCCGCAGCGGTAGCTCGCGGTGACCACGCGGCAGCAATCGCCATCGTCGAACGCCACGCATCGGTCAACTTCGCCAACTTCGAATCCTTCGACAACACCGAAGGCTTCCACTTCGAATCCATCAGCTCCATCAACATCGACTGGCACTAGCCAGCGCCCACTCCATCACTCCCCATAGAAGTCCGCATCGAAAACCCGCACCTGGTCGACTGATAGCCGCATTTCGTAACCGTCCAGCCACCGACGCACCGTATTCACCGGGCTCGCGCGGCCATGCATCCATCGACACATTCGGAATCGGATGGCCATGCAGCACAAACGGAGTGGCTCTCACACACGACACCCTCGATATCACACCGGCCCGACGACCAGTCGGGCCCTTTACAACCGGACAGCGCCAACAATAATCCGTAACAACGACATTTGAGCCGTTGTCGCCGACTCACCCAGTGCCGGGGACAACGGTAGAGATGGTGAAATTCTGCCGCTCACGAGTACAGAAGCGAAAATGAAGACGAGAACAACGCACGCACCGTAATAGGGTCACGACCGCAAACCCTTTGCCGCACTTGCTGGATTGTCGGCTCTGTTCCAGAGCGATACGTCTGAGCCTCCGGTCTGGGCTGCGCCCAGACCCCAGAAGAAACTGCCCGCCAAGGCGGGCAGATGACCGAACACAAAACCGGCGCTGCGCGCCCTTCGCCGGCACTCCCGTCAGACTTTCAGGTCGGGTGGGGACCCGTGGCGCGCCGCGCCGCTTTCCTCGCGTCCCCACCCTTAAGTCACAGAGTCAGTCAGCGAGATCCCAATCGAAATCGATGTAACTGAGATTATTCGAGATACTCTCCCGAACATCGCTGGTATCCAACGTTTCTCGCGCAGCATCCGCGCTGCGCGCTGAAACTGTGACAGTAACACTTGCCGTAACGGTGACCTCTACTTCATGGTCTCGTTCACGACCGGGCAGATTGTGCGCATCCATAAAATTTTCGAACTCGCTGCAGAGGCTGTTGTTGTCCGCCCACTCACATGCGTCTTCGACCAGAGAATCGAGCCACCGACTACGGTCATCGCGCTCACGTTCTAGCTTCTCGCGTAACTGTTCTGTGATCTTTTGAGCGGACTCGAGTTGCTCGGCAATCGTGGCGCGTTCCTTCAACGAGCGGGCGTACCCGCTGAACCAGAGCGGCGGGGCAATAAAGGGTTGCCCGAACTGGATCACCTGCTGCGGCGCGGCTTTGCCCGTCCAGCTCAGGATGCTGCCCTGTGGGCCGTCAACCCCGATCCAGACCACCGTGACATCAGCCAATTCTTCGGTTGAAGTGCGCGCATCGATCGAGAACCAACCCGCATGTGCGGCGGTGCCATTCTCGGCGCTCACCTCGACCCACGCGCCCTCCGGTGGGAATCCTGGCACAACGGGTGCCGGCAACGTCTCGTCACCAAAACTCGACAAACAGACTGCGCTACCAAGAAGATTCTCGGGGGGCGCCAGCAGCGCACGACGGCCCGGTCCCAGTTGCTCAATGATCTCGACGGAATCGATAACAGACATTCGAAACTCCCCTTCACGGGATGAACGGGCCAGCTGGTCAAACCGGCCACAATTTTGCTACTCTGGACAGCACCGAATCTACCAGAATCCGACCGGCTAATCGAGTGGAAGTACTTGAACACCAACATCTTTGGTGATCACATTTGCACAGCAAATGCAACCTCAGATTGCATATCTACGTCCCCGGCACTCCCTGTGCCGGGGACACCGGCACAGGGAGTGCCGACGTCACGTCCGTGGACGCCGAGGCCACACATCAACGCGCCGATCTCGCCGTCACCTGGCTCCCCACATCGACCCCGATCGCCCCGGCCAGCTGCTCGTCGCGCGGCACTGCCGCCACGCTGTGTAGGCGGCTTTGAGAAGAAAAGCGGGCCGGGGTGCACCGAGAGGGTGCTACCAAAAAGAAGTGTCTGCTGCCCGGCAGATCGACAGCCAACATGGTGACGTGCTGAAGTGCCCTGTCCCCCAAGGTTTTTCAATTGCCGATAATATCGGCACATGCTCACCACCGGCGCCGACTACCAGGGTTATCGATTCGAGAACTCGCTCGCCGGCACCAGGTCGGGCGGGCGACAGTCCGGATGGCGTTGGAACAAGCGCTACCGCCGCCGCGGAAGATCCCGGTGCGGGTGTGTGCACCTCGGTTGGATCCGTTCAAGCCCGGAGGATCAATGTGCTGGGCCTGCTGTTCGTCGACGAGGCTCCCGAGGGCGTCGAGGATGGCGTCGACACCGTTGGAATCGATCAAATCCACCAGTGTCTTCCAATCGGACGCCCCGGGTGCGTCCTCCGCAAATTCCTGCACCGCCGACCAGGAGGGGAACACAGCCAGGTCCTCGTGACCCGCTCGGTCACCATTCATCAACTTCTGTGCGGCTTCGCAGAACTTCACCGCGTACTGCTGGTCGCCCATCAGGTGTACTTTGCGGCCTGCGGTCTGCGCGGCGATCACATGCTCGAGTGCCACTCCGTTGGTGCGGGTGAGAACGACGTCGGCCGGGTGTGAACCGGTCACCACGGACTCGATGCTCGGATTGCCCGTCAACCTCATGTCGTCGCCGAGTTCTGCCAACAGATTGTTCGCGGCGTCCGCGACGTCGGGTCCGAATCTCCATGACTGAGTCAGGCGACCCTCCAAGGAATCCGAGCCTACGTTCGACATCGCGTTCACAGCCCCGGCGAACGAGTTGTGCGTCAGAATGCCGTCAGCGAAGTAGGTGTGATGCTCCTCGACCTCAACAGAGATTATGTCGCCTGGTAGTGCTCGCGGGTGACGGTTACAGGCTCCCATCGGTCACGTGGCGCGACGAAGCCCCGCTTCCCCTGCCATTGGGCGCGGTTGGAGAACGGGAGGACCATCATGCCGTCGAGAAGGTTGGCTGCGGCAGTGACGAACGGCGACTTCGATCCGATTCGCTCACCCGAACGCACGAGCGGAAATTCGACCAGGCGACCGTAGGCTGTCAGACAATCGATCGCACGGTCGCGGTTGTTACCGATTTTCGACCAAAAGACGTCGACGTCTATCCTGTGATCGTGGTCATTGAAGCAGACGCCGGGGATGTTGTACTCGTGCTGCGCCAGTGCCTCGTGCAGCAGCGCGTCCTCAGCTGTGTCGTGGACCGATAGTATCCACGCGGCGTCGGCACTCTCGGCTGCGGCGCGCAGACGGAGACCGAAGTTGCCGGACTGTGCGCGGTAAAACATTGGGACGCGGCCGATGCGGAACTGATCGCCCCGCTGCATCATGTAGACGACCTGCTGGTCGGTGTTAGGCCAGAACCGCACCACGCAGTGATGCTTGTTGGTGTAGGCGCTCGACAGGCCCGAGGGCGTGGCGACGTTCACCAGCTGCCCGTCGTAGCGGAATCGAGTGCTGGCGACGATCTCTCGGCCGTTCATGTAGACGGTGCCGTTGCTGTACGTGCTCACGCGGTCGCCGACCTGCAGCGACTCGATCGGCACCTCGACGGTTTCCGCCGTGCGGTGCTGCGAGGTGATCGCGGTCAGCACGGCTCCCAATCGGCGCTGCTTCTCATGCAGGTGGCAGAGCCCACTGTCGCGATGGTCGCGTGCGCGTCCACAGCCTTCGAAGGCGCAGGCGCGCTCGGCGTCGACGGCGGGGCGAGCCTTGGGGACGGTAACCATCGTGCCGACGGGCTGGCAGTAGATCGCTTGCGCGGAGTCCCCGACATACACGATCTGCAGGTGGTGCTGGTCAGCGAGGACCGCTTGCAGAACAGGCGACGTGTCCTGGGCTTCGTCGAGGAATACCGCACTACCGTCCTCGCCGATTATCGGACGCGCCAGCGCCCACATCTTGAGGTAGTGGCCGTGGTCGAACTTGGCTGCGCCGCCGGCTGGGTTCGTCAGGTCGGCCCAGAGAGCGCGGGCATGGGGGACGATCCGGTCGGCGAACTCGCGGTGGCTGGTGTTGGAGCCAGGGCTGTCGAGCCCGACGACGGCCGGTACGTGGGTCCACGAGATCTCCGCGTCGGCGGTCTTGCAGAACTCGGAAACGGTGTGCATGACCTGTCGAGTGATCTGGTACTGGCTCAGCGTCCGTGCTCGACCCCCTGCGGACTGAACGGTCATCTGTCGGATGTCCAGGGCAGACGCTGTCGAACTGAACGGGACACGGCTCATCCGCATCTTCGCCATGAGATCTGGCTGCCACTGACGGATCGCCTGGTGCGCTAACGCGTGCGATGTTTTTGCGGATACGCACGCCGGGAACTTGCGACCTGCCTCGGTAGCAATCGACTTGTTGCCCATTGACCGGACTACGGGGCGACACGCCGACGCGGTAAGGGTGCTTGGCGCGCGGTGATCGGTAAACCTCGTCCATCTCGATTGGAGAGGTGGACGAGGGTGTTCGATGATGTGGAGCGGGACGTCGGGTCGATCCGGCTTCCGCAGTGGGGTCGGGTGGTGTCGGTTACGGGGACGGTGCCGTGGCTTGTGGTCGACCCTGACGGTGTGCCGGTGGAACCGGTTCGTCGGTTTCTGGTCGACTTCGTGGCTCGGGACAACCGGGCGGGCTCGGTGCGCAGCTACGCCTACGACCTGCTGCGATGGTGGCGATGGTTGCGCGCCGTGGGGGTTGAGTGGGACAAGGCCACCCCGGCCGAGGTACGTGACCTGGTGCTGTGGCTCAAGCAGACGGGCAAACCCCGGCAGGCACCGCGGACGACGTCTGCGGCGACGGCGGGCCGGGTCAACCCGATCACCCGCAAGCGCCACCTCGGGGACCGGTACGAGCCGAGGACCATCCGACACTCGAACGCCCTGGAAATCGGTATGGCCCACACCCTCGTCGAGGCGTTGGCTGGCGAGTTCGATCCCGACGATCACGCCGACGACTACCAGATCGAACTGAAGAAGATGCTCCACGACGCGATCGCGGCCGGGGGTCGGAAAATCACCCCTCCCACGGGGTCCGACCACCCGGACCGCGAGGTCGACGACCTCGTCGCGGCACTACAACGCAGCATCGACTCGGCAACGGAACCGCACTAGCGCGGTTCGCGTTCGAACGCCCGGCCCACCGGCCTCGACCGCCAGGACCGCACCGTTCGTCCGGAGCCGAGCCGTCACCGCCCGCGCTCGGCTCGGAGTCACCGCGGCTCCGCCGAGGCCCAACACGATGAAATCCATGCCATCGGCCAGAATTGCCGCCACATCGACCGGCGCCGAACCGGGTTCGGCAATCACCGCGAGTTTGCGCAGATCAGCCCCACGTTCGGCCGCCGCCAGCAAACCCAGCCGCGGTTCCCCGATGATCGCGGCGTGTGACCCTGCGGCAGTCACCGTCGCGAGAATGCTGACCAGCAGCGACCGCGCACCCGACACGGAAGCCACCGAACCGCGAGCCAACCCCCGGTGCGGCAACAACTCCGCCACCAATCAGGACGACAGCGGTGACGCTCAGCTAATTCGGCAGGCCGCCTGGCCCGGCCGCGGCTCCACTGCCAGACCTGTCCGTCCGACGTGGCACGCTTTTGGTCGTGTGCGCGCAGCGAACCTCGAATGACCTCGAAGAGTCTTTGCCGGGAGACTACGAACGGCTGCTGGGCGAACTGAAAGAGCAAGTCGCCAGCGCCCGGTTCGAGGCGCAGCGCACGGTCAACGCGCATCTGATCCAGCTCTACTGGAACATCGGCAGAGTCATCCTGAATCGGCAAACACATCAGGGCTGGGGCGCGAAAATCATCACCCGCCTCGCGCAGGATCTGCGGCACGAGTTCCCTGAAATGAAGGGCCTCTCGTCCACGAATCTGCACTACATGCGAGCCTTCGCCGCCGCATGGCCAGGCAACGAGCTAATTCTCCAACAGCCTGTTGGAAGATTGCCCTGGGGCCACATCACCGTCCTGCTCGACAAGCTGGACGACCACACGACGCGGAACTGGTACGCCCGCGAGGCAGCCCAGCATGGTTGGTCACGCAACGTCCTACTCAACCAGATCCTCAACCGCACTCTCGAACGAACCGGCGCCGCCGAATCCAACTTCGCAACCCAATTGGCGCCGCGCGATTCCGAACTCGCTCAACAAATCGCCAAAGATCCCTACGTATTCGACTTCCTCGACCTGACCGGTCAGGTGGCCGAGCGGGATTTGGAGAACGCCCTCATGGACCGGCTTGTCGACACGTTGCGTGAGTTGGGCACCGGGTTCGCATTCGTGGGACGCCAAGTTCACTTCGACGTCGGCGGCGACGACTTCTACATCGACCTGCTGTTCTTCCACGTCGATCAGCTGCGCTACGTCGTCGTCGAGCTGAAAACCGGAAAATTCCGACCCGAGGATGCCGGACAACTGGGGTTCTACGTCGCACTTGTCGACGACCAGCTCAAACGAGCCGCACACTCCCCCACGGTAGGAATCCTGGTCTGCTCAGACCGGAACAAACGAACCGTGCGGTATTCGCTCGGCCGGGCGTCCTCGCCCATGGCGGTGTCGACCTACACCTACGAATCGCTCCCAGTCGAAGAACAACGCGTACTTCCCGCAGCGGACGACCTGGCGGCAGCTCTCGGAGCCACTGTGGCAAGTAACGACTCGTCGTCGGCGCAGGGTGCGCAGGGTGCGAGCGACTCTAAATTCTCATGACAATCCCTTGCAATGCCGGCACTTCAGCGTTGCGCCGCAACATTTCCGGTAACGAGAAAGTTGATCCGGCGGGCTTGTCGACCCGGTTCTACCCCGCCACACCTGACACTCGGAAACGGGCGATGATTGTTCGGTGCGAGACCGAAACAGATCAGAGGAAGCCAACGAGCGAGCGATCTCGTTCCCGACGCCTGACCCCGGAATCGATCGTGAGGGGGTGCTGGTTCGCATCGAACGCTGGGAAACCGCCGGCCGTCGCCGCGGCCGTGGCGGCCTCGTGCTCTACATTCACGGATTCGGCGTCCGGGCCGTCACCCAAACACGCCGGTCTCGTTCGATCGACGACGCCCGCGCCATGGTCATCGACTGCCTGCGCGGTCACGATGTCGACGTATCCGAGGACGTCACCATCACCTGGACCGACAACTCTCACTAAACCGCACGGAGAAGGGCGCTGATACAACGGAGTCCGTCGCGGGTTCGCCGCGGTTGTGAAGGTCGTGGCGTGAGTGTGCGAGCGGGTCATTCGAAGGCCTGGCTGACCGAAGCGTGAGCAGCTGGGACCTTATCGCCGTCGAGTTGCGCAGGGAGGTCACCATTGAACACGCCGAAAGACGATCCGGTCGACGATGAGGTGGAGTTGTGAACATTTCGGGCGATTTCTTCGGCGACAGGGATCTACGCAGAGTCGTGGACAGTGCCGTGACCGACCATCTGAATACTCTCGGCGCGCAACGGGGACTGGCCCCGGTGGTGTGGAACATCCGATCACTCAATGTCAAGCACCCCACCGTGGTCGGTTTGGTGCCCGACATCGGCTACGACAACGACGAGCGGCGCGTCGTGGCCGAGCAGTGGGCTGCCGCGCTCGACTTGGTGGGGACCCCGGACCCGTTCACGGGTTCGCAGGGGTGGCGGGGCACCGTCGCGGGCTGGATCGTGTTGCTCTGGTATGTCCGCGACCCGCAGGTGTGGGAGAACGCGGTCTCACACTGGGATCGCGGAGTGCGTTGAGGCCCATGGACCCGACCGTGCTCGGGGCGGGCCTGGAGCGGGTCCCCGCTGCCGAATCACGTTGCCGGACTAAGGCATCACCGCGCGCACTGCCGGCGGCGTCGTGCTTGGCGGCCGATGGTGGCCGCGGCGACATCGGAGACCGCGGCGATGCTCCGGTCACCGAATTCGAGGCACGCCGGCGAGCGCACTTTGGCTGCCGAGGCGTTTCGCGTTCGGTGAACCTGATGCCGGTGGGCCGGGTCACGTTGACCAGGCCCCGCACCGATTCCCCGTGAGGAGGCTTCGAGGTGCGTCCAAGTCTCAGCCACCGGACACGCCACGACTGTGACGGGCGGTGCGGACCTAGCGCATGACTCCGGTGTGGCCGGTGCAGTAGCGGCCCGGTTGGGGCCAGACGGTCAGTCCGTCGGCGCTGGCCCACCCGGACTTTCCTCGACCCCATCACTGGTGGTTGCGGAGTCCGTCCGTGTCGGGAACGCCGGTCTCCTTCGCTCGCCGATCCGCCATCGCCAGTAACCGCCGCAGACGGCCTGCCACCGCATCTTTGGTCATCGGCGGCGCGGCACGCTGACCCAGCTCGCCGAGGGATTCCAGCCGGTTCGCGATCCGCAGGCGACCCGCCGCGGCGAGGTGTTCGGGAACGTCGTCGCCGAGAATCTGCAACGCCCGTTCCACTCGGTCGGCGGCGGTGACCGCGGCGCGGGCAGAGCGGTCCAGGTTCGCTTCGTCGAGTCGTGCGCGTTGATTCGCCGCCGCCCGAACTGCCCGCTGCGCAGGCTGTTGCTCCCACGTGCGGGCGGAAGCGGGGGCTCCCATTCTGGTGAGCAACGCACTGATGTCCGCAGCGTCTCGCACCACGACCCAGTCGGTGCCGCGGACGTCGCGTGTCTTCGCGGTGATGCCGAGCCGCCGAGCGGCTCCGAGCAGCGCCAACGCCGCCTCCGGGCCCGGGCAGGCCACCTGCAGCCCCATCGCGCGGCCCGGCTCGGTCACTGTCCCCGCCGCCAGAAACGCCCCGCGCCACACGGCCTCGACCTCGACTGTGCTGCCGCCGACAATGTGTGCCGGCAGACCGCGGACCGGTCGCCCGCGCCTATCGAGCAGGCCGGTCCGGCGGGCCAAGGCCTCACCAGTGGCGGGCACACGCACCACGAATCGGGGACTGTACGGGCCAGGGCCGGCGCCGAGGACCTCGACGTCTGACCGGTAGCCGTAGAGCTCGAAGATCGCCCGCCGCACCCGGTGCACTGTCGAACGAAGGTCGACCTCGGCCTCCACGACGGCGCGGCCGTCGACGATGCGCAATCCGTCGGCGAAACGCAGCACCGCGCACAGTTCGGCCCGGCGGGTACCGGGGTGTGTGACCACGACCCGGCTCAGTTCGTCTTTCACCACTACCGTCATCGACACGATCTGCTCCGACTGCCGGCGTCGGCCTCGGCGAGATTCCCGCCGTCACGGCCGCGATGGCGGCGTGGTCCCCGATCGGCGGTGACCGCGGCGAGGATACGCCGACACCCCACGGTGGGGCTGCGAGACAATGTGTGCGGCCCTATCCCGTCGAGTGTGCTCAGGTGGTGTTCTGCGCGCGGACGGCCGAGCGGGCTCAGTGGCGGGTCGGCGTCGGGTCCGGCCCAGTGTGCCTTGTGGTTTCCCGCGTGTGCGGGTCGGACGCGGACCACCATCGCTGCACCTTCCCAGGTTTCGGTGTGAGGGTGTGCCGATAGTTATACCCGCCTCACATTTGGTTGCAGGACACGGTGAACCTTGCCCGACCGGGCGGAGGGCGAGGGGGCACCGGCAGTCGAGGACGTCGTGGTTCGGGTGCAGATCGCGTCTGGCACGAAAGGACACGTCCGGCGCCGGTGGAGGGTCGGCACGGCCGCGCCGTCCACGGGCGCGAGGTCCTGTTTCGTGCGGTGCTGCGCGTGGTCGCCGTGGTCGCCGTGGTCGTTTGTCGTGATGTGCGCGTTCTGGGTGACAAACGCGAACGTGCCCGTTGCGGCGGTGCCGGACACCGCGCCCGTGTGGCGGCCGGAACCCGTTGCTCTGTCGCTGTATCCGACGAATTGCTGTGGTCGACCCGGGACCGATTCGCCGGGCTGGTTGTCCCGGTAATCGTTGCGAGACCGGGCAATTGGACTTTTGCGCGGGGAACCACGATTCGGAACCGTCGTGGGCTGCGGCTGCGTACTATTCAGTCCGCAGGAGGCTTCCGCGGGTCGGTTGCGAATCCGCCATACGAGTTGCCTTCGCACCGTCATAGGAGGCACCGATGTCCGGTCTGGTCCGCAAAAGTCTCGATTCGCCCGAGGAAACCCGACCTTTCGAGGCGGGCACCGGCAAGCTCGAGTTGGTGAACCTCGACGCCGGCGGTGTGGGGCGGGCGACGTTCGAGCCGGGCTGGCGGTGGTCGCTGCATGTCAAGCCGATCGCCAAAACCGACAGTTGTCAGGCTGCGCACATGGGGTATGTCATCTCGGGTCGGATGAAGATTGTGATGGACGACGGGGAGGAGATGGAGTTCGGCCCCAGTGATTTCATGATCTGCCCACCCGGGCATGACGCGTGGATTGTCGGTGAGGAGCCCTGTGTCGTCATCGACTGGCAGGGCTTCGCCGACTACGCCAAACAGTAGGGGCGACACCATCGTCGGTCCGTGTCCGAGGCAGGGCCAACCAACCTGTCACACTCGGCAGAGCCACGCTCTATCGTCACCTCGAAGGTTGACGAGCCCGTAATCTCAATGCGGCACAATGGATTTCATGGTAGCTGAACTCACACCCACTGCCGACGGCTGGAGGACCGGGCGCTTCACGTGCGATATGTGCGACCGGGCCCTGTGGAGTGCGTTGAGCCGAGAAACCGTCGCCACGGACATGGCCCGTACGAACGGCTGGATCGTCGCCGACCCCACGCTGTGCCCGGCCTGCGCGACGGTGGCGAACAAGCTCGACCCGCAGCCACGCGCCGACCCGCAGGCAATCTAGGCGACCGACGCGCTCCGGGGCAGTGATGAAGTATCGTCCGCTGCGCAGCCAACCCCGGCTCACCGAAACCCCGGCCGGCGTCATCGCGGGTGGCGATGACCGGTGAGCACCTGGCCCAGGGTGGCGATGTCGGCGGTGAGCGCGACGGAGAGTTTGTCGGGGTCACCGCCGAGGTGGGGAACGACACCCTGGCCCAAGTGGGTGAGGCCTGCGCGGAGTTCTCGCACGCTCCGCAGGATCAGCGCCGCGGGAACGGCCACGAAGGCTGTCGACTGGTTGCTGGCGCGTTCGATCAGCAGTGCCCACGCGGTGAGGAGTCCGAGCGCCTGGTGACCTGGTGGCCCGGTGGGCAGCGGCGCATCCGGGCTCGGTGCACCGGCCGCGGTCACCGACAGTCCGGCGACGACGGCGAGGCTGGCGATGGTGTGTCCGGCGATGCCGTAGGACACGGCGTGGGAGCCCAGTAGGTGAAGCGGATCGGATCCGGGAGTCGCGTCGAGGAACATCGACGTGCTGGTGCGGGCCAGCTCGCGAACGGTGTCGTCGGTGAACTGGCGGCGCGCAACGAGTTCGGTGACATGCATGGCCGCGGCGACGGAGCGAACATTCTCGACGATCACCTCGGCGACACGTCCTCGGGGCACCGTGAGTCCGTGGCGCTGGGTTTCGTCGAGGAAGACCTCCACCCGCTCGTCCAGCCAACTCTTGCTGCTGAGGCTCATGATCTGCCCATTGTGCTCCGGAGGTCACCAGCGAGTTGGTTACGCCGTGCCGCCGTCGACTCCTGGGACGTGAACGGTGACCGCGCTGCCCCGCACACCGCCTGGCGTTCACCTGCGGTGAACAACGCGGGCCGGCGGAACCCGCGACCTCGTAACAGCGGTGTGCGTGTGACCGACAGCACAGTCGGCCACCGTGGCAACGTCGCCAGGGTGGCTGATGTGATCGCGCACCCGGCTCCGGTGGCTTGTGTGATCGTTGAGCCGAACAGTCGCCGACGCGCGACACACGATCCTGACTGCGTGCCCGTCGCGGCGGGCGCGCTGCCGGAAGTCGTCTGCGTTCGCGCCGTACTCCGTTGGCGTGCAGGGTGGTTCGGTCACGTGATGGCACCCGTCCTGTACCGAGTGGGTATCGAAGTCGATGACGGTCCGATTCACCGGTGCCGACGGGGAAGACTCGACGCGATGGGTCGGGACCGACAGGAGACAACCGTGGAAGCGTCCGGTGCGGTGCTCGCCGAACTCCGAGAGGCCGCGCTGGCGCATCAGCTGCCGATCTTCTGGCACGCCGAGGCCACGAATCTGACCACACATCGACTGCAGGCCGTCTTGATCGACCACATACTGCAGCACTAGGACCCGCCATCGTGATCCGAGGACGGACCGGTCGCCGCATCCGTCCGAGCAGCGCGGTCACCGTTCGACGATCCCGTGCTGCAGTACCCCGAAGAACGCGCGGGCCTGGGCGGCGGCGGGATCCTCGGCCATCTGCGCGAGCACTACGCAGGTGCCAGCCCAGAGAGTTTTTCCTTCGCGGCCCGTTCGACGAGCAACGGCACGAAGTCACGGATCCGGCGCCCATCGAAACGCGCGTGTGTGTCGCTGACCACGGCCACCACCGTCTCGACCGGAACCGTGGCGTATCTGCGGGCGAGGCGATCTGCGACCTGCGCGATGAGCCGACGTTCCTCGTCAGTGGTCACCACGCAAATACTTCTCCGCGCCCCGCGACCGGTCAACCCGACGGCCATGCGCGAGCGCTGTACAGCAGCGGCTACGCGATCCGAATCACCGCGGCGACAGTCGGCTCGGCGCACTCGTCGAGCAGAGTCGCGACGGAAAATCGCTGACGGATCGCGGTGACCTGGCGCCACAATTCGGCAAGCTCGACACGACGATCGCGGGCCGACGCGCGAGCCCTCCGTTCCGCACCCTGGGAGCGTCTGTGCCGGGCATTCTCGGCGGCCGACTCGGCTGTCTCGATCGCGGCGCTGACCTCGACAATCAGATCCGAGAGCAACCCGATAAACAGCTGCGCCTGAGCCGCCTCGTATGGGTGCGGTGCCGATCGAATCATCTACTCCCCTACCAGCTTCGAGAGACTTTGCTGCGCGATCCGCTCCACCACCAGTGGGACGACATCACCGAATGCGGCTGCCGACGAACCGAGCGTGCGCCAGCGTGACGGCCTCAGCCACAAGATGATCCGGCCACCCGGAGTGCGCGCGTGCCAGACGATCGACAACCTGCCCGATCAGTCGGCTCTCCTCGACCGAATCCATGGAAAGACGGTAGCTGAACAAAACATGAACTGCAGGCGTTCGGGTGCAGGTCATGCGCGTTCGGCCGTGTTCCGCGCGGCGGTGCGAGTGGGGCACAGGAGTGTCGGGCACGATGCGTGGTGCAGGATGTTCATGCTGGTCGAACCGAGTGCTGCGCCGGTGATCCGGCCGCGGCCACGGTTGCCGACGACGATCATCTGCGCGTCGTGCTGGTGCGCCTGGGAAATGATGAGCTTGGTGGGATTGCCTTGTTGCACAACGGACGTGACGGGTACCTGAGGGTAGCGGGCCCTGACGTCGGAGAGTGCGTCGGCGAGCAGTGTTCGATGGCGGTGTTCGACCTCGTTCCAGTCGACTAACAGTGAGATGGTGACGTCGCCGACCTGACGCCGCGATGTCCATGCGTGCACCGCGATCACCTCGACACAGAACAGTGCGGCGAACTCGAACGCATTTTCCAGTGCGGTGACCGAGGCCTGGCTGTCGTCCACGCCGACGACGATCGGTTTGTCGGTGGGCCCGGCGATGTTGCCCCGCCAGACCAGGACCGGAGTGCGCGCGTGCGTGACGACGTGGCTGGTGGTCGAGCCGATCAGGTGGACACCCAGCAGGGCCGTTCCGGATCCGAGCACAATCAACCGTGCTGTCGCGCCGGCCTCGACGATCCCGCTTCCGGCGGTCTCGGAGACTACTCGTTCGGTGATCTCGAAATGTAACCTTATCGGTCCAATAGAACCGGTCTTCCACATCGACGGACGCTGCGCGGGCACGCACAGACACGGACGAAGTCGGCAGGGTGGTTCGCGCGACATACTCTGCGATGATGCGCCGCGACTTCGAGGAGTTCAACAATCTTCAGTGTGAGGGAAATCGATCCTCCGAATCCGGTGGAGGATCGCCGTTTGACGACATCTTCGATCGACTGTGTTTGATAGAGCTCGACGACATTCAGATCGTCGGCGACCGCGCGCACCGCTACTTGGTCGGCACAGCCGACGACGTCATGTCGGAATCCATCGATCTGGTCAAAGAAAACGGCAAATGGAGAGTGTGTTGATGACGCGACGCAGATGGCCAGTGCGCGCGTGGCTGGTGTTGGCGGTCGCACTGGTAGCGGCTACCACTTTGATCGTCGTGATTGTCTGGGACAGCGACGGTAAAGGAGAGCTGCGCTGTCTGGCGGTCGACCAGGCAGTGACGGACCGAATAGCGAGCCGCCCTCGGACCGGTCCTGTTGTACCGGTCACCGCGATGGCGGTCCGGGCGCGCGACATCGAGAAACGCACCGCCCACTACTACTACGAGGCCATCTACGTCATCGCAATGAGGTTCACTGGCCCTGGCGGAGAGGTCGCCGAAGGAACTTGGGGTCTCGGGAGCAACATTTCGCCGCCAGAAAACCAATCTACGGTCACGGTCGGCGGCCCTAAAGACGGCAGCGCCATCAACACAGTCGACGAGGCAGCCAGAAAGTACACCACTTGGCCACCGGGCGGCGAAATCACGGTCGAGGAAGACGGACACGAAATGCTGCACGTTCTGAACTGCCTCGCAGACAAATAGGGCGTCGAACATAACCGATTGTGCGGACGTTCGGCGACCGTTGTCAGCGACTCAAGGGACACCTGAAAAGTCTCGACAAAGTCGACCGGGCCGCTGTTGACGCCGCGTCGGCCGTAGTTCCCCAACGAGCCGAGCCTTCGCTGCAGGCTGAAATCCATCGACGGATCGAAACCGAAAGCGGGCACGCAAACATCATTGATTCGATTGCTGGGCCCGTCGATTCGCCGCCGCAGCATGTCAGTGAGGGACGAATAAGGTCCGCGCTGATCGCCGTTGCCACAGCCGCGCACAGCACGTCGCGGCGGTATTTCTCGGGCCGGTATCCCGGCGCTGGTTGCGGTGCCCGGCGGGAATCAACGCTGCCGCGCCGACGGATTGTGTACTCCACAATTACCTAATTGTGGAGTACAATATTCGCATGGGGATCGAGTGGGCGGCCAGCGCCGACAAGCACGGAATCGACCACGACGACGCCCTGCACGCGATCATGAACGCCTACTACCTGGAAAAAGAGTTCGACGAGCCCCGCGTGCCCGGTCACGACAAACCATGGCTGTTCATCGGCCCACCCCGGAAGCTGGGCGGACCGTTGCTCGAAGTCATGGTCGAAGTGACTCCCCCACGAGACATGGTGGTCTTTCATGTCATGGAGGCACGCCGCAAACACCTCGACCGCATGGACGACCAGTAACCCAAGACGCCGCACCACACCAAGATCCGAGGTTGACCCCGATGAACACAGACAAGGACTACAACGCACTCGCCGACTGGGCCGAGCACGACATGACCCTGCCACGCAATTCCAGCACCGCCCTACGAGGCGCAGACGCCGCCGAAGCCGGCCGCGCTCTGCTCGAACGAGCCGGAGCCGGACGCCCCGCCCTGGACCCCACCACCGCCCGGGGAAGCGAATCACCCAAACGGCAAGTGCGGCTGCCCCGCCCGCTCAGCGAGCAACTCGATCGCATCGCCGCCCAGCAACACCGCCGGCCCAGCGCCGTCATGCGTGACGCAGTCGCCGAGTACATCGCCGCACATTCGAGCGAGGACCGAGCCGCAGGATAAGGAGTCCCGACACGAATAGCCGCGGGGCCGCGGCGAATCGGAGGGCTAGGCACCGTGTCGAGCGGCAGCCGCGCACAACGGTCGACGTTGCGGCACAATAGTTTTCATGGCAGTTGAACTCGCACCGACTGCCGGGGGCTGGAGGACCTGGAAATTCTCCTGCGATCTATGCGACCGGACCCTGTGGAGTGCGTTGAGCCGGGAACCCGTCGCCACGGACATGGCTCGCAGCCACGGCTGGATCACCGAGAGGACCACCCTGTGCCCGGCCTGCGCCGCCGTCACCCAGAAACTCGACCAGACCCCACGAGCCGAGGGAACTGACCGCCCATGCGCCGGTTAACTACCCCGCTGCGCCCTGCAGCTCAGCAGGCGAACAACTGATGACGGGTCCGTCACAACGCCTCTGACAACGCACCGGACACGCTGACCGCACCCACCGGGGACCACCCCACACACCCGCCTCCCGTCGCCGCGAGCTCCAGCCGTCGCGACCGCGGCTGCATACCACGCCCACCGATGCTCACCTCCACCCGAATCCCCCGCACGCGACCATGCCCCATCCCCAACCCCGTGACACCGACCACCCGCGCCGCGACATGCAGCGCTGCCCCCGGCCACCGGCCGTCGGTCACCACCAACACCGACCCCTTCGTCCTTATCCTCGCCGCCACCGCCCTCGCGCGGCTAGGTGACACCTCCACACCGCCGAGCACCCTTCGATTCCGGGTCGAACGGCTCACAGGTGCGAACAGCGCAGCCGTAATGCCTAGCCGCGGAGACGATGTCGGGGTGCCGGACCGGCAGTCCGGCGATCCGGTCGATCGTCACCGTGCGCGGGTTGTCGCACGGGGTCACCTGTGGCCAGGTGGTCTTTGGCCCGATCGTTGAGGTAAGAGAACTGGGCGTCGCGGTCCTCGTGCTGACCGCCTTCGGCGGTCTTTGCGTTCGCCTGCAGGCTGTAGCCCCGCTCGCGCAGGAACCGGCGGGTCACGAAATCACTGACATCGTGACCCTTGTCCCGCAACGCCGTGGTCAAGGCGCGGATCGACTTCGACGTCCACCGCAACGGCGACATCGGATCCCCCCTGGTCACAGGGTCGATCAACGACTCGAACGCGGCCACCAGCTCCTCGTCATGCGACTCGGCACGTTTACGACCCCCACCGGGGCGACGCGACCGGCCGGCACCGGGAGCGATCCCGTCGCCTGCTTCCTTGCGGCCCCGGCGAACCGTGTCCGCCGCGACCCCGGTCGCCTCGGCCACCACACCGACACCGCCCGGCCCCAACTCCGCGGCCTCCGCCCCCAACCACAACCGTCGCTGAAACTCCGACAAATGCGGTCGCAGCACCGCGTACCGTCGCGCTACCGAGTCAGCCAAATCCGCCACAGCACAACCGTAGCCCTTGAAACCATCAAAAGAGATGTTATT
>JBBSKP010000070.1:0-21540 GCA_038256175.1 Mycobacteriales bacterium
GGGCGGAAGTATCTGGACGCCCACGTGCGCCACGAACAGAACCCCGAGCGCACGTTCGAGTACTTCACCGCCGACGACTACCCGGCTGAAGGTAAGCCCATCACCGAAGACATCTTCAAGGCCGTCGGCGACGATAAAATCATCGTCCAAGAAGCCGTCACCAACAAGGATCACGGTCAGGATTTCGTCACTGATGTAATGACGCATAACTGGACCGACAACGGCCAAGCTGCATCATCGATGTTCCGTTTCGGCGACCATGACGCGATTGTCGAAGATCCCGGAAACAGAGCCGACGTGGCGACGGCAACGCGTACGGGAAACATCATGCAGGCGGTCGCCGAGAGCATGAGTTCCGACAAGGCGTGGACGAACATGTCGAACATCCCTGAATCGGACGGGCAATCCGTCGGTCACATGAATCCGGATCTCCTACGCACGGTGTCGCACAGCATGACTCCGTACATCAATGACCTTGCTGGCTCAGACCAGGCAGATCGGCCGGGGTTCAACGTCGCCGATTCCGATGGCAGATGGGCAGATCCCGACAAGAACAACCATTTTCGTGGATCGGCCAACGTATTCGCGGCACTGAACACGGACGAAGAATCTGGAAAGATATTCACGCAGAGCGCAATCCAGGAGACGTTGGCGAACGAAGGTCGCTATGCGCACGATCCTAAAGATCCAAACGCTGGTGGATACCTCGCGACTGCCGGTCGAATCGAGGGGCTTCTCGACAAAGGCATGATGCAGGCAACGCAGAATGAGTACCACAACGCGCACGAGGCTGCGCAAGCAAGCTACGACCGGAAATCTGCGGCATTCGACGCGGTAACAAGCTTGGGCGGAGCAGGGTTGGACAAGCTGCCAGGCGGCGAATACATCAATACGATGATCGATGCTGGTGGCGACCCGCTTAAGGAGTCAATCATCGGCGCAGAGCCCGAGGCCGAGGAAGAAGCGCAGCTCAAGCCACCCGACTTTTACAACCACTACTACAGCATCCTTAACGCGACGGCGAACCTTCCACAATCCTTCCAGCATGAATATGACTGGGCATTTGACAATGGGCACCTCAAGACCTGGGAACAGCTGCAACCATTCATCGAGAACGATCAGGTCAAAGAGGTCGCATTCCAAAGAATGTTCAACAGCCTTGGAAACCCTTCCGACGGCAACGGGACACTCATTCGGGATGGCTATGACGACGTGGTCCGCAAAGATGGGTAGCGCACGGTCCCTCGCAAGGTCGGCGACACTTTTGACGTTGATTTTGACCGCAGCATGCGAAACCAGTCTCGAGGCGGATCCGGCGCCGAGCACCGCTGTACAGGATCCACAGATCCTGTACAGCAATGTATGGTCCGCCGACGCGGGCGTCGACCTTTTCAGTCGTGGCGCAGAACTCGTGCGCGGTATCCGCGAGGCCGCGGAATACTCCTATTTTGTAGGCCTGAACAACTCGTATCCCGGCTACGCAGAGGCCGTCGGCGGACCAGCGGGGCGCAACAATCCCAAAATCGACGAGGTGATGGCAAGACTCGAACCACGAAACAGTCGTCAGGAACCCAGTACCGTCTTTCGACACATCACGGCGTACTCAGCCGCTGATCGGACGATCAAGGCCACGGTATGCGAGTACAAACTGTTTCCAGAGCTCGGCCGAACAGACGCTCCCCCAAACTCCGATGGCTTCAGCCTCAGCGATGCGATCGAGGTCGACCTCGAAAACAATTCGAACAGCCCGGGATTGCCTGGAATCGCAGACGGTTCCATCGATGCACGCGATTCCCGCGCCAATCGACCGCCCACATGGAACATTTTCGGTACCTGGACGGTCAACACGCTCAGAGTCGTTCCTGCGCCGTCTATTCCACAGGGTTGCATGGACTGGTGGCACGAACAATTCCCGACGTTCACACAGCAAGCAGATGCCCACATCTTGTCAGCGCCGCCAGGATTCCAGGTCCCCGTTCAGCCTGTCGCGATTCAGTATCCCGAGTGGATCGGCCCGGCAACCCCACAATGACCTGTTTCGAATGGATACGAAGACGTGGTCCGAAATAATGGGTAAGCCAATATCTTTCACCTTGTCTGGCGCTCTGTTAGCTGCCGCTGCAACCGCCGCATGTTCACCGGATGAAGCTGACCCAGTGCCTCGTACTGATCCCGAGATCATCTATTCGAACGTCTGGTCAGCGGATTCCAATATTGACTTGTTCAGCCGCGGTGCCGAACTCGTGCGTGCCTCGGCCGAGGGAGGCGATTACACCTACTTTGTAGGGGTCGATAAGTCGTACCCGGGATACAGCTCGGCTGTCGGCGGCCCAGCGGACGATCGGAACCCAGACAAGAGTGAGTTCTTGACGTGGCGTGATCCCTTGAACAGCAAAGCGATTCCTAAGACCGAGTTCCAGCACATCACTGCCTACGCGGCCAGTACAAGTGCAGTCACAGCAACCGTCTGCTCGTATTCCCTGTTTCCCGATCCCGGCGACAACGCAAGCCTGAAACCACTCAGCACCGCGACGCAGATCGAACTGGTGAACACCGGGACCGACCCTGGCCTACCCGGAATCAAAGATGCGGACCCGGCACACAACGATTCCCGCGCGCACCGTCCGCCAACTTGGAATGTATTCGGCACGTGGAGAATCCAGAAGATCAGGTTCATCCGGGCCGCGCCCGACGACCCGATCCCCCAAGGCTGCACGGACTGGTGGCACAAGCAGTTTCCGACTTTCATCGAACAACCCGGCAACATCCTCTCCCAACCACCAGGATTCCAGGCACCAACCCAGCCAGTCGCAATTCAGTACCCGGAGTGGATCGGCCCCGCGAAACCGGAATAGGGCCGCGTCACCACATAACCCGCTGCTGCCAAAAGTTTGTTCGCGCGACAGCAACCAAGACCCCGATACCCCTTGGATCAGTAGGGAACTAACCCCGTCCAGCCTTAGCTCTGGCTGGCGTTGCCGGCTTTCCATTCGGACCAGGGGACGTTCCAGTCGCCGAGTCCGTCGGTGCCCGAGAGTGTGCCGCCCACCGTGTTCTTGATGATGGCGATGTCGCCGCGCTTCGTGTTGTTGTACACCCACATCGCGTTGGACGGGCTGAGGTTCAAACACCCATGACTGGCGTTGGAGTACCCCTGCTGCCCAACCGACCACGGCGCGGAGTGGAAGAAGATGCCGCTGTACGAGATCTGCGTAGCCCAGTCGACCGGCGTCCTGTAGCCCTGCGGAGAGTTCACGGGGACGCCATACGTGGACGAGTCCATGACGAGCTCCTGATACCGACTGCCAACGATGTAGATGCCGTTGTCGGTGGGTGTGCTGTCCTTGCCCATCGATGTCGGCATGGTGTTGATGACCTCACCGTTGCGGGTGACGACCACCTCTTTGGTGTTGTCGTCGGCGGTCAGCACCACGGCATCGCCGATCGTCCAACTGGTGTGCACATCTTCGGATCCGAACAGACCCCCGCCGAGGTCCTTGCCGTAGGCGTTGACGTCAACTTTGATCTTGGTGCCGGGCGCCCAGAAATGTTCGGGCCGCCACCGGACCTCGTGACCGTTGACCCAGTAGAACGCGCCCTCGACAGGCGGGTCGGTGGTGATCGTGATGGCCTTTTGCGCGGCCAGCCGATCAGGAATGTTCTCGTCGAACTGGATCGCGACAGGTTGACCGATACCGACCACGTCGCCGTCACCAGGAATCAGATACGGCTTGGTCAAGTTGTCCGGAACGCTCGTAGTGAAATTCAGCACAGTCGACGTCGATCCGCCGAGGCCGTACGCCTCGGCCTGCAGGCGGTACTGACGGTTGAAACCGAGCGGCTCGGTGTTTCGCCAACTCAGGCCGTCAGACGACAGAACGCCAGGAACTGGGGTGTTCTCGGGTGTGAGAAGCGTGACATTACCGAGCCGGCCGTCTGCAACCGTTGTCGCGACGGGCATGCTCGGCGAAACTCCGACCTCGCCGTCCTTGACCGGGAGGGTCAGCTTCGGCTTGATCAGTTCCGTCACAGGGTTGGAATCGATCGGCGCAGGATGTGCACTCACCTTGTCGTCCGAGTTCACAGTGCAGCCGGACAGCATTGCTGACACGCCGACCGCTGCTACCGAAAGCGCGATCAGCGAGGACGCCGAACGCGCCCTTGCATGTCGATCACCGCCGCGAAATACCCTCATGCGAACTCACCTTCACGTCTCGATCTGCTGCCACGTCCTGACGAACCCCATCCCCGGGACCAATCGGTCGAGACTGCGCACTTCGTCCTATTCTGCCAGCCGCGCAGGGCACGCTCCAACCGTCCGCGCCGCAACAGCCTGGGATTTCGATCACTAATCGGCTACTGACCACACGTTCGTTACCGAAGCGTTCCACGGCCGCAACCCGACGGGCAGGATACTGATTTCACTTCGACGGCCTTCGCCTGTTAATGTCTCTCCCGCACCAAAACATTGTTTCGGCGCCATTAGCTCAATTGGCAGAGCAGCTGACTCTTAATCAGCGGGTTCGGGGTTCAAGTCCCTGATGGCGCACCACAGACAAGCAGGTCACACGGCAAATCGCCGGTGACCTGTTTGTCGTTTCAGGACGGATGTTCGTCCCAATCCTCCGCACAACCCTCTCTCTGCCTGGCTACGGTTGAAAGCGATGGCAGATCAGCTGCGAGGAGGTTGCAATGGACGATCCACTTCCGTCGGCTCTCGACCAACTCGGTAACCCGAAGGTCGTACTGCTGCAGACGAGGAAGCGCGATGGAACCTGGGTCGATACGCCGGTCAACATCGCAGCACATAGCGGCCGCATCTACTTTCGCACTCCGGGGATGGCGGCGAAGAACAAGCGGCTACGCAACTTCACCGAGGTGCGCTTGTGCCCTTGCACGTGGCGGGGAAAACCGAGGGTGAATTTGTCGAAGGTGAGGCAACGCTGCTCGCGGGCGACGACGCGGCAGCGGCGCGCAGCGCTCTCAACGGCAGGTTCCCGATCCTGCAGCGGGTCCTTGTGCCCTTGACGCACAAGATTATGCGGACCCCCACACTGCATTACGCGATTACAAATGTCCGGCCGTTGACGTGATCAGTCACGCCGATACTTCCGATCCTTGACAGGGCCGCCGCGTACGGAGCGTCACTTAGGCGGCTCCGTAGTGGGAGTGCCCAGCGAGTACACGTGATCCGGAGTGAGGACCTGCGTAATTGCCGTCGCCAGAGTCGAACCCGGCTCATGACCCTCGAATTCGATGTCGGTGTTGATCATGATGACCAAGGTCAGTTGTCGCTCGGGCAGGTACACAACCACCGTTTGGTAGCCAGGCAGGCTGCCGTTGTGCCCGATCCAACCGCCGAGGTTGAAAATACCCAACCCGTAGCCGTCCTGCGGCGGCTTGCCCGGCGCCGGCGCTGTCTGCAGCCTCTGCGCCTGCATCTCCGGGGTGAGCAGCTGCCCGGTTGCGAGCGCCGGCGCCCAGATCCGTAGATCGTCCAGCGTCGAGATCATGGCTCCCGCCGCCCATCCCCAAGACGGGTTCCAGTCTGTGGCGTCGGCTTCCTTGCCGTCTGCGGCCTGGATTGTGTAGCCCTGGGCATGCGGTTCGGGGAAGGCGTTGTTCGTGGGAAAACTTGTGTCGCCCATGTTCAATGGCGTCAGCATGTGGTCGCGGATGTAGTCCGGCAACGACTGGCCGCTGACCTTTTCGACGACTAGGCCCAACAGGACGAGATTGGTGTTGCAGTACTGGAAATCGGCGCCGGGTGCAAACACGTTCGGCGCGGCGAAAGCGTAGGCCAACACTTCCTGCGGGGTGAACGGGCGTTGCGGGTCGGAGAAGAGTGCCTGCTGGAAGGCCTCCGTCGCGGAATAGTTGTACAGCCCGCTCTGCATGCGGGCGAGCTGACGCAGAGTGATCTGATCGCCGGACGGGACCCCCTCGACATACTTGGCAATTGGATCGTCCAGTGCGACCTTGCCCTGATCAGCAAGTTGCAGCACACCGGTGACCGTGAAAGTCTTTGTTACACTACCGATTCGGCTGTAGAAGTCGGGTTCCATCGGTGCGCCGGTCGCCTTGTCGGCGACCCCCACCGCCCGAACATAGCGACCGTCGGGACCCCAGATGCCAACGATTGCGCCCGGAATCGACGCCGTCGAGACTGCGGTGTCGATAGCCGCGTCGAGTCGTTGGACGAGGCCGGAATCGAAGTCCTTGGCGACTTCAGAGGTTGGCGGCCCGGACGTCGCAGTGCCGGATGCCGCAGTAGACGACGGTCCGGACGAGGTCGACTCGCCGCCACATGCAGTTGCGGAAATCACCAGAGTCACCACTGCGGCGGCGAGCAGCTCGCTGCGCCGACGAATCACACTCATAGTCAATGCAGCCATTGATTGGTCCAGTTTGTCGAGGGGCGTCAACACCGAACGGAAACGGACGTTACTCTGCGCCGGACGAACTCGGTTCTGAACGAGATTCCTTTTCTGTATGCGCGTCACATTCTGTATGTGCGTCACACAGTGACGTCGAGTTCGGCGAGCAGCGTCCGGACACGGCGTTCGATGTCGTCGCGAATCGGCCGCACAGCTTCGACGTCTTGACCGGCAGGATCGGCTAGAACCCACTCGACGTAGCGAAGTCCTGGAAACACCGGGCACGTGTCGCCACAGCCCATTGTGACCACCACATCTGCTGCCTGCACGATCTCGGCTGTCCATGGCTTCGGGTATTCGCGGGAGATGTCGATGCCGCGTTCCTTCATCGCAGCAACGACAGCGGGATTGACGCTGTCGCCGGGTTCGGATCCCCCGGACCACGCGAGGGCCTTACCACCGGCGAGGTGCTCGAAGAATCCGAGCGCCATCTGGGAGCGTCCCGCATTGTGGACGCACAAGAACAGCACGGTCGGTTTGCCCTCGACCGACTTCCCTTCGACCTTGGCCAGAGCCCGTAGCTGCTGCCGGGCGAACCGTTCGGCGAGCAATGGCAGAAAGTTGGGAACAGTTGCACGGCCTGCGAAATGGTCGTACGACGTCTGCAGGAACTTCTCGATCGTCGTCGCACCGAACAGGTCGGCGAAATCGGATTCCAGCGCTGTAGCGGCGTTCTGCAACGCCACCTGTTGGTCGATGGACAGGTCACGGTCGATGTGCCAGGCGGCGCTTTTGGTCATCAGAGACTTTCGGTGAGGGTGGGGTGCGGGACTACGGCATCGTCGGCGGTTGCTGCGGCGTCGGGATACAGCGCAACGACGAGGACGCGATCCCCGCGAACGTGTCGGAGAAGATTCGCCCGATTGTGACCGCCGGGTTGGCGAACGACGTGGAACTCGTGAACCAGTACGCCGCACCGATATAGGCGCCGACCGCCGCGGCCGACATCGCTGCGCGTCCAGTGCGCGCCAAGGCGAAGATCAACGCGATCAACCCGGCAGTAGCGATGATCTCGCCATCGACGTGACCCGACGTGACGCGGTCCTTCGTGGCGATCTGGAACGCCGACAGGTCGAACATCACGTTGGCGAGCACAGCGCCCACGATGGCGCCGACGATCTGCGCGAGCGAGTAGGCAACGACGTCGATCCCGCACATTCCGGTACCGCTGCGCCGACCCAAGAGCCAATCTGCCGCCGACACAACAGGATTGAAGTGAGCGCCGGATACCGGGCCCAGCATCAAAATCAGCACACCGAGCCCGAACACAGTCGCTGTCGAATTCTCCACCAACTGCAGGCCGACATCGTTCGGCGACAATTGCGCCGCAGCGATCCCGGACCCCAGTACGACCGCACCAGAAGGGCGGTGCCGACGAACTTGGCAAGCAACCGCCGCGCCAAAACCCGAGTCACTGCGCCATCGAAACCGACAAAGCGCTGCCGCCCAGGATCTCCGAAAGTTGTTGTAGCGCACCCGGAACGACCCAATAGTAGACCCACGTCGCGCGCCGTTCCGAGTCGAGTAGTCCCGCTTCGCGCAGCACCTTCAGGTGATGCGAGATGGTCGGCTGCGTGAGGTCGAAGCTCCGCGAGATATCGCAGACACACGCCTCACCGCCCTCGTGACTGGCCACCAGGCTCAACATCCGGAGTCGAACCGGGTCCGAGAGCGCCTTGAACATCCGCGCCAACACCTGCGCGGAATCCTCGCTCAAGGGCTCCCGGACCAACGGCGAATAGCACTCGGACTGCTGCACCAATGGCAGCTCCAGTTTCGACACCTGTCTATATTGACAACTATCGATACAGAAGCGCAACTAGCAGCAGCCCGCGCCCGACGCGACTTTTTCCGGATCGGTCACGGCCGTGTCCGCGGTGGCCGTTTCACACGCACAGCCGTGAGTAGGGTCGGCCGCGAGCAGATCGGGTGTCGTGCCGAAAGTCTCGGAGTCCGCGAGAACCGTGTAGACCTCCCACCGCTCCCCCGCCGGACCGCTCACCCACACCTTGTCCTGTTTGGCGAAACAACACGTGGTGCCGATCTCTTCGGCGGTGAAGAGCCCCTCACCGCTGAGGCGCTCGATCTCGCGATGCACGATGTCGCTGGAATCGACCTCGACGCCGAGGTGGTTGATCGTGCCGCCGTGCCCGGCGTTCTCGATCAGGACGAGCTTCAGCGGCGGCTCCGCGACAGCGAAGTTCGCGTACCCCGCTTTGAGTTTCGCGGGTTCTGTATTGAAGAGCTTCGAATAGAACGCAACCGCCTCGTCGAGGTTGTCGACATTGAGGGCGAGCTGGACACGAGACATGACATCCTCCACCTGTGAGACATACATCGAATTACTTGCTCCACCAGGATCGCTCACCTATTTGACATATGTCAAGAGGGTGGCAGAATCAATTTCATGCCGAAGGCCCTCCCCGTCATCGATGTGACCGCTCCGATCTGCTGCGCACCGGTTGCCGCAGGACCGGTCAGCGACGAGGCCGCCCTCGAGGTGGCGTTACGACTCAAGGCACTCGCAGATCCTGCGCGCGTGAAACTCATGTCGTACCTGCTCACCAGTGCCGCCGGCGAGGAATGCACGTCGGACCTCGCAACCGCGGTGGCATTGTCGGAGTCGACGATCAGCCACCACCTCGGCCAACTCAAGAAGGCTGGGCTGATCGAATCGACCCGTCGAGGCATGAACGTCTACCACCGCTCACGACGCGATGCGCTCGGCGCGCTGTGCACGGTGCTCGACCCGAACTGCTGCAGATAGAAGGCAAGAAAAAGGTCCCCACCCAAGCTCGAGCTGGGTGAGGACCTATTTTGTGCGTGCCGCTCAGCGGCGGAAGATTTTCACCACAACCAGGACGACGACAAGACTGCCGGCACCGATAAGGCTGTACTTCACCTTCGGCTCGTTGACCTTCGCGATCACGGCCGCCTTGACGTCGTCGGCCAGCCGCTTCGGATTCGCGCGAACACTGAGTTCGTCGAGGGTGTTCGCGAGCTGATTCCGAGCGGCCTCGATCTCGCGCTCGATGCTCTCGGTGTCCTTTGCTGCCACGAGTCCTCCAACTTGTTCACGAGTGTTGTGCGCGGTCGACACTACCGGCGCTCGAGGTCAACCGTAGAGCAGAACACTCGACGCACACAGCCCCGGATCCACAACGTCGCCTACCCTGATTTGCTGTGACCGAGAACAGCAGACTTGCCGCCGGAGATGTCGCCCCCGATTTCACGCTTCTCGATGCCGATGACAACGAGGTGTCGCTGCGGGATTATCGCGGCCGCAAGGTCATCGTCTACTTCTATCCGGCAGCACTGACCCCCGGCTGCACGAAGCAGGCCTGCGACTTTCGAGACAGCCTCGGCGAACTCAACGGTGCGGGCCTCGCCGTCCTCGGTATCTCGCCGGACAAGCCCGCAAAGCTCGCGAAATTCCGCGACACCGAGGCCCTGACCTTTCCTTTGCTGTCCGATCCCGAGAAGACCACGCTCGAAGCGTGGGGCGCCTACGGCGAGAAGATGATGTACGGCAAGAAGGTACGCGGCGTCATCCGCTCCACGTTCATTGTCGATGAGGACGGCAAGATCGAGGTTGCCCAGTACAACGTGCGCGCCACCGGCCATGTCGCGAAGCTGCGTCGGGACCTATCGGTCTGACTCTGCCGGGCGGCTCGCGATCAGCGCGCCGATGCCGTCCAGAATCCGGGCGAGCCCGAATCCGTAGGCGGTCGCAACGTCCGACGCCGCTTGATGCGTTTCCCCCGACGCCGTCCCGACGCGCCCGGAGATCGGATACCGCTCGAAGTCGACCTTTTGTTCGAGAACCGGCTGGCTCAGCTCCCACCACTGGAGATCGGTGAGCCCGCTCGCCCGCACAGCTGCGGCGGCGTCGGCGACGCGGCGCGCCGTCGCCTCGGTATGACCGAGAACCAGGCTGAGCACCGAGTCCATTTCGATATCGGAGAGCCCGATACCGTCGATCGTGGCAAGTTCCTGCTCGTACTTGTCCATGATGTTCGGCCCAAGAGGACCACGCGCCTGCGAGACTCCCAATAGCCACGGATGTCGTTGGTAGAGATCCCAATTGGAGTTGGCCACCGCTTCGAGCCCGCTCCGCCAGTCCGACACGGGACCATATGCCCCCAGGACTTCGCCGCTGACCCGGTCGACCATCAGATCGATGAATTCGGCCTTGCTCGGAACGTAGTTGTACAGGCTCATCGTCGATATGCCGAGGCGATCCGCGAGCCGGCGCATCGAAAATCCCCCGAGCCCCTCGTCGTCGGCAAGCGCGACGGCCGCCTCCGTCAAATCGGCAACGGTGTGCCGGGGTTTCGGCCCCTTGGTCGACCGCGACACGACACCCCACAGCAGCTCAACGGTGCGTTTCGGATCACCCGATCCGCTGTACTCGGTGGCCACGTTCTCCCTCGGTTGCAGAAGTGATTAGCGCGACATATGAGGCTGAACTGCCCAAACTACGTTACCGTTCAGTGCAGCAGGTGCAGTTGTTCTATGCGCCTCCCCGTCGTGGATTGCTTTTCCTACCAGCGGCTACTCGCCGCGTGGCACTAGCTCTTCTTGCGGCGATCGATATTGCCCACTGGCAATCTCGCCACTTTGTGCCACATTGGTGCCGACGTATCGTCAGCGCATTTGCCGGGCACACCCGATGCCCGAAAGGCACTCGACCCCCTATGTCTACTGCTCCACTGACGACTGAAACCACCCAAACATTTGCCGACCTCGGCGTCCGCGGCCCGCTGGTGAAAGCGCTCGAATCGGCCGGAATCATGTCGCCGTTCCCGATCCAGATCGACACCTTGCCCGATACCCTGGCCGGCCGCGATGTCCTCGGCCGCGGGAAGACCGGCAGCGGTAAGACGCTCGCCTTCGCGATTCCGCTCATCAGCCGCCTGGCGGGCGAACTTGCCGGCGGCAAGCGTGCGCCCAACCGCCCCGTCGGACTCGTCCTTGCACCGACGCGCGAACTCGCGACACAGATCGCCGCCGCATTGGAGCCGCTCGCCGAGGCCTACGACATGCGCGTGACCACCATCTTCGGTGGCGTCTCACAGCATCGTCAGGTGCAGGCCCTCAAAGGTGGCGTCGACATCGTCGTCGCTTGCCCCGGGCGCCTGGAAGACCTGATGAAACAGCGTCTGGTCACCCTCGACGCCGTCGAGATCACCGTGCTCGACGAGGCCGACCACATGGCCGACCTCGGCTTCCTCCCCGTCGTCACCCGGATCCTTGCGGCGACGCCTGCCAACGGCCAACGCCTGCTGTTCTCCGCAACCCTGGACAACGGCGTCGACAAGCTTGTCAAGCGGTTCCTGCACAACCCCGTCATGCACTCGGTCGACGAAGCCAACTCCCCCGTCGCCGCGATGACTCACCACATCTTCGATGTCAACAGTGTCGAAGCGAAGCGTGTGCTCGTCGAGAAGCTGGCATCCGGTACCGGTCGCCGAATCCTGTTCATGCGGACCAAGCACCAGGCCCGCAAGCTTGCTCGGCAGCTCACCGAATCCGGCATTCCCTCGGTCGACTTGCACGGCAACCTTTCGCAGGTCGCCCGTGACCGGAACCTCGCGGCCTTCTCTGCGGGAACAGCACGGGTCCTCGTCGCTACCGACGTCGCCGCACGTGGCGTGCATGTCGACGACGTGGAGCTCGTAGTTCACGTCGACCCGCCCGCCGAACACAAGGCCTACCTCCACCGCTCCGGGCGTACCGCCCGCGCCGGCAGTGCCGGTGACGTTGTCACCGTCGTCCTGCCAGAACAGCGCAAGGACCTCGCCGTCCTGATGCGCAAGGCGTCGATCAAGGTCACGCCGCAACAGGTCACCGCTGACTCTGCGCCCGTGAAGGACTTGGTCGGCGAGGTCGCGGCATATGTGAAGCCGCAGCTCCGCGTCGAGCCGGAGAACACCGGTGGCGGTAACCGCAACCGCAGCGCAGGCTCGAACCGCAGCCGGACCGGGGGCACGCCGCAGGGTCAGTCCCGTGGCAACAGGTCCCAGCATGCCGGCGGCAGCGCCACCGGCGGCGCTGGCGGCAGTGCCCGATCAGGCGCCCCACGATCGGCAGGCAGCAGCGGCGCTCGCACGAGTTCGACCGGTGCGCGCCGCGGTGGCGCCTCCACCGCCGGCAGCACCGGCGGACTCGCCGGATTCTCTCGCGACGGTGGCGGCGCACGCAGGCGTCGCGGCTAGATCAACTTTCGAATGCGTGGGATATCGCCGATTGCGGTGATATCCCACGCATTCGGCGTTTCTACGGCTCGTACGACTCGACGTACCGTTCGAATCCGTCCAGGAGTCGGTCCAGTCCGAACCTGAAATCTGCTACGTCCCAATCCGTTTCATCTAAATCGAAGACCTGGGCTGCGAGCGCTTTTGTCAGGGCCGGAAACTTCTCGGGGTCAAGAACTTTCGCAAGCACCGACGGGTAGTTTGCGTCGTCCTCGGGGGTTTCCGACATCATTTCGCGGACCAATCGCGCCCTGCTCATCACATACAGCGACACGTTCATCACCAGCTGAAACTTTGCTTGTTCGGGCAACGCGGTCTGCCCCATCGCAGAAAGCCCCGCTTCGAGCCACGCCATGTTGTTCGGCCCCGCAGGCGGGGCGGCCAGCGGTATGTCGAGCCACCACGGATGCTTGAAGATCGCCTCGAACTCCGCGAAAGCCCACGCGTCGAGCGCGTCCCGCCATTGCAGCGCCGGATCCAGCGGTGGCGGCGGCCCGATCACACGGTCGGACAGAAGGAGCACCAACATGTCCTTGCTGTCCACATAGCGATACAACGACATGGTCGTGAAGCCGAGTTGTTTCGCCAACCGGCTCATCGACAGTCCTGCCAGACCTTCCGCGTCGGCTACCTCGATCGCGGCATCGATCACTTGGTCGAGACTCATACCCCGTTTTGGTCCACGTGTGCCCGCTTCACCGATCCCCCATGCCAATTCGATGGCTTTGGGAATGACGACATCGTTTACTGCACCGCCGGTCGGCCGCTCTGCCACGGGATTCATTATGTCTGGTCCCCAATTCCTTCGCGGGTCTTGCGTCGAGCCTAAAACTGTGTACGTTATATACTGATTATACGGCACACAGTTATGACATACACAGTTTGAAACGACACATCACACTTCAATTCTCCGACACGACAGGGTTCGACTGCGCGGCCAATGCCTTCTCCGAGGGAACCCGAGACGACGAATCTTTGGCACTCGACATTCCGACCGACGGCAGCGTCGGATCGCTCAAACGCCTGCTCGACCGCTTCGAGGATCAATCCGTTGCCATCGAGAAGCTCTCGATTCACACACCCGACCTCGACGACGTCTTCTTCGCACTGACCGGCAACGCCGACCGCCGAAAGGCATCGATCACATGAGCACCCTCGCCTATGGCGCGAGCGATTCGGCGACGATGCTGCGACGCAGCCTCCTGCACACCTTGCGCAGCCCCGACACCATGATCACGACCGTCGCGTTGCCGATCACAATCCTGTTGATGTTCGTCTTCGTCTTCGGCGGCGCAATGAATGTCGGCACGGAGTACATCGATTACGATGTACCCGGAATCATCCTGCTGTGTGCAGGTTTCGGCGCTGGGACCGCGGCCGTAAGCGTATCCACCGACATGACCAACGGGATCATCGACAGGTTCCGCACAATGGCGATATCCCGGTCGTCCGTTCTCACCGGTCATGTCGCGGGCAGCGTGATCCGGAATCTTGTGTCGACAGGTGTCGTGATCGTCGTCGCGTTGGCGCTCGGATTTCGACCGACCGCCGACCCGATCGAATGGCTTCGCGCAATCGCCGTGCTCGCAATGTTCATCCTCGCGATCTCGTGGCTTGCGGTTGCGCTCGGCTTGTTGGCGAAGAACCCAGAAGCCGCAAATGGCTTCACATTCATCCTGATGTTCCTGCCCTATGTCAGTAGCGCGTTCGTGCCGACCCTATCGATGCCGACCTGGTTGCACTGGTTCGCCGAGCACCAGCCCGTCACACCGGTCATCGAGACAGTCCGCGGCCTCCTGATGGGCACCGAGATCGGCAACAGTGCCATGTTGGCCGTGACGTGGTGCGCTGGAATCGCGTTGGTCGGCTACGTGTGGGCGGGGTTCATGTTCAAGCGCAAGACAGCTCGCTAGCGATGGTGTAGCCACCGATCGGTCAGTTCGTGATGATTGTCCCACCACTGCTGTACGACTACCGGGTTGGAGCCCAACGGCGGTGGTAGACCTTCGCCTGGAAAGAGGCCAAGAGCGGTCGGCGCAGCGACGGCTGCCGGCACACGAGGTGCAGGTGCGGGCTTAGACACTGGCGCCGGTACGGCGGGTGACGCAACGGTCGCAGGGTCAGCTGGCAGAACAGGCGAAGTGGCCGCAGTCGAGAGCCTTGGCGAAGCCTGCCTCGACGAATGCGGTTCTGCCGAAACAACAGCCGGAGCAGGAGCCTGCTGCAACGATGCCACCCGGTCCGGGGCCGACCCTGACACGATGCCGGCCAATCCCAATCCCGCGGCACCGAGCATGACGGCCGTCGCGCCAGCGAGCACATACCGTCCGTTGACTCTCTTAGTCGATTGTGGCGCATGCGGGGCAGCGACAGCGCTCTCCGGTGGAGCGTCCGGTTCCGACGCCTCCTTGGCGGCGATCAACGCCGCACCGACCGCGGTGGCAGCCGCATGATCGGGCGGGCAGATGACCGGCGTGTCGAACGCCAGCTCGAGAACGGTCGACACATCGGGCTCGTCGGCAGAGGAGCCGAGCAGTACTACAGCGTCTGGGGTGGTGTGGACCATGTCGAGCACAGTCCACGCCAGACTGACCGAGTCCCCGACCGCCTTGGCATCCGCTGAGCCGTCCACGGTCGAATTGGACGCGAGGATTTCCGAATGATCCGCGTCGACAACCGAAATCGTCTTGGCGCCCGGAACGATCTCGTAGAGCAGCAAGCTGCCGAACGCCGCGACCTCGGGCATTTCCTGGATTGCAGCGAGATGGGCCGATCGCGCCGACACCATGGCCGATGTACGCCACCGGCTGGTCGCGAGAGTCGACTCGATCGCCTCTCGCTCTTCCGGACCGCGATATGCGATAGCTGCACCGGTGACCTCGGTGGAACCGAGGGCCGCTTCGAGCGTGTCCAGAACGGACACCACGGCAGCTGCCGTCGTACCCTTCGGTTCATCGCTCGGCCGTCGCTCGTATTCCTGCAGAATATGCGGCCCCGAACCAGCCACGTCCTCGTCGGACAGCAGAACCGCACGTACCACTCCGCGCTCGGTCGAAACACCGATTGTGGCCATGTCGGTAACCTCTCCCATGCATATCGTTACTGTTAGTGCTTCGTCTAGTGCTTCGTCGCAGCGTGGCGCCTAGATAGGGTCGAAAGGCGTTTCGGAGTCGGATCGGACTCCCACCGGACGCCGTGTACCGGCTTTACGGGCGAAGAACAGCTAGCCTGGGCGGGTGGAGTCGTCAACGAGCACCAAATCCCCGCGGCGGCGCCCGGATCCCGCTCTGGAGTTGCAGGACGACCCTCAGGAGCTCATGCCGCGGCGCCGGCCGACGCAAGAGCGCAGCAAGAAGAAGTTCGACGCCCTCCTCACCGCGTCGCGAGATCTGCTTACCGATGTCGGCTTCGAATCCTTCACCTGTGAAGAGGTCGCGGCGCGGGCCGAGGTGCCGATCGGAACGCTGTACCAGTTCTTTGCCAACAAGTACGTCATCGTGTGCGAACTCAACCGGCAGGACCTGGTTGCCGTTTCGCAAGAACTGGCCGACTTCAACGGCGAGATTCCCTCGCTGGACTGGCTGCGGTACATGAACAACTTCGTCGACCACATGGCCCAGCTGTGGACATCGGACCCGTCACGGCGCGAAGTGTGGCTTGCGATGCAGTCGACACCCTCCACTCGCGCGACCGGGGCGATCCACGAAAAGGAGTTCGCGGAGGTCGTGTCGAAGATGTTGCGGCCATTGACCCCTCGAACACCGCGCGATCGGCGCAAGATGATGGCCGAGGTGCTCGTGCACGTGGTCTATTCGATGCTGAATTTCTCGGTGCAGGACAACCAGAGTCATAACGATGCTGTCAGCGAGCTCAAGCGCCTCATGGTGGCCTACCTGCTGGTCACCGAGAAGGAATCCCGCACACACTAAGCACGGGGGGTGACCCGCCATCGCCAGCGATCCGATTCGCAATGTCGCCTTGGTCGGACATCAGGGCAACGGCAAAACAACCCTCGCGGAAGCAATGTTGTTTGCCGCCGGCGTCATCACCCGACCTGGCCGCGTCGAAAACGGGAACACAGTTCTCGACAACGCGCAGGAAGAACGCGACCGGGTGCAGTCGCTGACCCTCGGCGTCGCGACCTTCACCTGGGGTGAACACCAGATCAATCTCATCGACACTCCCGGCTACGCCGATTTTGCGGGCGATGCGATCACCGCACTCCGGGTAGCCGATCTCGCCGTGTTCGTCATCGACGGCGTCGGCGGCATCCAGGTAAGCGATGAACTGCTCTGGAAAGCTGCCGCAGACCTGGAGAAGCCGCGCCTGGTCTTCATCAACAAGTTGGACAAGGAACGAGCATCGTTCGACGCCACGTTGGCCGGTGTGCGAACACAGTTCGGATCTGGCGTCGAACTCGTCGAGCTGCCCGTCGGCGAAGAATCCATTACCGGAGTCGCCGATCTACTCACCGATCACGTCTTCCTCTACGACGCGGGCACGGTCGTCGACACCGAGGAAGTACCAGCCGAGATAGCCGAACGGGAGCTCGAGGAGCACGAGCATCTCGTCGAGGACGTCGTGGAGATCGAGGACGATCTGCTGATGCGGTACCTCGACGGCGAGAAGATCGGCGTCGCCGAGCTGGAGCATGCGTTGCACACCGGTTTCGCTGGTGGCACGCTCTGGCCGGTGCTGTGCGGGTCGGCCACGGACGGGATAGCTGTCGACCGTTTGCTCGAATTCATCTGCCGAGTCGGCCCTGCGCCGACTGAGACGCCGGGTATCGAGGTGCAGGCGGGCTCGATCTCGGGGCCGGCGGCCGGTGACCCGGATGGCGATCCGCTTGCGTACGTGTTCAAGACCCAAGCCGATGAGTACGTCGGCCAATTGGCGTTGCTCAAAGTACTTTCCGGGACCCTGCACGCCGACGATGTGCTGGTCAACCCACGCACCGGCACGAAGGAACGATTGCACCATCTACTGCGAGTGGTCGGCACGAAGCACACTCCGATCGACACCGCGGTGGCCGGCGACATTGTCGGTGTCATCAAGCTCACCGACGTCGTCACGGGCGACACACTCGCTCCGGTCGGCACGACGCTGACGGTGGCGCCCACCCCGCATGCCCAGCCGGTACACGGCCTCGCGGTGGCCGCACAGAGTGTGGGCGACGAGGACAAATTGGCCACGGCTCTTGCCGAGTTGGTCAACGACGACCCGACGCTGGAAATCACCCGCGATCCCGATACGCATCAGACGGTCCTGCGTGGCGCGGGCGAGGTTCACGTGCAGGTCGCGCTTGCCCGTTTGAAGCGACGCTACGGAATCACCGTCGACACCGAACCGGAGAAGGTTGCCTACCGTGAAGCGTTGCGCTCATCGGTGCAAGCCGAGGGACGGCACAAGAAACAGAGCGGCGGCCACGGCCAATTCGGGGTGGCGGTCGTTCGGTTCGAACCCCTCGCGCGCGACGAGGGATTCGAATTCATCGACGAAACTCGTGGCGGGGTGGTTCCGAAGTCCCTGATCCCCGCGGTCGGAAAGGGAATCGCCGAATCGATGGCCCGCCACGGCAACCATGGTTATCCCCTGGTCGACCTGCGCGCGGTCCTCGTCGACGGCAAACATCACTCGGTCGACTCGGACGAATTCAGTTTCAAAATGGCTGGGGCACTTGCTCTTCGAGCCGCGATCGACAAAGTCGGCACGATCATCCTCGAACCCGTCAGCCAGGTAGAGGTGATCGTGCCGAATACTTTGCAGGGTGATGTGATGGCCGACCTCGGTCGACGCCGCGGCCAGATCGAAGGCACAGCCACAGCCAGCCCCGAGACCGTCACGGTGATCGCCTCGGTGCCAGCGAGCGAACTGGTGGACTATGCCGTCGCGCTTCGATCGATGACGCACGGTCGGGGCCGCCTCACCCTGGCATTCAAGTGCTACCAGGAGCGGCCCTGACCGTTCACTCGTCTGAGTCGTCGACCTCGGGTCCCGGATCCTCGAGAATAACCACCGCGGCTGCCGTGTCACCGTCATGTGTGAGCGACAGATGCACCTTGGCCCGCGGCAGGAAGTCCTGAGCCAGACCGTGCAGCCGGATACTCGGCCGCCCCCACGCGTCGTTGATCACCTCGATCAACAGGTACGGGTTGTCACCGACCTGCGGGCGACGGGCGAACCGCGACGATGCCCATGCTTTGAGCACCGCCTCTTTCGCCGCCCACCGGACCGCATAACTGCGCGCCGGATCCGTTCCCTTGGCCTCGCAGTAACGCCGCTCCCCTGGCGTGAAACTCTCCCGGAGCATGGTCGTGCCGGAGCGCTCCATCTGCTCGGAAAACTCGGACACCGTCACCAAATCAAAACCGATCCCAATAATGCTCATGCGACAACCTCGCTGCGCTCGGTGGTCGCGATCGCATGGGTGCGCTGTTTAATGGTTCGCTCGCTGCGCTCGCTCACTTGCAGCCCGGACCGGCGATGTAGACGTCGTCTTCGCTGAGGCGCGCGTCTTCGCTGAGCAAGACATCGGCCTCGAGTTGCCGTGAAGCACCCGGAGTCGAGTCGTCGTGACCGAGTCGACGATCGGCGGGACGCTGATAGAGGCTCTCGCCGCCGCACATTGCCTGCGCAAGCTTCTGCCGGCCTGCACTTGCACGTTCGGTCGCGCGGCGAATGTAGTCCGCACGCTTGGCTGGATCGATCGACTTGATGAACGCCTCCGGATGCACGACAGCGACGAGACCCGACACGTGCCCGAACCCGAGGCTGGTCAGCAGACCAGCCTTGAGTGGGAATCCCTCGCCGAAGCGCAGCGGTTCCCGTGCCCATACGAGGTGCGGGTAGTCGGCCATCTTGTCGTCGACACAGTCCAGGCTGCGGTTCGGGGGAACCACGCCCTGGCTGAGCACCTGGCAAAGACCGATCATCTGGAACGCCGCAGCGCCACCCTTCGCGTGTCCGGTGAGGCTCTTCTGCGAAACGACGAACAACGGAGCACCGTCCGACCGACCGATCGCCTTCGCGAGTCGTTCGTGCAGTTCCGACTCGTTGGGGTCGTTGGCTGCGGTCGATGTGTCGTGCTTGGAGATCACAGCGATCTCGTCCGCGCCGACGCCGAGCTTGCGCAGTTCGGTGGCGAACCGCGATTCGGTGCCACCACGACCCGCACCGAGCGCTCCCAAACCGGGAGCCGGGATCGACGTGTGCACGCCGTCACCGAAGGACTGTGCGTAGGCGACTACGCCAAGCACCGGCAGCCCCATCTCGAGCGCGACGTCACCGCGAGCGAGCAGAATCGTTCCGCCGCCGTGCGATTCGACGAATCCGCCGCGTCGCCTGTCGTTGGCCCGCGAGAATCGCCGATCGCTGATGCCCTTGGCCCGCATCGCTTCGCTGTCCGCGGTAGCGGACATTTCGGCGAATCCCTGGATTGCCTCGGTACTCACGTCGTCGAAGCCACCAGCGACAACTACCTGAGCCTTGCCGAGGCGGATCTTGTCGACACCCTCCTCGACCGAGACCGCGGCGGTGGCGCATGCGGCAACGGGATGCACCATGGCGCCGTAGCTGCCGACATAGGACTGCACGACGTGCGCCGCAACAACGTTGCCGAGCGCTTCCTGCAGGATGTCGTTCGGGTGCGCCTCACCGAGCAGCGTGTCGACATACATGGAACGAATCGACGTCATACCGCCCATGCCGCTGCCCTGAGTGTTGGCAACAAGACTCGGGTGGACCCACCGCATCAATTCAGCGGGCGAGAAGCCCGAGCTGATGAAGGCGTCGACCGTCGACACGATGTTCCAGAGCGCGAGCCGGTCGATCGAGCTGACCATGTCCGCCGAGATGCCCCACTTGGTGGCATCGAAACCGGACGGAATCTGGCCACCGACGGTCCGTGTCATCTTCATCCTGCGCGGCACGCGAATCTCGGTACCCGCCTTGCGAGTGACCTTCCAGTCGCCACTGTCCGGAACCGGTGTGATGACGGTGTGCTCGGGATCCGACGATGCGAATGCCCGCGCCTCGACCTCGTTGCTCACAACGAACGTGAGGTCGTTGTCCAGGAATACCGAGGTGAGCAGCGGCGCGGTGTTGTCGACCATGCCGAAGTCGTCCTCGTAGCGGCGAATGCCACACCGTGCGACGACCGTGTCGTGGTACTTGTCCGCGATCTCGGCTTCGGGAACCAGGTCGCCCGACTCGGCGTCGTACCAGCCCGGTTTCGGATCCTGTTCCCAGGTGACCAGACCGGTGCTCCACGCCAGCTCCAATACGCCTGCGGCAGAGAGCTCCTCGTCGACCTCCATCTCGAAGCGTGTCCGCGCGGAACCGTAGGGTCCGATCTCGCCGGCACCGACGATCACGACCAGATCTGCCGGATCGACGTCGAGCTCGGCCCACTCCGGTGCAGCAAGGCTGCGAACCAGAGTCGGCGGTGCGGCCAGTGCCGAAATCGTCGCCTCGTCGTCTGCTGCGTCTTCGGCCACGACGTCGTCTGCTTCTGCCTCGGCCTTCGCGGCACTCTTCGCGAGGGCAGGCAGATCCAGATCGGCCTCAGCGAGCCCGCCGGTCAGATCGATCTCATGCGGCTTCTGCACGGCCTGCGCACGGGCTTCAGCCGTGCAGTACTCGAGGAGCGCGTCGGCCATTTCCAGTGTCGACCAGGTGCGAACACCGGCACCCTCGACAGCGTCGACCAGCGGATCGTTGTGGCCCATCAAGCCGGTGCCACGGACCCATCCGATCAGTGCGTGGACGAGAGTGACTCCCTCGGCCCAGGTGCGCTCCGCCGACCAGCGGGCGACGATGGCATCGAGCGCGGCCTTGGACTCGCCGTA
>JBBSKP010000071.1:0-21289 GCA_038256175.1 Mycobacteriales bacterium
AGTTCCGCGAGGCCACCGGATGCGAAGCGCCTCCCGATTAGACCTACGCCCGCAGCATGGATGTGTCAAGATCGAAAGTCGTTGCCGTCGCCCGAATGCATTCGGGGGAGCGGCGGGAATGGGACGTGCCCCAGACAGGGGTTCGGCCGGGAATGCTTTCGCATTCTCGGCCGGATCTCTGCTTCTCGAGTCCTTTCACCGTTGCCGATAAATATCTCGATCCGCGCCTCTATGATACGTCCGCTCCCCGGCCCATGCAACACATGAGTTGACTCATCAAAAGGTCCGCGTGGATCGATTCGTTGCCTCATCTGGAAACGTTCGGATCGTTCGGCGCGCCTGCGGCGGTGAACTGTGGTTTTGCGGTTCACCTGAGCGATGGAGTTGTCGTTGGCGAGCCGCAAGGCGATCACGCGGTCCCAGGCGGTGCGGTATCGCCGTACCACGAAGGCGCAGAAGTCGGCAGTCTTGGACTCGGTATGCCGGGTGACCGGGCTGAACAGGGACTACGCTCGGTGTGCGTTACGGGAGGCGTTGATCCCGAAAGTGGTGAAACCTCGCGCACCGAGGGAACCCTTGTATGGACCGGAAGTGGTTGCCGCGCTGACGAAGTGCTGGGCAGTGCTCAACGCGTCGGCGGGTAAGCGGTTGGCCTCGATTCTGGCGGAGTTGGTCCCGCTGCTGCGTAAGCACGGTGAACTGGTGATCGACGAGGACACCGCCGCGCTGTTGGTGGGGATATCGGCGGCCACCATCGACCGGCGATTCGCCCCGGCGAGATCGCAACTGGTCCTCAAAAGACGTTCACACACCAAACCGGGTTCACTACTGAAATCGCGAATTCCGATGCGTACGTGGGCCGATCACGACGAAAACACCCCCGGCTATGTGGAGATCGACCTCGTCGGTCACGAGGGCGGCAACCCGCGCGGGGAGCACTGTTTCACTCTGACTGTCACCGATATCGCCACTGGGTGGACCGAGAACCGCACGGTGCGCAACAAGGCCCAGAAATGGGTGTTCGCGGCGTTGACCGACGTCGTGGAGAATCTGCCGTTCCCGATCTTGGGTATCGACTCCGACAACGGCAGCGAGTTCATCAATGAGCAGCTGCTGCGGTACTGCCAGGACAACACGCTGAAGTTCACGCGGTCGCGGTCGGGCAACAAGAACGACGGCGCCCATGTCGAGCAGAAGAACTGGACTACGGTGCGCCAGTTGGTCGGCTACCTCCGTTACGACACCGAAGCAGAACTGTTGCTGCTCAACAAGATTTGGGAACGACGAGCATTGATCGGCAACCATTTCTATCCGCAGCAGAAACTGATCTCCAAGGTCCGCGACGGGGCGAAGGTCACCAAGAGGTACGACATTGCGGCCACCACGTACGCGAGGACTCTTCGGCATTCCGACGTCAAGGCGATGCCGAAACGTCGCCTGAGCAAGACCCATAGTTCGTTCAATTCGGCTGCGGTGCAACGTCAGATCCAGGCCCTCTGCGATGAACTGCTCACCCTCGCCACCGCGAAGGGGCAACCATCCCGTAAACCCACGGTTGCAGCCTCTTCTCAGGCGGACCTTTCCGGATGAGTCAACGAATCAATCGTCGCGGACCTATTGACGTGAGGCAACGGGCACATAAATTGTCTACCGGCGCCGTCCTTACCAGCGATAATTAGATACCCAAAGGGAGTTGCAATCTGGTTGATCATTACAGCGCCTGCGGACGGTCGCCGACTGCCGTACGCCACAAAGGCACTAATTCCCATGTGCGCCAAACCATGTCGGATTCACCGCAGTATGTGGGTGACCCGTTCTCGATATCGGTACCCCGCGCGGCGGCGCTGTGAAAATTCCCACTCCGCCTTGCCCGCGTGAATCCGACGACCTACCGTTTGTGGCATCGCAGAGGTGAGCGACGTCGAGGTTCTCACGTATTCAGTTTTTCGGAGATTGACCGAAAGACCAAAGAACACAGGGGAATCGAGTGAGTAACTTCATCGTCACAGGCGGCACCGGATTTGTCGGCGGGCACGTACTCCGCAAGCTCTTGGACCACGAGCCCGAGGCTGTCATCTATGTCCTCGTCCGCGAAGAATCACGGCAGAAGCTGGCGACGCTCGTCGCGAAATGGCCTGGCACCGAACGCATTGTGCCGCTTATCGGTGATCTCACAGCGGACAATCTCGGCATCGAAGGCGAACCGCCGGCAGCCCGCAACATCATCCATCTGGGCGCCGTCTACGACGTGACGGCCGACGAAGACAGTTCGTACGCAGCCAACGTCACCGGCACCGAAAACGTCATCACACTCGCTAAGCGAAACGGCGCGATGTTGCATCACGTGTCGTCGGTCGCTGTAGCCGGCGACCATCGGGGCGAATACTCCGAAGCGGATTTCGATCTGGGGCAACGCCTTCCGTCGCCGTACCATCGCACCAAGTTTGCGGCCGAGAAGCTTGTGCGTGAGAGCGAGGGGCTGCGCTGGCGGGTGTACAGGCCGGCGATCGTCGTCGGCGATTCACGTTCTGGCGCGATAGACAAGATCGACGGTCCCTACTATTTCTTCGGCGCGCTGTCGCGGTTGGCGCAGTTGCCGTCGCCGATGCCGTTCGCCTTCCCCAACATCGGCTCCACGAATATCGTCCCTGTCGATTACGTCGCCTCCGCGCTCGTCGAACTCGCGTGCTGCGACGGACGCAGCGGGCAGACATTCCATCTGGTCAATCCGAAGCCGCAGCCCGTCCACGAAATCTATGCAGCGCTGGCATCGGCGGCCGGAGCCCCCAGCAGTCTGGTAGCCATACCCGGCATGCGTGCGCCGCTCGCCCGCATCGGATCCCTCCCTGGAATCAGCGCGGCTCGCGACTTCGCACTCGAGCAACTCGGCATCCCAGCCGCCGTCGTTGAGCACGTCGCGTTCGCGTCGACCTTCACGTCGACCGTGACGCGATCTGTGCTGCACCAGTGCGATCGCAGCCTCGAGGTGCCGGAGTTTTCGAGTTACGCCGATAAGTTGTGGCGACACTGGGCGGACGAACTCGATCCCAATCGTCTGCGCCGCACGTCGGGGCCGGACGGTTTCCGCGGGCGCGTAGTCCTCATCACGGGTGGGTCGTCGGGAATCGGGTTGGCATCGGCGCACGCGGTCGCACAGCGCGGCGCGACGGTGCTCATGGTTGCTCGAGGCTCCGAGGAGCTCGACACCGCAGTAGCCGCAATTCGCGCGCAGGGCGGTGATGCGCACGGCTATCCATGCGACATCACCGATCCCGAAGCGGTCGGAATCCTGATCAAGACGCTGCTCAACGATCACGGGCGAGTGGATTATCTGGTGAACAACGCCGGACGGTCGATCCGACGAGCGGTGGTCAGTTCGACCGACCGCATCCACGATTACGAGCGGACGATGGCTGTGAACTACTTCGGCGCGGTCCGTCTGGTCCTCGGACTGCTTCCGTCGATGCGTGCTCGCGGCTTTGGGCACATTGTCAACGTCTCCTCGATCGGCGTGCAGACGAAGGCGCCGTTGTTCTCCGCCTATGTCGCAAGCAAGTCCGCGCTCGATTCGTTCAGCACTATCGCCGCGGCTGAAAACCTCGATGCCGGTATTACTGTCACGTCGATACGGATGCCGCTGGTTCGGACACCGATGATTGCGCCGACCGCTGCGTACAAGTCGCTACCGGTCGACAGCCCCGAGGATGCCGCCGCTCGCGTGGTTCGCGCACTCGAGGACCGCCCGGACAGAATCGACACGCCCGTTGGTACGTTCGCCGACTACGTCGGCCTCCTGGCGCCTGACCTCAAACGGGCGGTCCTGCATCAGGTCTACAAGGCATTTCCTGAGTCGCACGCTGCCAAGAACACCAGCACTAGGGACACCAGGGCTGGAGACGATGGACGGAAGCAGTCCAACCCACTGGCAGCGAAGCTGCTGGCGCCGCTGATGGCGATGCCGACGCCCGCTATCGGTCTCGCCAAGTGGGTACCTGGCATCTACTGGTAGCCCGCACGGTCCCCGTTTGAGTCACTTCAGGATTGCTGCCGACGCGCCGACATTGCCTCGATTTGTGGTGGCGTGTCGTGCGATCGCACAGCGAGTTGGTAGGTGGATGGCAGGCACAGGTCTGTTCGCTGGTTATTGTTGACAACGTTCCGCCCGTAGGTGGAAGCACGCCCGGTCGGGGAGAGTGCCACCGTAACGCCAGGAAATTCTCTGACGATGATGAATACGGGTGAGGAGCTAGACTCCGCCGTCGCTGCTGCAGCGGCCGGTGACAGGACGGCCCTTTCTCGCGTACTAGAGCTGGTTCGGCCATTGGTTGTGCGCTATTGCAGAGCCAGGGTCGGATCTGCGGAGCGTGGGCAGCTCTCCGCAGACGACGTGGCGCAGGAGGTATGTCTCGCTGTGATGACCGCCCTTCCGCGTTACCAAGACCAGGGCAGGCCATTCATGGCTTTTGTCTACGGGATTGCGTCGCACAAGGTCGCCGACGCACATAGGGACACATACAGGAACAAAGCCGATGCGATGGCCGAGATACCGGACGTCATATCGACCGAGCACGGTCCGGAGCAGCGGGCGCTCGATTCCGAAGCAACCCGTCGGATGAATGCGTTGCTCGCGACGCTCCCGGAGAAACACCGGGAAATTCTGATTCTGCGGTTGATAATGGGACTGTCGGCAGAAGAAACGGCGAGCGCAGTAGGTGGTACGGCAGGCGCTATCCGGGTTGCTCAACATCGGGCACTCGCTAAACTGAAGACACAAGTTGCCAAGACAGGCGAGATGTATGGCTAGGGACAACGAGCCGGGCGGGCTCAAGTCAGGGAATCACCGCGGTGATTCCCCCATCAGCGCTGTCCTGGACGAAACGCCTGTCGACATCGCCGCGGTCCGTCGCGACGACCAGTTGATCGACGCAATCATTGCTGGAGGATCTTCGACCTCCGACGTGAACGACATTTCGACGCTACTTACGAACTGGCGGGCGGCGATCGTGGAACCGCCACTACCGTCGGCGCCCGATCTGGACGACGTTGTCGAAGCCGTCGAACGTGAGATAGCCGCGCGGCAGATGCGTGTCTCCGGACGTGGGCGACTCCGGGTGCTCCGCCCGATCTTGGGCGCGGCCGCAGCGATAGCCGTCGTCGTCGGCGGTTTGACTGCGATCTCGTACAACGCCGAACCAGGCGACCCGCTGTGGAACGTGAAGCAAGTCGTCTTCAGCAGCGCGGCAGATTCGACGATTGCGAACATGGACACGACGTCGGACCTGCAGGATGCCGAGCGGTTGATTACCGTCGGCAAGCTGCACGACGCCAAGGTTCACCTCGATCGGGCGAAGGCTCGTGCCAGCGACATCAACGACGAGGCCCAGCGCCGCGGCGTTATGGCGTTGGTCGACCGGCTGCAGCGCCTACTGGACGAGCAACTGCCTTAGTCGTTTGTGGACTCCTACTGGAACCAATGGTCGGCCTACCTTCCGCTTGCTGTCGCGGCCGCACTGGTCCTTGTTCGGCCACTCTGGCCGCTCACCCGCTACGCCGTCACGCTCGCACACGAAGCCGGCCACGCAATCGCTGCGATTTGTACTGGACGCAGACTCACGGGAGTCCGTTTGCACTCGGACACTTCTGGCCTGACGCTGTCGAAGGGCAAGCCGCGAGGACCAGGGATGGTGCTGACTGCTGCCGCGGGCTACGCGGCGCCCTCGCTCCTGGGGTTAGCGGGCTCCGCGCTGATCGCGAGCGGTCAGCTTCACCTGCTGATCTGGGGCACGGTGGCGTTGACACTTGCGATGCTGCCGTTCATTCGCAACATCTTCGGGCTGCTGGTAGTTCTGGCGGCCGCCGCAACGTTCGGTGGAGTCGCGTACTACGGATCGCCGGGGCTGCAGCTGCATTTCGCGTACGCGGCCATCTGGGTGCTGCTGATCGGCAATGTGCGCACGATCGTCGAAGGCGGCCGGAATCATTCCGGCGCGTCGGACTTCGATCAGTTGCGCCGCTTGACCCATCTGCCTCGTGTCCTATGGATCGGGCTACTGATGGCGATGTCGGTGGCCACCGGGATGCTCTCATTGCGCGTCCAGTACCTCGCCTGAGACGCCGCATCAAGCGCTGATCCATCCCGTCAGGCCCGGACCGCGCCCTGTCCGACCGCCTCGCTGATACTGGTGTAGCCGGCCGCGCGCAGCTTGGTCGCAAGCCCGCGGTGCAGCCGTCGGGTCCAGAACGGTCCACCGTAAATCATGCCGGTGTAACCCTGCAGCAGCGTCGCTCCGGCAAGAATCCGTTCCCAGGCTTGGTCGACCGTTTCGATCCCGCCGACGGAAATCAGTACGAGCTTGCCGCCGACACGTCCGTGCAGCCTGCGCAGAACTTCCAACGAGCGTTCGGCTACCGGCGCACCCGAAAGCCCGCCTACGCCCATCTCGGCCACCAAGGCGGGATCGGTGCGTAGCCCGTCGCGCTTGATGGTCGTATTCGTCGCAACGATGCCGGCCAGTCCGAGCTCGACAGCAAGGTCGGCGACGGCATCGACATCGTCATCGGAGAGGTCGGGCGCTATCTTCACCAGCACTGGAACTTGCACGGTAGCGAGCACAGCGGCGAGCAGCGGCCGCAGCGATTCGACAGCCTGCAGATCGCGCAGACCCGGCGTGTTGGGGGAGCTGACGTTCACGACCATGAAATCGGCCAGTGGACCGAGCAGACGCGCGCTGGCGGTGTAGTCGGCGACGGCGTCCTCGGGCGCCACGATCTTTGTCTTGCCGATGTTGGCACCGATTGGAATCGTGGTGCGGCGCAGGCGAAGATGGTTCGCGGCATTGCCGGCGCCGTGGTTGTTGAAGCCCATTCGATTGATGAGCGCCCGATCCTCGGACAGCCGGAACAGCCGGGGTGCAGGATTACCCGGCTGGGCCTCCGCGGTCACGGTCCCGACCTCCGCGTACCCGAAGCCGAGCGGTTCCCAGGCGTCCACGCCGGCCGCGTCCTTGTCGAAACCGGCTGCGAGCCCGAGAGGAGCGGGGAATTCGATGCCGAACGCGGTGTTGCGGAGGATCGGGTCGTCGACAACCAGCAGCTTCGTCATCACGGCACGCAAGGGCCGAATGCGTGGTGCCAACCGCATCGCGGTGAAGACGATGTGATGGATCCGCTCCGGGGGGATCAGGAACATCAGACGCAACAAGAGACCGTACATTCGTCCTCAGATTCCAGGCTCAGGAATGTGCTGCGTCGTTTTGCGACGCTTGAGCAGTATTCGCCGGCTGCCGTCGTTGTACAGCCGGACCCTCGACAGTTCCCATCCACCGAACTCGGCCTGGATCGACAGCCGCATGGCAGCGCTCACTCGACTGACATCGGGTGGCAGCCGCAGCGGCACGTACTCGTAATCATCGGAGGCCACCTCCCACCCGGCGGGCAACGCAGCGCGGCGACTCGACATCAGCTACCTCCGATTCGTTGGAGACCGTCGCCGGTGGCCGATCCGACGAATACATCGCCGGTGGCACTGTCGACGGCAATCGAGTTCGGTTGTCGGACGGTCGGGTACCGCTTCACTTCCTTCGGTATACCCGTCGAAAGGTCGAAACCGACTACTTCGTTGCTACCTGTCAGCGTGACCCATGCGAGCTCTGCGTGCTCGTCGTACGCGATGGCAAAGGGTGCGGCAGGGACAGGGAAACGTTGACGGAGAACCAGCGGGTCCGCGGTGAATACGAGTAGCTCGCCGCCCCGAGTATCGGTGACGAGAATGCGGCCGAAGTGATCCGTCGTGACGTTGGTAGCCCCGTCGCCTGCTCGCAGCGCCAGTCCCAACGATGTCGCACTCAGATCGAGTTCGGTGATCGACGTCTGGCGTCGATCTACCGCTGTGACGGAATCTCCCGTCACAGCGAGGCCGTCGACAGATGCCAGGCCCGAAATCGACTCCACTTCGCCGGTAGCGGTGTCGAGGAGTCGAGTGCGCCCATCCGCCAGCCCGACGGCGAGTCGCCCATCGGCCAGCAGAGCGACCGAGCGCGCGTTCCCGTCGACGTCGACCTTCTCGATGTTTCCGCTCCGCAGATCTACGCGGACGATCCGGTTATCCGCGGGAACGAGCACCTCGCCGGGACGGCCGCGCGTGACTCCGGCACCTGCTATCCCGAGAGCGACCATGCGCGGCGTGGCGCCGGTGTCGCGAGTATCGATCAGCAGCAGGGTTGAGCGGTCGATTGTGGTTGCCGCAAGGATGCCGGTGGCCGAATCGAAAGAAAATTCTTCGACCCCCACACCGAGTGGCACAACAGATCCCGCCGGTGCAATCGACGTGGCCGGCGAATGGGCCGCCGCAGCTGGATCGATCGTCTGTAGGTCGTCACCGCCGGAGTTCGATCCACAACCGCTGACCAGCACCAATGCCATGCCAACCAACAGCACGGACCGGCGCGCTCCGGGCACTCGCACGCCTACCTCCTCGGGGGTTTGTCGACGATTCCGCCGTCCATATATCTGACCATGCGGGGCGGTCGAACTCGTGCAGGGGTGACGAGAAGTTGCACACAACCACCAGGTTTGGGACTACCGTGGTCCGATCGAAGGCTCAAACCGGGGTGTAAAGCTGGAGGAGATCCGTTGAAAGCCAATGAAACACCGGAGTTCACGGTGGAAGACATAACCGTCGGTCCGTATGCGCACGGTTATGGTCGAGCGGCGGATGGACGGCCTTACGCCTTTCGTGTGATCCGGCGCACTCTCTTCGTCGAGATCTACCGCGAAGATCTCGAGCACACTGTTCCTGGTCAAGAGGACATCGTTGCTCTTGCCGACGCTGCGGTCACGGAGATCGATCTCGACGACGAACGCGGCATAGTTGCGATGGTTCGCGATCTGGTTGCCAACTCGCAGGAGATCGACCCACCGATAGACAGCGATTCGACAACGGTCCGGGCGTTTCTCAGCCGGATCAGTTCGGTTATCGACGCGCTGTAGTCCAGGATGTTGCGTGTGCGGATGTTGACGAAAGCTCTACCGGTCGCTGTTGCGTTGGTTTTCGCGATTGCAGGCTGCGGTTCCGATTCGAGTAGCGGATCCTCGGGAACGACGTCGCGCGTGTTCGCACGCACCGGCGAAGCAGGTCTGCCCGTACCGACCGCGGATCAGTTGGATCAGCAGCTCAGGGCTGCGCTCGACAAGAAGATGCCTGACGACGAGCGGCTCGCCCTTATCGAGGACGGCGAGGTGTTTCGCCCGGCCATTCCGGATCTGTACGCGGCGATCAGCGCCAATCCGAATGCGAAGTACCAGGTGGTCAATCCCGTCTTCGACAATCACGACGGCACCCTGACCGCCACATTGCGCCTGGACAAGGACGGCATGGGTACGTCGATCAGGACGGCGACCGTGCACTTCATCGCGCTCGACGGAAGGTGGAAGCTGTCCCGTGTCGATCTGTGCGGAATGCTGCGATCCGCGAACTATCGCACTCCTGCCTGCGGGTAGTCGCTCGAACAGTAGTCCCTCGAACAAAGGACCAGTGCTGTGTTCCTAGCGTGGGGGCGCTTCGTCTACCGGTCTCGCTACGCCGTCATCATCGGCTTCGTCGCCTTTGTCGGTCTATCGGGGCTCTACGGTCTCGATCTGAGCAAACGCCTGACACAAGAGGGCTGGTTCGACGAGTCCAGTGAGTCGGTGAAGGGCTCGAAGTTGGCCGACAGCACCTTCGGCCGCGACACGGATGGCGACGTCATCGCGTTGTACACGGTCCCCGAAGGAAAAACCGTCGACGATCCGGAGATCGGCGAGCGCGCTCGAGCTCTGTTCGATCGCCTGCGGACCGAGAACGCGGCCGAAGTGCTGAAGATCGACAGCTACTGGGATAGCTCACTGACGTCGGCGTTTACCGACGAATCACACCGACATGCGTTCGCCAGCATCGGCCTGCAAGCCAAAGACGCAGGCACTCTCGACGACTACAACGCGATCAAGGACAAATTCGCGATCGAGGGCACGGAAGTTCAGCTTGCTGGACTGCAACCGGTTGTGTACGCGCTCAACGAAGGCATGCAACGCGACATCCACCGCGCCGAGCTGATCGCCCTGCCGCTTGTCGCGATCCTGTTGTACTTCGTTTTCGGTGGAGTCGTCGCCGCATTGCTCCCGGTCATCATCGGCGGGCTCACCATCGCGGGGTCGCAAGGTTTGATGCGACTGGAGACCAATTTCATCGACGTGAACGCGTTCGCGACGGCCGTCGTGACCCTCGTCAGTTTGGGTTTGGCGATCGACTACGGGCTCTTCATGGTCAGTCGATTCCGCGAAGAGATGGCGCAAGGCCGAACCGTCGAAGAGGCGGTGAGCCGATCGGTTGCCGCCGCAGGTCGGACCATCGTGTTCTCGGCCTCCATCATCGTCGTCTGCCTCGGCGGGCTGCTGATCTATCCGCATCCGGTGCTGAAATCGGTTCCCTATGGGGCGATTAGCTCGGTCGCGCTTGCAGCCGCACTGTCCGTTTCGGTGCTACCTGCGGTGCTCGGAATCCTCGGCACCCGAGTCGATCTTTTGAGTTGGAAACGGTTCTCGCAGAGCAAGACTCCGGAACAGATCGACAACGGTTTCTGGTCCCGCCTTGCGGTGTGGTCGATGAAGCGACCACGACTCATTGCGAGTGCACTGACCCTGCTGTTGCTGGCGCTGATCATCCCGTTCGGTGGGATGAAGTTTGCAGGCCTCAGTGAGCGGTACCTCGCACCGACCGACTCCGCGCGCGTCGCGCAGCAGGATTTCGATCGCATCTTCCCTCAATTCCGCACTGAGCCAATGCGATTGGTGCTCGTCGGCGCGGATAACGAACAGTTGGGCGAGTTTCGGGCGGAGGCCAACACCGTCGGCGGGCTGACCGGGCAGTTCGAAGCGACCGAAGAGACCAAGGACGACATCAATGTCCTCGAAGCTGGGCTGATCGAGAAATCCGATGCGGATCGCGTCATAACCCAGCTGCGCGCGATACCAAAGCCCGACGGCGTGCAGGTGTACGTCGCCGGAATCCCGGCCCTCGAGCAGGACAGTATCCACGGCCTTACCAACCGATTGCCGATGCTGCTGGTCATTCTCATTATCGCGTCGATTGCGTTGATGTATATGGCATTTGGCTCGATCGTGCTGGCGATCAAGGCGATCGCAGTCAGCGCGCTAAGCCTCGGCTCCACATTGGGAATCCTCACGTGGATCTTCGTCGACGGCCACGGCGCTGGCCTGCTCGGTTTCACGGCGGGGCCGCTGATGTTGCCCGTCTTGATCGTGATCGTGACAGTCGTGTTCGGGCTGTCGACCGACTACGAAGTGTTCCTGATGTCGAGGATGGTCGAGGCGCACGAGGCCGGTGCGGACACACCCGAAGCCATTCGATTCGGGATCGCACGCACTGGTGGCGTCATCACCGCGGCGGCGTCGATCCTCATCGTGGTGACCGGAGCGTTCGCGCTCTCGGATCTGGTGCTGATGAAATGCCTGGCATACGGCATGATTGCGGCGCTCATCCTCGATGCCACGATCATCCGGATGCTGCTCGTGCCGGCGATCATGCGGATTCTCGGCGATTGGTGCTGGTGGACGCCTTCGGCTCGTGCGCGAATTGCCCCGCCGGAGTCGGACAAAACGCGCACGGGTGCGTCAGCGCTTCGGTAACACCAGCTGCGCCCCGGTCTCCGGGTGCGCAATGACTTCGATGGGGTGCCCGTACACGCTGGTCAGCAGTTCCTCGGTGAGTACTGTCCGCGGAGGGCCGTCGGCCACCTTGCGACCGCCCTCGAGCACGATCACCCGGTCGGAGTAGGCGGCCGCCAACCCGAGATCGTGCAACACCACCACCACTGCGGCTCCCGACCTGGCTTGTGCGTGGGCGAGCCGCATCACGGTCTCCTGGTGGGCGAGGTCGAGCGCCGCGGTCGGCTCGTCCAGCAGCAGCGTCGTCGTCGCCTGCGCGAGTACGCGAGCCAGCGCCACTCGCGCCCGCTCACCACCCGACAGTGACTGGAACGGCCGATCGGCGAACGGTAACGCGTCGGTGGCCGACATCGCGGTGCGCACGCACTCGTCGTCGTCCTCGCGGCGGCCAGTGCGGCTCCACGGCGATCGGCCCATCGCGACGACCTGCCTGGAAGTGAACGAGAAACCGACGGTGTGGCTCTGCGGAAGAACGGCGCGCCGCTGCGCCATTTCGACCGGTGTCCAGGTCGTAAGGTCCTGGCCTTCCAATTCGATCGAACCTGCCGCGACGGCATGCTCGCCGGCCAGCGCCGCGAGCAGTGTCGACTTGCCTGCTCCGTTCGGCCCGACCAGCGCTACGACCTCACCTGCGACAACCTCGAAGTTGATGTCGTGCAGCACTTCTCGTCCCCCGCGCACCACACTGACCGATGTCGCTCGCATCGTCACAGCGCCCGGCGCAGCGGCGGCAGGAACAGAACGCCCGCTGAGAGCGGCTCGGAGGCGTGCGATTACGGCTGGCGTCATGCCCAACCACCTTGCTGCGCACGGGTTCTCCGAAGCAACCAGAAGAAGAACGGACCGCCGACGAGCGATGTGAGCATGCCGAGCGGGAGATCAGCATTGTGGACCAGGGTGCGCGCGCCGATGTCCGCCGCGAGTAGCACGATAGCGCCGCAGAGTGTGCTCGCCGGAATCAAGATGCGATGTGCGGGACCGACGAGCATGCGCATCAGATGGGGGACAACAAGACCCACGAAAAGGATGATTCCGGTGAACGCCACACTGGACGCCGCGAGAAACGCGACGATCACGATGGCAACCTGCCGCAGTCGTTCGACGTTCACACCGAGATGGCGTGCCGCACCTTCGCCGAGCGCCAGCAAATCCAACCGCGGCGCGATCACAAACGCCCCGGCAACGCCGACGGCTGCCATCGGGGCAACGATCGATACAGCCTCCCAGGAGGCGCCGTTGAGGCTGCCCAGCTGCCAGAAGACGACCTGATCGCGTGCCGCCGGCTGCGCGATGAAGGTGAGAAAGGCAATGACACCGCCCGCGAAAGCGTTGATCGCGATCCCGGTCAACACCAGGGTGACGACCTCCGTGCGACCCTCCGACCTGGCAAGCAGATACACGAGCATCGTCGTCGCGAGTCCGGCTGCGAATGCTGCGGCCGCAACCGACCAGCTGGCGACGAATGTTCCGCCGGTGACGATCACGATGCTCGCGCCGACGGCCGCACCGGCGGACACGCCGATCACTCCGGGCTCGGCGAGCGGATTCGCGAACACACCCTGCAACAACGCGCCTGCGCAACCGAGTGAACCGCCGACAAGCACCGCGAGTACGACACGGGGGAATCGAACCTGCCACAGCGTGACTTCACCGGCCGGGTGCGCGGGCATCGGACCGACGTCGAGCCGGAGTCGGTGCGCGATGCTGCCGAGCACTTCCATCGGTGTCGTCGGCACCTGGCCAAGGCACGCCGACACCAGTGCAAGGATGGCAAGCCCGATCAGAAGTCCGACGATCACGACCGTCGTGTTCACGCGTTTGCGTTCGACCGACGGATCCGCGCGCACCGTCGAGGCCATCAGTTGCTCGGTCGGTAGATTGCGTCGGCGAGCGCCTTCAAGACCAAGCCCGTCTCCGGCCCGAAGCTGAGCAAGACGGAGTCAGCCATGTCGACGACGCGCTGGTTGCGACCCGCGGGCGTTTGCGCGACCCCCGCGATCTTCTCCAGACCCGCTGGGCCGCCAATGGATTCCAGGCCGTCGGTCATCATCAGGAACACATCTGGTGCGGCGGCGATCAGCGCTTCGCTGGTGATCGGGACAAACGGTTGCGTGAGCCCGGAAACGGTGCCGGCGTCTTCCGCACCCAACGCCTTGATCAAGGCGTCTGCTCCGGATCCGGGGCCGGCAAGCATCGTGATCGCCGGGCCGCGCAGATACAGGAACGCAATCCGTAACGGTTTCCCTTGCGCTGGAACGGCTTTCCCGGCCTCCACGATCTGGGACCTGGTCCGATCGGCGAGTGCCTTGCCTTGTTCGGGGACACCGAGCGCTTTGGCGACCGCCTCGATCTGCGGTTCCACACCGTCGAGCGTGCGTGTTGGATCGAAGAAGACGACAGGAATCCCCGTTTCGCGCAGCTGATTCTGGACGGCGTCGGGGCCGATGGTCGAGTCTGTCAGGAACACCGTCGGGCGAAGCGCAAGGACAGCTTCGGTCGCAAGGGTGTTACCGCCCGGCGTGATGTTCGGAATAGCTTGTGCCGCAGGAAATGCCGCCGATGTGCTGCGGCCGACAAGCCGGTCGCCAAGACCTAGTGCGAACACCGTCTGCGCAAGCGTTCCGTACCGGTCGGCGGCGACAATCCGCGTGGTGTCGGTAATGGTCACGTCGACACCGTCGAAGCCGCGAACGGTCACCGGCAATACCGAGGTCGGATGTGCCGCGATCGGTTCAGGATCCAAGCTCGGCAGTATTGCCGTACTGCGACCGGTCGCCGTACCGCGACCCGTCTGATCAGTGTAGCCTGCCGGTGATTCTGTCGAGCAGGCCACAAGACTCACCGTCGCGGCCAGGACGAGGGCACAGAGGACGGCGCGGAGACGTTGGCTCATATTGGTGAGGCTAATCTGCTACGCGCTCACATCGTCGAGCGCCGCCGCGATCGCCTTGGGCAGCTCGAGCTCCTCGGCAACGAGAACGCCCGTCAGCTGCGCGTTGTCCCGGGCACCGACTATCGCGCTCGCGACGCCCGGACGGTCTCGTGCCCACGCCAGTGCGACAGCCAAAGGAGACGTTTGTAGTCCATCCGCCGCGGTGGCCACGGCCTCGACGACGCGAGTCGCCCGGTCGGTGAGATGCGCCCGAATATCGTCCGCGCGCAATTCGTCGGCCCCACGTGAATCGGCTGGGACACCGGATCGGTACTTGCCCGTGAGGATGCCGCCGGCAAGGGGAGTGGTGGCGAAAAGGCCGGTTCCGTGGTGCACACCCGCTGGTATCAGTTCGTACTCAGCGCTGCGCTCGAGCAAGGAGTAGTCCGACTGCGCGGCGATCAGCGAACCTGGCGGCAACGCACCGGCCAGCGTCGCGAGCTGCCAGCCCAGATATCCGCCGGCGGCGACGTACCTGGTGCGGCCGCTGGTGATCGCATATTCGAGGGTCGCAGCAACTTCGTGCAGCGGTGTACGTGGATCCCAGCTGCCGACGCGCCAGATGTCGAGGTGGTCGGTGCCGAGGTCGTGCAGCGTTTCGTCGAGTTGCTTCAGGAGTGCACGCCGTGAGCAGTCGATGCGTGCGGGTCCGATCGCGGCTTCGTCGATTCCCGAGGTACCGCTGAGGACGAGCACGTCGCGCGGCACGACGTCACCAAGCAGTTCCGCGAGGATTCGTTGGGCGGTGCCGTTGCAGTACTCGGGCGAGGTATCGACGAGCGTGCCACCCGCCTCGACGAACGCGGACAGTTGAGCGGCAGCCTCGTCGCCGGTGGTCTCCCGCCCCCACGTGAGCGTGCCCAGTCCGATTCGGGAGACCCTGAGACCGCTGCCGCCGACTGTTCGCTGCTTCATCACCGCGTGATAGTAGTTGGCGCCCAGTCGTGCCGCTGGCCTGGCGCGCCGGGGGCCAAGCCCAGGTAAGGTCGCGTCCGTGAAACGTGCAGCTAGCTGGGCCAATTGGGACGACGCGGACAAATCGAACTCGAGTGTGCACGCATGATCGGCGAATCGATGACCTGGCTGCAGGCCATTGTGCTCGGCATCGTCCAAGGTCTGACGGAGTTTCTGCCCATATCGTCTTCAGGCCACCTGCGCATCGTGTCCGGGGTCTTCTTCGGTGACGATGCAGGCGCGTCGTTCACCGCGGTGACGCAGCTGGGCACCGAAGCTGCGGTTCTCGTCTACTTCGCCCGCGACATCGGTCGAATCATCGTGGCCTGGTTCCGGGGTTTGCTGAAACCGGAGCACCGCGATCTCGACTACCGCATGGGTTGGTACGTGATCATTGCCACAATCCCGATCGGCGTCCTCGGATTTCTGTTCAAGGATCAGATCCGGACCGGCGCGCGCAATCTGTGGTTGATCGCGTCGATGCTGATCATTTTCGCGCTGGTGATCGCTGCGGCCGAACACTTCGGCAGCAAACGTCGGCCGATCGAAGAGCTCACCACCCGAGACGGTCTCGCCATGGGGTTTGCACAGTGTCTGGCCTTGATACCCGGTGTGTCCCGTTCAGGTGCGACCGCGAGCGCTGGACTGTTCGCGGGTCTGACCAGGGAAGCGGCGGTGCGATTCTCGTTCCTGCTTGCAATCCCCGCCGTCACCGCGTCTGGCCTGTTCAGCATCCCCGACGCATTCGAACCGGCTGGCGAGGGACTCAACGCCAGCGGCGCTCAGCTGCTGGTCGCGACGGTCGTCGCGTTCGCCCTGGGCTACGCCTCTATCGCCTGGTTGCTGCGCTTTGTGGTGAACCATTCGCTGTACTGGTTCGTCGGCTACCGGATCGTGCTCGGCCTGGTTGTGCTCGGGCTGCTTGCCGGGGGCGTGGTGTCTGCGACGTGACGGTGGTGTTCGCGTAGCGAGAAGGCGATAGCCTTTTTTCATGACCGTGATCTTGCTCAGGCACGGTGTGTCGACGTCCAACCTCGGGCACACCCTCGCAGGCCGCTCGCCGGGCGTCGAACTCGCCGAGCGGGGACGCGAACAAGCGCTGACCCTGGCCGAGCGCCTTGCCGCCCTGCCGATCGAAGAGATTGTTCGATCGCCACTGCTGCGCTGCGAGCAGACCGTCGCGCCGGTGGCCGAGAAAATCGGTCTCACTCCGGTCGTCGAGGACCGATTGGCGGAAGTCGACTACGGCGAATGGACCGGACGTGCGATCAAGGACTTGCTTGCGGAGCCGCTGTGGAAGGTCGTTCAGCGGCACGCGTCGGCAGCTGTATTTCCCGGCGGCGAAGGCCTCGCCCAGGTACAGGCACGTGCCGTCGCCGCTGTCCGGCACCATGATTCGCGCCTGGCAGCCGAATACGGCCGTGACGTCCTCTGGATTGCCTGCACCCACGGCGATGTCATCAAATCGGTACTGGCAGATGCCTTCGGCATTCACCTCGACGGTTTTCAACGTATCGTCGCGGAGCCTGCGTCCATCAGCGTCGTCCGGTACACACCGACGTCGCCGTTCGTGTGGCGCGTCAACGACACCGGCACGGATCTCTCAGCATTCGCAACAAAACCGACAGCCGCAGCCGACGCAACACAGTCGGTACCCGGTGGCGAGGTCGGTAGCGTTGTAAGCGCGGATAATAGAGCTGAGCCCGCGAGCGATTGACGGTAGTAAGGGATCGAGAACAGCACAGAATCAGCGGCCCGACCTAGGAGGTGCAATGCCACGCGCGATCCATGTTTTCCGCACCCCCGACCGCTTCGTCGCCGGAACCGTCGGCGAGCCTGGGGATCGGTCGTTCTACCTGCAAGCAGTCCACGAGGCTCGCATCGTCAGCGTGTCACTCGAAAAACAGCAGGTGCAGGTACTTGCCGACCGCATGGGCATGTTGCTCGAAGAGGTGCACCGCAGGTTCGGAACCGAGTTACCTCCCGAGGACGCCGAACTGGGGGACCTCAGTCCGCTCGTGATGCCCGTCGATGCCGAGTTTCGGGTCGGCACGATGGGCCTCGGCTGGGACGCCGACGCAGGCTCGGTCGTCGTCGAACTGCTGGCGGTCACCGAAGGCGAAGTCGATGAGTCCGTGGTGCTCGATGACGCGGAAGAGGGACCCGACGCGGTCCGCGTTTTTCTGACGCCGATCCAAGCTAGGCAGTTCGCGCTCCGCACCGAGAAGGTGATCGCAGCCGGGCGGCCACCCTGCCCGTTGTGCGGCGAGCCGCTCTCACCGAACGGACACATGTGCATCCGAACCAACGGATACCGGCGTGGCGAGATCTTCGGCACCACACCGGAATTCGGCGAAGAGCTCTGACGTCTTGCCGGTCGGATCGGACAGTGCCGATAACAACGCCTTGCCACGCACGGGTGAGCTGACGCTGGTCGGCCGCATTGTGACGGCCAGCAACGCGACCCTGATCTGCGAGGCCGCGGACGGCGCAAACACCATCAGGGTCGTGTACAAGCCGATTCGGGGTGAGCGGCCGCTGTGGGACTTTCCCGACGGGACGCTCGCAGGCCGTGAGGTCGCGTCCTATCTGATTTCCGACGCGCTGGGCTGGGGCGTCATCCCTGAGACGATTCTGCGGGACGGACCGTTCGGTGAGGGCATGGTCCAGCGCTGGATCGAGACCATCGACAACCACAACGCGAGCGGCAACCGGCTCGATCTGGTCGACCTCTGCCCACCGGGTGCGGTTCCCGAGGGATTTCGGGAGGTATTGCGCGCATACGACGGAGATGGCGAGGAAGTTGCCCTGATTCATGCGGACGACCCGCGGCTGCAGCGCATGGCCGTGCTCGACGTACTGCTCAACAACGCCGACCGCAAGGGCGGGCACGCGCTCGAGGGCCGCGACGGCCAGGTGTACGGCGTCGATCATGGCATCTGCCTGCATAAAGACCACAAGTTACGCACGGTGTTGTGGGGCTGGGCGGGCGAACCGATCAACGACGCTTTGATGGCCGATATCACGGCACTCGGCGCCACATTGTCCGGTGAGCTGGGCGATCGACTGGCCGAGCACATCAACGACTGTGAAATCGATGCTGTCGGCGAACGGGTCACCGAACTACTCGACGCGCCGGTGATGCCACAACCGCGCACGCAACGGCCAATTCCCTGGCCAGCGTTCTAAGAGACCCAAGTCTCGGCAGGTTAGGGCACTTCGGCCCTGCTCGCCGCGGACAGAAACCGGGTAGTTTCGCTATATGACAGTTATCGATCTCAGTAGATACGCACGCGCGCATCCACGGATCGTTGCGCCGAGGCACAGCTGCGCGACACGGACAGTCGGAACCGATTCCTACATCGGCTCCTTTCTCGCGTCGTACCTTCGGCATCCCTCGGTTGTCCCTGAGACTCGCGACATCACCTTCACCGTTGCCGACGGCGTCGTGACCCTCAATGGCACGGCGAAGCGGCGTAGCGATGTCGAACGCGCCAACCGATTCGCTAGCAGGGTCGCGGGTGTCCACATGGTCGACGACCGGCTGGACTACGAATACGACGACATCAGCGAGAACGGCGCAATCGACCGCTGAGCAGTCGCTCCACCGCCCTCCACTACCCTCGTTGTATGCAGTCTTGGTCCGATACCGCCGTCCCGTCCGTACCCGGCGCTGGGCCGCCACTACGGCTGTATGACACCGCCGACCGGCAAGTGAGGCCGGTCACACCGGGCAAGATCGCGACGATGTACGTCTGTGGAATCACCCCGTACGACGCGACTCACCTTGGCCACGCCGCAACGTACCTGACGTTCGACCTGGTCAACAGGATCTGGCGCGACGCCGGACACGACGTGTATTACGTACAGAACGTCACCGACGTCGACGATCCGCTGTTCGAGCGCGCGGCGCGGGACGGCGAGGACTGGATGGTTCTCGGCATGCGCGAGATTGCGCTGTTCCGTGAAGACATGGAGGCGCTGCGGGTGATCCCACCGCGCGACTACATCGGCGCGGTGGAATCGGTCAACGAGGTGGTCGAGTTCGTCGAGAAGCTTCAGGCGTCCGGTGCCGTCTATGTGGTCGACGACGCCGAATATCCCGACGTGTACTTCCGGGCCGACGCCACCGAGCAATTCGGCTACGAATCCGGATACGACCGCGCAACCATGGAGCGGTTCTTCGCCGAGCGTGGCGGGGATCCGGACCGTCCCGGCAAACGTGATCCGCTCGACGCGCTGGTGTGGCGAGCGGCCAGACCCGGGGAGCCGTCGTGGCCGTCGCCGTTCGGTGCTGGCCGGCCTGGCTGGCACATCGAGTGTGCCGCAATCGCTTTGAACAGAATCGGTGCTGGATTCGACGTCCAGGGTGGGGGAAGCGACCTCGTGTTCCCGCACCACGAGTTCTCCGCCGCCCACGCCGAAGCCCTTGTCCCCGAACGGCGTTTCGCCCGGCACTACGTGCATACGGGCATGATCGGGCTCGACGGCGAGAAGATGTCGAAGAGCAAGGGCAACCTGGTCTTCGTCTCGAAGCTGCGGTGCCAGCAAGTCGATCCCGCGGCAATCCGCCTCGGCTTGCTTGCGGAGCACTACCGCGTGGACCGACCGTGGACCGATGACGTGTTGAACCTCGCGCACGTACGACTTGCCCGCTGGCGCGAGGCGGCAGCGTTGACGGCAGCACCATCCGCCGACGACCTCGTCGCGCGCCTACGTCAACATCTCGCCGACGACCTCGATACCCCGAAAGCTATTGACGCGATCGATGGTTGGGCACAACGTGCCCTCGAGTACGGCGGCAACGACGCGTCGGCCGCTGGTTTGTTCGCCGATGCGGTAGATGCGTTACTGGGAATTGCGCTTCGCGCCCGTGCGTGATTTGTACCCCCAGAGGGGTTGTCCAGAGGGGTACAAATCACGCACAGTCAGGCGAACTCCAGCCCGCCGACAACGGGCGTCGGAACTCGGCGGCGCATCGGAGATCCCAGCGCACTCGCTAGGTCGGAACCGTCGTGTTCGGCCAGTAGTTCGCCATCCTCCCAGACCAATAGCGCTGCGCTGACCGTATTCTCGGCGGCCGAATGCGCAAGATCGTAGTGTGCGCAGCCGGGCACATCGGCATAAGTGATCCACAAGTCGTACCCGGTCATGAACAGGTCGAGGTCGAATTGCACACTGAGACCGAGCAATTCGCTTCGTCCGTTGTCGTCGACACCAGCGAAGGCTTCATCGAGCGCCAGCAATCGCGGCGCATGCGGATCCGCAGACGACAGCATCACATGGGCCGCAGCAAACAGCGGAAGGTGTAGCGAGACCGACTGCTCCCCACCCGACAACGCCCCATGGCGGGCGACAGTCAATCGATCTTCTGTGCCGTCCCCGGCAATCAGGGTGAACGAGAAGACCCGCCACCGTCGGTAATCCAATGTGGTGGAGAGGATTTCAGGATACGAACGCTCCGGGTGTGCGGCACGTGCGGCACGGATCTCCGATGCGAAGTTCGCTCGGATTCGGGCGAGGTCGTCTGATGCGAGTGCGGAGGCATCACGATCGAGCAGCTTGGTGACCGCCCGCGACTCGTCGTCGAGGGCATCGGCGAGCACCCAGTGCACACCGATCGTGTTGCCGGACGACATCCGTCGCTGCTTCATCTCCGAACCCATCCGAGCGATGAGATCC
>JBBSKP010000072.1:0-20689 GCA_038256175.1 Mycobacteriales bacterium
GCGACGTTGTACATGATGTCGTCGAACAGCGGCGGTGGCGCGGTGGTCTCTGCGCTTTCGAGCATCAACAGCTCACCGTCGCGGACGCTGTGCTCGCCGAGACTCAACGTCGATGACAGCGGCGGCTGTCCGACCCTGGCCAGTACCCACTCTCGCGGTTCGTACTGTTCGGGTTGGTCGTCGAATTCGTTAGTGCGTCCGTGATTGCGGACCATGTCGACGATTCCCGGAATGAGCAAGGCGACCGGGACATCGACCGGAACAGCGAGATCGACCTGGGTGTGCTCAGCGAGGATTGTCAGCCGGCACAGGACCGGCGCGCGCACCCCGCCGCGCCCAGTCTCGTTGCGCAAATCGTCAGTGCGGGCATGAGTCATGAATGTTCCCCCCAACATGAGAATGCTGGACGAACTGTACGACATCGCAGGAGCCCGCCCTACTATGAGGCCGGGCGGGGCCCGTCCTGTCGGTGCTGTGCGTTAGCCTCAGCGGGCAAACCAGGGGTTGGGGGGATTTGTCGATGAGCACGGTTCGCTTCCAGCGGAAGGCTCGGCGTGAAGTGCCGAGATCGCCGGGTGGTGAAGTCACGCTGCAGCCACCGCCGGAGATTCCCAGGGTCACGCCCGGCAATCTGCTGATGAAGATGCTGCCGATCGTCATGGTCGTGGCGATGGTCGGCATGATGGCGCTGCTCTTCACCTCTGGTGGGTTCGGTGCGAACCCGATGAGCCTGCTCTTCCCCGCGATGATGGTCTTCTCGATGTTGGGGATGTTCGCTGGTCAAGGCCGTAGCGGCCCGAAAGCGTCCGAAGCCAACGAGGATCGTAAGGACTATCTGCGTTACCTCGATCAGCTACGTCGTGATGTCTACGAGACAGGTGACCAGCAACGCAAGGCGCTCGAGTGGAGCCATCCGGAGCCGCAGCTGCTGTGGACGCTCGCGGGTAGCAGCCGCATGTGGGAGCGCCGGGTGACGGATCCCGATTATTGCCACGTTCGGGTTGGACGTGGCAGCCAACGTTTGGCGACCAGACTGATAGCGCCGGAGACCGGCCCTGTGGAAGAGCTCGAGCCCGTAGCTGCCGTTTCGCTGCGCCGTTTCGTCCGCGCGCATTCGGTGGTGCAGGATCTGCCGACGGCTGTATCCCTACGCGGCTTCGCAGCGATTGCGCTCGATGGCGACCGCGAGGGTGCACGAGCGATGGTCCGCTCGATGATCGTGCAGTTGTGCAGCTTCCATGCCCCCGACCAGCTGCACATCGCGGTTGTCTGCGGTCCGGACACGGCTCCCCAGTGGGAGTGGACCAAATGGTTGCCGCACTCGCAGGATCCCGATTCGATCGATGGCGTCGGCACGCAGCGAATGGTCTACGGTTCGATTCTCGAACTCAATGCCGCGCTCGGCCAGCAGCTCCTACTGCGCAACAAATACTCCCGTAGTGCGCCGCCGCAAGCAGGCGTGCCGCAGATCGTGATCGTGGTCGACGGCGGAATCCTCGACACCGACACCGAGAACGACATCGTCACAGATGGCGGGGTCGACTCGGTCACTGTTCTAGATCTCTGCGGCTACGCGCCTCGCCTCGCCGCGACGCGCGGGCTGCAATTGGTGCTCGAGAACGGTGATATCGGCGCGCGCAGCGGGATGGGTATCGAGACTTTCGCGGTGCACGATCGAATGAGCGTTCATCAGGCGCAGACCGTCGCTCGCAGGCTCGCGCCATACCGCGCTCCGTTGAGGAGAGGGTCCGACACGGGCGCCGATGAAGGCCAGACGATTTCGAGCTGGGGCCAGCTGGTCGGTCTCGGCGATGTCGGCCTGCTCAACCCGGATCACGCGTGGCGGCCACGGTACGGTCGTGATCGGTTGCGCGTTGCGTTCGGACTCGCCGCCGATGGAACACCGGTCGAGCTGGACTTGAAAGAAGCGGCCGAGAACGGCATGGGCCCGCACGGCCTGTGCATCGGCGCTACCGGATCGGGCAAGTCCGAATTCCTTCGGACGCTTGTCCTCGGTCTGATCGCCAGTCATTCACCCGATCAGCTCAACCTCGTGTTGGTCGACTTCAAGGGTGGCGCGACATTCCTCGGACTCGACAACGCGCCACACGTGGCCGCGGTCATCACCAACCTCGAGGAAGAGTCGGCGCTCGTCGACCGTATGCGGGATGCGTTGGCAGGTGAGATGAACCGGCGCCAGGAGTTGTTGCGCTCGGCAGGAAACTTCGCCAACGTTTCCGATTATGAAAAGGCCCGGGCAGCCGGAGCCGACCTCGATCCGCTCCCGGCGCTGTTCGTAGTCATCGACGAGTTCTCCGAATTGCTCAGTCAGCAGCCCGAGTTCGCGGATCTGTTCGTCGCGATCGGACGCTTGGGTCGGTCGCTGCATATGCACTTGCTGCTCGCCAGTCAGCGCCTCGACGAAGGCAAGCTGCGTGGGCTCGACAGCCACCTGTCTTACCGGATCGGGCTGAAGACGTTCTCCGCCAACGAGTCTCGTACGGTGCTCGGTGTTCCGGATGCGTACCACCTGCCGGCGAGCCCGGGAGCCGGATACTTGAAGTCCGATGCTTCCGAGATCCAACGATTCCAGGCGTCCTACGTCTCGGGCGAGTACGTCGGCCAGGTGACGCGTGAGGCCGCGGCGGTCGGGCAACTTGCCCTCGATATCCAATCCAAGGCGTTCACTGCGGCGCCCGTCGCGCTGCCGCCGGTCGGCCAACCGCTCGAACCTGTTGTGGTGGAAGCTGAGCCGACCGACGATGGCGAGGGCCCGTCGATCCTCAACGTCGTCGTCGACCGAATTCGCGGTCGCGGAAATCCGGCGCACGAGATCTGGCTCCCACCGCTCGACAAGGCGCCGACGCTGGATCAGTTGATTCCGCGCTCCATCCTGGCCGAACCTGCGGCATCGCTGGCGACACTGCGGACTCCGATCGGCCTGATCGACCGCCCGTACGATCAGCGCCGCGACCCGCTGATCGTCGATCTGTCCGGAGCGAAGGGCAACGTGGCGATCGTCGGCGGCCCGCAGTCGGGCAAGTCGACAGCGCTGCGAACCATCATCATGTCGATGGCGTTGACCCACACCCCGGAGCAGGTCCAGTTCTATTGCCTGGACTTCGGTGGCGGAACGTTGACCGGTCTGCAGGGCTTGCCGCACGTCGGATCCGTTGCGAACCGACTCGACTCGGATCGAGTGCGGCGCACCGTTGCCGAGATGATGACGATCGTTCGTCAACGCGAACAACGATTCCGGCAGTTGGGTGTCGAATCGATGGCGGAATTCCGGCGACTGCGGACACTGGACCCGAGTCACAGCGCCGCGGCGGCGGGAGTTGCGGAAGATCTGTTCGGCGACGCCTTCCTCGTCATCGACGGATTCGGCAGCATTCGACAGGACTTCGACGCGCTGGAACAAGAGGTCAGCAACCTTGCCGTGCAAGGCCTTTCCTATGGCGTTCACATATTGATCGCGGCGGCGCGATGGGGCGAGGTTCGTCCTGCGCTCAAGGATCAGATCGGGACGCGTATCGAGCTGCGACTCGGTGATCCGTCGGACTCGGACCTCGGCCGAAAGGTCGCCGTTCTCGTACCGGAAGGTCGACCAGGCCGAGGCATGACGCGAGAGGGTTTGCATCTACTCACCGCACTGCCACGAGTCGATGGTGAATCGGATCCGAGCGACCTCAGTGTCGGGGTAGTCGATGCGGTCGCGAGGATTTCGGCGGCAAGCATCGGGCGATACGCTCCGCCGGTGCGCATGCTCCCGGATCGATTCACGCGCGAAGACTTGCTCGCTTCGGCCGGGGGCTGGCCTTCATATCTCGATCCCTCCGAGAAGTGCCTCCGCATCCCGGTTGCGATCGACGAGGCCGAACTTGCACCGACCTTCCTCGACTTCAACGAGTTCCCGCATTTCCTGGTCTTCGGCGACAGCGAATGCGGAAAAACGACGCTACTGCGCAGCATCTGCGAAGGAATCATGGCGTCGAACAGCCCTACATATGCGAAGTTGATCGTCGGTGACCCTCGCCGCACGTTGTTGGGTGTGGTCGAGGGTGGGCATCAGGCGGGCTACACCTACAACACCGAACGACTGGCCGTGATGATGCAGGAGTTGGTGCCGTATCTCGTCAGTCGGATGCCGCCCGCGGACAGCACCGCACAGCAGATACGCGAGCGCGCCTGGCTGACGGGTCCGGAGATCTATGTCGTCGTCGACGATTACGACCTGGTGGTCAGCAGCAGCGGCAACCCGCTGACTCCGCTGCTCGAACTGCTGCCACAGGCAAAGGACTGCGGATTCCACTTGATCATTGCGAGACGATCCGGTGGTGCTGCGCGAGCGCTGTACGAGCCGATCATCGCCCGCATGAAGGACGTCGGAACGATCGGTCTCGTCATGAGCGGAAGCCGCGACGAAGGAAACCTCATCGGCACGGTGCGCCCGAGTGCGATGCCACCCGGTCGCGGCACGCTCGTGACGCGGTCCAGCACAGGGCTGATCCAGACGGCGTGGATGCCGCCGTTGTGACGTCGTCGGTCAGCGTCGTCGCTTCCGAGTCGCGGATGTGGACGTATCGACAGCGCGACGGGGACAGTCGAAACGGCGACAGTCGCAACGGTGAAAGTCCCGAGGAACACAGGCTTCCAGATGGCGCAACCCCGTACTCCGTCGAGCAGCTAGGCGTCATCGGATCGGTCGAAGCAGCGACGCTTGCATACCCGACACACTGGGGCTCTATGCGGCAAGGGGCTCTCGCCCGTGCTGGCCACACGTTTGCACGTGAGGTCAGCACGATCCCGGCCGCGGTTGCGGTGGCGCGTGCGGCCGGTGCGCGGGGCGGGGTGGGCTCGCAGCGTTACCTAGTGCTCGAATGCGGTTCGCTGAGCACGACAGCGTCCTACGTTGCGCCCGACTCGGCCGGGTACCGGATCGACGCATGTGAGCACGAACCGAACGTCGGTCTTGCCGACATCCCCTCGAATTCGGTTGCTGCGGAGGGCATTGCGCAGGTCGCGAAGGCTGCTGCGGCAGATCGACAGGTCGATGAGCTACTTGTCACCGGCGAATTGAGTGCAGATGATCACGCGGCATTGACGGCGGCGGTACACGCCCAATTCGGTGCGTCGATCGCGGCGCGTCACGTCGACGGTCCCGCGATCGCGCGACGGATGGCGCCCGATCGGCCGCTGGAAACCCCTGCGCGAGTTGCGGTCCTGCGCGAGCCGGCAGCCGCCTGGTTAGAGCCGACGACCAGGGCTGTTGCATACAGGCGCGGCCGTCGGGTGCGTGGCATCCTCGCCGCAACCGCCGCGATTGTGGTAGTCGTCGTTGCCGCAGGTTTCGTCATACGGCTGACAAACACCTCGAGCGAATCGCCCGCTCCTGCTCCTGCCGAGGTGCAAGCGACGGTTCCGGTCCGGCAGGTCGGACACGCGAGCATTGTGATCCCGGCCGGGTGGCACGAACGACCACAGCAAAACGCCATGCCTACCCGTTTCGAAATGGCTCCGGACAATGGCCCGAGCCGGAGGATAATTGTGGCGCAGACCACATTGAAGTCAGGCGCTGGATACGACGAAGTGGCTGCAACCCTATCCGCCAAAATCGCTCAGCGCGACCGTCCCGCGCAGCTGGGCGAACTCGAACGTGATGTTGTGTTCGGTGGTCGTCCTGGAATCTCCTATCGAGAATCGCCTGATGAGAACTCCCAGGTCAGATGGCATGTTATCGTCGAGCACGACAATCAGGTCAGTATTGGTTGTCAATTCTCGACCGGGGGGTGGGACACGATTGTGGGGGATTGTGAGCAGGTTGTCCGGACGCTGGTGATCGCGCCGTGATCGCATCCTCGATATTCGGAGAAAAACTTCCAGATTGATGGAACCGATTGGGCACGATCGTGCGTCCAATCAAATGTAGGGGTGAAACGGCGCAGTCCAGCGGGGGCCGCCGCACCGAGATCGTATGAATAGGAGTCATGATGGCCGGAGTAATTACCGACGTCGGCGCGATGCAGGCCGCCGCAGGTCACGTTCGCACTGTGAACGATTCGCTCGCGGGGACTATCAGGAGCCTCGGTGACCGGTGCCAGGGGGCGGCGGGCAGCTGGGAGGGCGGCGCGGCAGTGCAGTTCCAGTCGCTGATGCAGCGGTACAACGATGCTTCGGCAAAGATGCAGCAGTCGCTGAGTGTCATCGCCGACAAGATCGAGCAGAACGGCAAGGGTTACGACGCCACCGAGCAGTCGCACCAGGATGCCATCACTTCGGCCGGGCAGTCCGGTTCGCTCGACCTTCCCCCCATCATCTCGGCCTGACGTCCGACTGACCACTAGGAGTTTTCACAATGTCGATGAAATACAACTTCGGTGAAATGCTTGCGCTGGCAGGCGACATCCGGTCCAACTCGGGCAAGCTGGTCGGCACCCATGACGAGCTCAAGGGTTACGTCAACGGGCTGGTCGGGCAGTGGGAGAGCGAAGCGCGAGAGTCGTACCAGGCTGTGCAGAAGCAGTGGGACGACGCCCACAACGAGCTGATCCAGGTCCTCAATACAATCGCCAAGGTTGTCGAGACAGGCACCAATGACATGAACACCACAGAGGGCAAGAACGCGTCCTCCTGGGCGTAAGCACGCCAAGCGAAGTGCCCTGGTAGCGGACGCTACTGGGGCACTTTCGGTTTGCGGGTCCGAGGCCGCCCACGTGGGCGATTTGACCGGTAGCATCCGGCGAATGCGGGGCGATCTCACACAGGCGTTGATCGACACTGACGTCTGGACCGACGACATGGTCGGTCAAGCGGGCATACCGGTCTTCGATGTGCCGTTCGTGACCATTGGTAGTGGCATCGGCTCGTTCGTCACCTTCGACACTCTGCGTATCTTCGGTGTGTCGGCGGCGTCGATGGCCGTGTTGGGGCCCCAAGAGGTTCCGTGGGCGAGCTATGAGTACCTGACTCGGGTCTCGCAGATTCCCCGGCACGAGCGACTGCGGTCGGACTCGGCATCCACCCCTGACAACATCTGGGGATTCCCGTCTTACGCACTGCGTGAGGCACTCAGCGACAAGACGCTCAAGCCGCTGTGGCAGGTGTTTGTCGAACCCATCTTTGCCGACTATTACACGCCCCGCGCGGGGCAGGCTTTCGAGTCGATGGAGCGCGAGTACCGCCGGATCGGTTACGCCGAATCGTTGCGAAACGGCCATGTGCGGATGGTCCGCCGGAGAAGCGGTGGTGGGTACTTCACGATCCTCACCCCGCCATCGGGCAGCTCGCCGACGAAGCGGATCGCTTTCCGGAGCAACTACGTTCACGTTGCGATCGGATATCCGGGGCTCAAGCTGCTCCCCGATCTGCAGGAGTACCGCGAGAAGTACCGCGACCCCACGCGAGTGGTCAATGCTTATGAGCCGCATGAACACGTCTATCAGGCGATCCAGCGTCGGCCGGGCACCGTGATGATCAGGGGTAGTGGCATCGTCGCGTCGCGCGTGTTGCAACGGCTGATCGACGATCGGGACCGGCTCGGACTGCAGACGCGGATCCTGCACCTGTTTCGAAACTACGTCGATAAGCCGCACGGCCCCAACATCTTCAAACGACGCAAGGGTGAGCACGGTTGGGCGTACCAGGGTTTCAACTATCCGAAATCGGTATGGGGTGGGCAACTGAAGGCGCGTGTGCGAAAACTGCAGGGCAGCGAGCGCGCTCAGGCGTATCAGGAGATGGGTGGCACCAATACGCCGATTCGCAAGAATTGGCAGGAGCAACTTGCCCGAGGCCGTGCACAAGGCTGGTATCAGGTCATGGCAGGCACTGCGCGTGACCTTCGGCCAGCTGCGAACGGGCAAGGTGTTTTCACCACCATTGTTCCGGATCCGACTGCGCCACTGCCTTTTCCGCCTCCAACACAGCCCTTCGAGACGTCTGTCGACTACGTAATCGACTGCACCGGCTTGGAAGCCGACGTCCGGGAGCATCGGCTGCTCGCGGACCTGCTCGATCACACTGGTGCAGGCCGCAATCCGGTTGGCCGCCTCGACGTCGATCGGACGTTCGAGCTGATCGGAACTCGCAGCGGGACTGGGCGCATCTACGCGTCGGGAAGCGCAACACTCGGTGGTTACTTCCCCGGCGTCGATACGTTCCTGGGCTTGCAAATTGCCGCGCAGGAAATTGCGGACGATCTGGCCGCGAACGGATTCTGCCGCCGGATGGGACCCGTTCGCTCGACCAGGCAATGGTGGTACTGGGTCCGGAATACGAGGATCTGAGGAAGCATGCTGCCAACTCTCAACGGGCGCATCCAGACCCGCATCCTCGGCCTCGGCATCATCGGATTCGTTGTTGCTCTGTTTATTACGCCGCTGCTGCCCACCGGCACCTTGAGTCTCGGGCAGAGCTATCGCCTGACTTTCAGCGTGGTGATCGCAGTCGTCCTTGTCGGCGTCTTGTGGGAGCTGGTCTATCACGGCTTGCAACAGTTTCGGTGGGAGAAGGACTGGCCTACGCTGTTCGGGATGGTGACCATAATCAACGAGGGTGTGCTCATGTGGCTCCTCGTCGGTCACAGCACTCTTGTTGTGCCGGAGCATCTGCGGCCGTCGCTGCTCGCGTTCACGATCCAATTCGTCATCACCTGGTTGGCTTTCTGGATCGTCGTCAACGGGCCGATGCGGATTGTCTTTCATCGGTGGCGGTTCGCCGGGGGGCGATTCCTGTGACGGGGCGGCAGGTCGAAGTGTTGCCAGGTGGTCATCTGGTCGCGACGTCGGGCGAGGTGGTCGTCGTCGTGGCACATCGCGAACGTTCCGCTCCCACGGCAGATTCCAGTGCTGTACGCGCATTGCGTGAGCTCACCGAACTGGTTCGGCAGAGCACAGAACTGGATCCGCGCCAGCCAGGTCGACCGTTCGCGAGGCTTGCCACCAGGTGGGCGATCGATTCAGGGGATAGCGTCGAGTTCGGTGCGCTGTCGCCTGCGGGCGCGGGGATTGCGGTGTTCCTTCATGGCGGCATCACTGCCGTGCTGGCCGGTTCTGCCGGTGTCGCGGAGCGAATCCGTGGCAGCGAAGCGGCGTTCACCGTCGACCGCGTCGTGGATGCGCCTGCGGTCGCGGTCGCGCTGTTCGTGGACGAGCCTGGTGTGCCGGAGGACATTCCGCAGCGCCGGGGCATCAGTTCGCTCGTCGAAGGGGTTGCACAAGGTGCCGCGGCGATTGTGTGGCTTGGCGAGGCGATGCTCGACGAACACGGTGGACCCGAGACCGAGTGGATGCCCGAGGTGGTGGCGCCGATCGAGCCGGACCCGTACGAGAAGGTAGTGCTCGCCTCGCCCGCCGTGTCCGAGCGCATCGACAGCCCCGACGTTCCGGAGCCACCGCGCCCACCCTTGCCGATCCGGGGCACGAGGCCGATGGAACCGACCGTGTTGACAGCGGTCGGGGTCAAGGTAATGGGATTCAAGTGCGCGAGAGCGCACTTGAACGATCCGCGGGTGTCGTTCTGCAGTGTCTGTGGCATCAGGATGGATCAGATGACGGGGATCCTTACCGAAGGAGTACGCCCACCGTTGGGGCTACTGATAATCGACGACGGCACAACCTTCGTGCTCGACGCGGACTGCGTCATCGGCCGCGACCCGGAGAAGTCGGACGCTGCTCGAGAGGGTCTGCGCCCGATCAGGCTGATCGACAACTCGGGCGGAATGTCGCGGGCGCATGCCGAAATCCGGCTGCAGGATTGGGATGTCGCGATCGTCGACCGCGGATCGACAAACGGCACCCACATCCGTCTGCCAGGCACGCACGATTGGCTTCGACTGGCACCGCACCAGCCGCTGGTACTGGTCCCGGGCACCGAGGTGATGATCGGTAACCGCGTCGTCAGCTTCGATTCGCCGCATGGGCAGCTGTGAGATTTTCGATCTCGTCGTGAACGTTCATCTCGGATCCGCCGATCCGATCGAGAACGAGGGCCGCGACGAAATCTCCTTCGGGTAGCGGATCACCAAGGGGGACAATGGTGAACGCGGTATCGACGGCATGTAGTGGATCGAGCTCGTGGGCCAGCCTGCGATAGGCCCGCCCGCCCGCGCCCGCTGCTAGAGCGGTGACGGCGGCGCCGGTCGAGAGTGCGGCGCGGGCGGCGAGCAGCAATGCTTGGTTGCCGTCACGAGAATCGTTGTCGCGCACCAGGATAGAACCGCTCGGTGTCACCGCCAGCGCGGCTTCGTCCGATGCGCCGAAAGGCATGGCGCCACCGGACACGGTGACGACCAGCACGATCACGCCGTCGAATGAGTCCAGTGCCGACGCGTTCGCCCGACTCCATTCGTCGCTGACCAGCACGACTGCAGCGCCGGCGGCTTTGGCCTGGCGTTGTAGGTCGGTGGCGCGATCGGAACTGAACCGGCACATCGCTCGGATCACGGCCGAGCCGTCGGACATTCGCCGCGCGAATGCCTCCAGTTCTTCGACTGCCTGAGCCATACCGGCAAGGTCCGGGAGCAGCCCCGCGCCGAGTTCGAGCCCTGCCGGATTGGATTCGGGAGTCTCCAGGAAGCGCGACAATATGATCTCGCTGGGGCGGCGGCCGCCGACGGCCAGCGTTGCCATTCGCAGCATGCGCTCGGTCGTGGCGTCGGGCGCGCCATCGAGACCGATGAGCACGCGGTACATCTGGTCCGAGCCGAGCGCAGCCTTGGCCGCCGCCTCGATATCGCGCTCGATTGCCTTGTTGGGGTACACCACTCGGAGCAGCGGCTCGGCGATCGCCGTGGTCACCAGGGCCATCAACACCATCATCGTGAACAGATCTTGGTCGAGCACGGCGAGTTCGACGCCGATCGAGAGGATCACCAGTTCGGTGAGTCCGCGCGTGTTCATCAACACCGCGATCGCCGCGCTGTGCTGAAACGGCATCCGTTGCAGGCGAGCACCGGCGAACGCACCGACGAACTTGCCGACGATCGCGACGGCGAGGACGAGTAGCAACTGCCACCAACCCGAACCCGAGAGGCCGGCGATGTTCACGCCGAAGCCGGTGACGACAAAGAAGATCGGCAGTAGCAGGAGTACGCAGATCTGCTCGAGGCGCTCCAGAATTTCCCGGGTCAAGGCTTGCGCGCCGGCACGAGGAAGGATCGTCCCGAACAGGAAAGCGCCGAAGATCGCATGAATTCCGATCTTCTCGGTGACGTAGGCCGACATCAGCACTCCGACGAGGATCACTGCCAGGATGTCGGGTGTCAGGCGGCCCGCCTTGCGGTACCAGTCGAGCAGCCGTACGAGCAGCGGGCGCACGACAACGAACATGAAGACCGCAAATGCTGCGCTCGACACCACGATGCGGACCACCTCGAGTGGGCTGCCGCCTTTTACAACGGCGACGACGAACGCGAGCAGAGTCCATGCCAGGATGTCGTCGACCGCGGCGGCTGCCAGTGCGAGGGCCCCAACGGTCGTTCGGTGCATACCGCGATCTGCCAAGATTCGTGCCAGCACCGGAAATGCTGTGATCGACATTGCTACGCCCATGAACAACATGAGGCCGAGCAACGGCACCGGCTTACCGTTTACCTCGTCGTGCAACGGATGCAGAATCAATGTGGCTGCTGCGCCGAGTGCAAAGGGGACGACGATCGAGGCGAGGGAGATACTGCCCGCGACCCGTTCTCGCCCGCGGATCAACGAGACTTCCAACTCCAGTCCGACGATGAACATGAAGAGCACCAAACCGAGCTGGGCCAGTATCTTCAGATAAGGCACGACGTCGAGGGGAAACAGGTGAGCATCCAGATTGCCGGGCAACGCGCCGAGCAGGCTCGGTCCAAGTGCGATGCCCGCAACGATCTCACCGACCACGGCAGGTTGGCGGAGCGCTCGTGCGGCGCGGCCGAATATCCGGGCAACCACGATGATTACCGAGATGTCGAGCAGTACGTAGGCGAAGACCTCTGCGGCGCCGTGCTTCACGGCAACGATTCCATCATCATCGGCGCTACAACTCCGTTGTTCGATCCCTCGGAAAGCTGAGGCTCCCGATGCCAGCAGAGACGAAATCCAGCGTTCCATCGGCAATTGCCGACTATCGCATCATCAGGCTTCTCGGCGAGGGCAATCACGGCAAGTTCTATCTTGCGCATGCGCCGCAACGGCTCGGCATTGCTGCCGAACACGTTGCGTTGAAGGTGTTTGCGGGTCAGGTCAGCCAGGACGCCTATCGGCGAGGCGTCCGCGAATTGCGTGCTTTCGCCGCCGTACATTCACCGCATCTCGTGCGAATTTACGACGCGGTGCTCGAAGACAACTTCCTGTACGCGATGGAGTACTTCCCGATGGGTTCGCTTGCCGCGCCGGCGGAGCCCCTCACCCGTGCCGAGGTGTTGCGCGCACTTGCGGATGCGGCGCGTGCGGTCCACGCGTTGCACGAGGCGGGGTTGGTGCATGGCGACATCAAGCCGGGCAACGTGCTCGTCGACGCCGGTGGCGGCAAACTGTCCGACCTCGGCTTGGTTCGCGTGCTCAACTCCGAGAACGCGTTGACGGGTATGGCGCCAGCGACGTCGGTGGAATACATCGATCCCGAACTGTTCTACGGTGCACCGCCCTCACGCGCTACCGATATCTGGGCGCTCGGCGCAACGGTGAACCGCGCGCTCACAGGCGAGGGGCTGTACGGCAACATACCGGTGGATCAGCCGATGCTTGCGATTCGAGCAGTGCAATCCGGCCGTGCGAATGTGTCGCCGATGCTCACCGCCGCGGAGGCGGCCCTTGTCCGGGCATGCCTTGCACCGCCCGAATCACGGCCGCCGACAGCCGCATCGGTCGCCGGTCAGCTCGCCGCGCTGCGCGAGGAATAGCGGCGAGGAATAGCAGCGAGGATTAGCGCCAGCTCTACGAGTACCGCCCGTTGCACGCCTGCTCGCCGCCGAGCACGCCCGAACGGAATGCGTCGACTCGGGAGAATCCGCTCGGCACCGTCTTGCCGTTGACGTCGCTCGCTGCCAGTCCGTCGGTGAGCAGCCCGGAGACTGCTTCGTCGAGATCGCCAGGGGACAAAGAGAAGTCACCCGCTGCGGGGTTCATGTCCGGTGATCCCAGCACGGCCGTCACGACGCCGGACAGGCACGCAGCTCGCAGTGCGGTTTTCGCCTCGGTCAACGATTCGCCCGCGTGCTTCTGTACAGCGAGGGTGTACCGCGATGCGAAGACGATGTAGGCGTTGTAGTCACCGGTCACCGTCACGGGGAGTCCGCTGTCCTCCATTGTCGGTGTTCCGCGTTGTGCGAGCGCGTCGAGATCGGTGCCGATCGTGTTCGTCGCTGGGCAGTAGGACACCGGCTCGGTTGTGCGGGCATCGCTGCAACCCGTGTCGCTCCCACCCAACTCGACTGTGGGCGCCTCAGGGAGGGGCAGGATGAGTCCGAGCGCCTTCATGAATTCGGTCAACGTATCTTCGGTCACCGGCAATTCGCCTGTGTCGTCCGGGCTTTGGAACGTTTGCGGTAGATCGGCTCGCCGCGATTCGATCTCTTTCTCGTCGATCTTCATGCAGGCCGGTGGTCCTTCGGTGAAGCCGATCTGAACCGCCGTCACTCGTTCGAACGCTGAACCGTGGATCGATTCGGGGTCGTTGGGATCGCTGTCGCGGATCGAAACCGCTGCGGCGAGAACGGAGTTCAGGCCTTCCGAAGTGTTCAGGGTGAAGTGTGCGGCGTTGCCCTCGGCAACATGCCGGATGAATGCACCGGCGAAGCAGTCGGCCTGCTGCTCGGCGACGATTCCCGGGTCGCCCTTGCTTACGATCCCGCTCAGATGCTGAATCGCATGCCCATACTCGTGGGCGAGCACCATCACCACAGCCATCGGGCCGAAGGATTTGACCATCGCTGGGAGCAGCACCCTGCGATCCCAACCGATCGTGTTGTCATCGAAGCAGTACGCGGCATTTACCACACCGGCGGTCTTGAAGTCGCAGAACTCGATTGCCGACGACTTCGACGCCTTGGCATCCCAGGAGACAAGCTTGTCGACGGGCTCGAACTGCCCTTTGAACGTTTGCGGATACTCCGCTTTCCAATAGGTTTGAATATCGTCGACGGCATCGATCGCGAGTTGGTCGACATCGCCACCGTCGCCATTCTCGGCGGTGAGACTCGACGGGGGAGCGTCGGGACGTGGGCCGCTCGGACCGGCGGTGGTCGGCAGGCCGGCGACGCGGAATGGGTCCTCGTAGATCGATACCGCCGTGCCTGAGACCTCGGACGTGCAGCTGACCAGAAGGACGCCCGCAGACAGCAGGATCGCTGCTTTCGCGAGTTGATTGAGTGCGGTTCGCATTTCGCGTCCCCGTTTCTTTGCCAGGATTCCGTGCGTTAGAAGCATTCTGTCTCACAGGAAGCGGAGTCGAATAGTATCCGCTGATATGAGCGCAGCGGCGGTCCAGACCATCACGGTCCGATATGAGGGGACCGACCGTGTATTCGATTCGCGGAAACCGGTCACCATCGGCCGCGCGCCAGAGGTCGCTATATATGTCGACAGCCCGCTCGTTTCTCGGGTGCACGCAGTCCTGTCGTGGCAGGGCGGCTGGGTGATTGCCGACCAGGGCAGTACGAACGGCGTGTTCGTCGATGCGCGCCGGATTTCTCAGCCGATACGAGTCGACCGTCCCCTGCAGGTTCGTTTCGGTGATCCGACAACCGGTCCGCAGTTGCTCTTCACGCCGAATCGGCCGCAGGCGCGTGTCGCTCCAACGCCGCGACCGCAGGTGAATGTGGCTGCAACGATGAAGGCGAGCACCGCGCAGATGCCGCCCGTACGGCACAGCTCTGGGTCCATGCCGGTCAGTGCCGGCGGCCGGATTCCGCCCGAGGGATTGACGATCGGCCGCACGAGCGAGAACGCGATCGTCGTCAAGGATGTGCTGGCATCTCGGCGCCACGCTCGGCTCGTGCGTAGTCCCGCGGGTTTGGGGATCGAGGACGCCGGCAGCGTCAACGGCACGTTCGTCAACGGAGCGTGTATTCAGCGAGCGTTGCTTCGCGAGGGCGACATCGTGACCATCGGCAACGTCGATTTCGTGGTCGCCGCCGGCACCTTGCAACATCGCCGACGCGGAGCGGCCGAGTCGGGACTGAGTTTGCATGGGCTCGGCTTCACCGTGGAAGGCAACAAGCAGCTGCTGGTGGACGTCCATATGGCCGCGTCGCCCGGCACGTTGACGGCGATGATCGGTCCGTCGGGTGCGGGCAAGTCGACGCTGGCCAAGGTGATCGCTGGATCCACGCAACCCTCCGTCGGCATCGTGAACTTCGAGGGACGCAACCTGCACGCGGAGTACGAAGCGCTGCGCAATCGCATCGGGATGGTCCCTCAGGACGACGTGCTGCACCGGCAGCTCACGGTTCGCCAGGCGCTGCGTTATGCCGCCGAATTGCGTTTGCCGCCTGACACTTCCGCGGCCGACCGCGATCGTGTGATCGATGGAGTGCTCGGCGAGTTATCGCTCACCGAGCATGCGGACACGCGAGTCGACAGGCTTTCGGGTGGTCAGCGCAAGCGGGCTTCGGTCGCGTTGGAGTTGCTGACCAGCCCGTCGTTGCTGATCCTCGACGAGCCGACTTCGGGACTCGACCCGGCTCTGGATCGTCAGGTCATGGTGCTGTTGCGGCAGCTCGCCGATGCCGGGCGCGTTGTCCTCGTCGTCACCCATTCGCTCACTCACCTGGACATGTGCGATCAGGTGCTGCTCCTCGCGCCTGGCGGCAAGACGGCGTACTGCGGGCATCCGGCGGGCGTGGGTTCGGCGCTTGGTAGCCCCGATTGGGCCGAGATCTTCACCAAGGTCGCGGCTGATCCGGACGGGGTTTTTGCGGCGTATCGCGCGCGTAACCCACACCGGCCGCCGCCACCGCAACCGCGGTATGTTGCACCTGGTCGCCCGGTGCTCACGAGCACCGGAAAGCAGATCTCGACCGTCGCGCGTCGCCAGGTACGCCTCATCCTGGCCGATCGCGGCTATCTGGTCTTTCTGGTGCTGATGCCATTCGCGTTGGGCGTGCTCTCTCTCGCGGTCCGCGGGGACGCGGGATTCGCACCGGCCAGTGTCTATCCGGTCTGCCCAGCCGTGGTGCCACCCCCGCCTGAGGTGCGCTGCGATGCGCCGACCGAGCCCGGCCAGATCATGGTGTTGCTCATCCTCGGTGCATGTTTCATGGGTGCGGCGCTGACTGTGCGAGACCTGGTCGGCGAGCGCAGCATCTATTACCGCGAGCGCGCAGTCGGACTGCTGCCGTCGGCCTACCTGTTCGCGAAGATCGTCGTGTTCTGCGCCGCGGCCATCTTGCAGTCGATATTGCTCGTGGCGCTGGTCCTCGTAGGGAAGAACGGGCCCGGCCCTGGGGCGCTGATACCGTCCGGCAGTCTCGAACTGGTCATCGACATCGCGTTGACGGCGTGCTGCTCGGTGATGGTTGGGCTGTTGCTCTCTGCGCTCGCCAAATCGAGTGAGCAGGTGATGCCGCTGCTGGTTGTGGCGATCATGACGCAGTTCGTCATGTGCGGTGGGCTGATTCCGGTGACGGGTACGGCAGGCCTCGACCAGCTTTCGTGGTTGTTCCCGGCGCGTTGGGGCTACGCCGCCGGTGCGTCGACGATTGACATCCGTTCGCTGTTCGTGCAGGCGCAGCCCGACGCGTTATGGCAACACACGCCGGGAATCTGGTTGCTTGCCATCGCGATGCTCATCGTCCTCGGCGCGATCATGGCGGCCATCACGCTGAGCCGGCTCCGGGCGAAGCACACCGCCTAGTCGAGCGGAGGGAGCAGCCTGCTCAACACGACGCTGCTTTTTGTCTGCAGTACGGCAGGGTCCGAGCGGAGTGCCTCGAGCGTTCGTTCGAGGTGCGCTGTATCCGAGGTGCGCACGCGAAGTAGGGCGTTGGCGTCGCCGGTGACGGTGTAGGCGTCTTGCACCTCGGGGACTCGGGCGACCACACGGGCGATGTCCACCGCCGACGTCCGGCCACTGCAGTAGAGCTCCACGAACACCTCGACGCCGTGGCCCAATGCGTTCGCATCGACAGTCGCCCGGAATCCGGTGATGACGCCGGATTCGACGAGCCGGTCGACACGCCGTTTGACCGCAGGCGCGGACAGGCCGACATCGGATCCGATCGTGGCGAAGCTCGCCCGTGCGTTTCGCTCCAGCTGCGCAACGATCAGTCGGTCAACTTGATCAATACGCAACGAATCGTCCATGAAATGCAACGATAGTGCATTGTTTCGCTGTTTTGGTGGATTCATACTTGCGTTGTGACCCTTACCGCGGGGCCGGAGACCGGGCAGGTCTCGTCATGGCCGAATCGTCAGCCGACCAAGCGCACCTATCTCATGTGTCCGCCCACCTACTTCGACGTGGTGTACGCCATCAACGAATGGATGCATCCCGAGCGACCCGTCGATGCCGCCGTCGCCATGCGGCAATGGAACGAGCTGGTGCAGACCTATCGAGAACTCGGCCACGACGTACATGTGATCGACGCCGTTCCCGGGCTGCCCGACATGGTGTTCGTCACCGACAGTGGGCTGGTTGTCGACGGTGTTGCGATCGGCGCTCGATATCGCTCGCCGCTACGGGCGGCCGAAGCGGATCACGTGCTGGCTTGGTTCGACGCAATGGGGATCGCGCACGTCGGCCCGCCTGCCCACATCAACGAGGGTGAGGGCGACTTCCTCGTCGTCGGCGACACGATCCTTGCCGGCACAGGATTTCGCACAGATATCCGAGCGCACAGCGAGGTTGCCCAGCGGCTGCGGCGCGAGGTGGTGACGCTGCAACTGGTGAATCCGACCTACTACCACCTGAATACCGCGCTCGGCGTTCTCGACCAGCACACCATCGCCTACGTCCCGCGAGCATTCTCGCCGGAAAGCCTTGCGGTACTGCAGGACCGCTATCCCGACGCTATCGTCGCCGACGAATCGGATACCGAGTGGCTCGGGCTGAATCTGGTGAGCGACGGGCTCAACGTCGTGATCGCCGCACAGGCTCGCGGGCTCGCCTCCCAACTTCGCGATCGCGGATTCCATCCCGTTCCAGTCGATTTCTCGGAGTTTCGCAAGTCTGGCGGCGGAATCAAATGCGCCACTTTGGAACTGCGTGGATTGGTGGCTGCGCCATGACCCTGATCGACGAGCCGGTCAACCAGCCCATCGCGGCCGGACACAGTGCGCGCAACTACGACCCGCTGCCGGTCGTCCTTTCGTCGGCTCGGGGCGCATGGGCCACCGGCGTCGACGGTGTGGAATATCTCGACATGCTCGCCGGCTACTCGGCGCTGAACTTCGGACACGCGCATCCGGAGCTCGTGCGCGTGGCGCAGGCGCAGATAGTACGACTCACTTTGACCAGCAGGGCTTTTCAGCACGACCAGTTCGAAACGTTCTGCTCGGATCTGGCGAGGCTGTGCCGCAAAGATGCCGTCCTGCCGATGAATACCGGCGCCGAGGCCGTGGAATCCGCGCTCAAGATCGCGCGGAAATGGGGCTACGACGTCAAAGGTGTGCCATCGGGTCGCGCCGAGATCATCACGTGCGCAGGCAATTTCCACGGTCGCACGATCACGATTGTCGGTTTCTCGTCGGACCCGGTCGCGCGGGGTGGTTTTGGGCCGTACCCGGCCGGATTCGTGTCGGTGACCTACGGCGACGAGGTCGCGCTCGAACGGGCGATCAACGAGAACACCGTCGCAGTCCTGGTCGAGCCCATTCAGGGTGAGGCGGGTGTGTTGGTGCCACCGCCGGGATACCTCACGGCGGTCCGCCGGATCTGTGACACGTACGGGATCTTGATGCTGGCCGACGAGATCCAGAGCGGCCTCGGCCGGACCGGCGACACGTTCGCATGCGATCACGAGTCGGTGGTGCCGGACGTGTACATCCTCGGGAAGGCGCTCGGCGGCGGCATCGTCCCGGTGTCGGCGGTGGTTGCCGATTGGCCGGTCATGGGTGTCCTCGGACCGGGCCAGCATGGCAGCACCTTCGGCGGCAATCCGCTCGCGTGCGCCGTCGGCTCGGCCGTCGTCCGGCTGCTGGAAACAGGGGAGTATCAGCACCGCTCTGCGGAACTCGGCGCACACCTGCACCGGCTGCTGGGCGAGTTGCCCGCCGAGAGTGTTGCCGAGGTTCGCGGGCGAGGACTGTGGGCTGGAGTCGCGCTCGCCGCTGGTCAGCCGCCCGCGCGGGTAATCTGTGAACGGCTGCTCGGTAGGCGAGTGCTTGCGAAAGACGCGCATGAGGACACGATCCGCCTCGCCCCGCCGCTGGTGATCGAGCGGTCCGAACTGGAGTGGGCTGTTGAGCAGCTCGCAGCGGTTTTGACCTGATCAGGCCAGGCCAGTACCCTTGACCGTTGGCGCGCGGTATGTCCTGTGAATTGTTGCTGGATGTAAAGCGAGTCCCGGGTCTCCACTAGCCGCTGGGATCAACTCGACCGTCGCCTGGCTAGCACCACCTACGAACAGACAGGGATGCAACGTGTCTACGTACAGCCCCAAGGCCGGAGATGTGACACGCCAGTGGCACATCATCGATGCCACTGACGTAGTGCTCGGCCGTCTTGCCGTTCAAGCAGCAACTTTGCTGCGCGGTAAGCACAAGCCGACCTACGCCGCCAACGTCGACGGTGGCGACTATGTCGTCATCATCAATGCCGAGAAGGTTGCCATCAGTGGCAACAAGCTCACAGGCAAATTCTTGCACCACCACTCCGGGTTCCCGGGCGGCCTTACGTCGCGCTCCGTCGGTGAGGTGCTGGCGAAGAACCCGGCACGCCTCGTCGAAAAGGCTGTCTTCGGCATGATTCCGAAGAACAAGCTCGGCAGCGTCATCGGCAGCAAGCTGAAGGTGTACGCAGGACCGGACCATCCCCACACTGCGCAGCAGCCAGTGCCCTTCGAGATCAAGCAGGTGGCCCAGTGACGGCGCCGGAGGAGCAGGACGTGACCGAGTCTGCAGAAGACTTCGCTGTCGAGGTGGCAGCCGACGAGTACGAGACGGTTGAATCCGCCGAGCCTGCGCCCGTCGTGCACGCACCGATCTCGCTCGAGCGCCCGATCCAGACCGTCGGTCGTCGTAAAGAAGCCGTCGCTCGGGTTCGCATGTCGCCCGGCACCGGCCAGTTCAAGCTCAACGGCCGCACCCTCGAGAACTACTTCCCGAACAAGGTGCACCAGCAGCTCATCAAGTCGCCGCTGGTACTCGTCGAGCGCGCCGAGTCCTTCGACGTCGTGGTTCTGCTGCACGGTGGCGGTCCGTCCGGACAGGCAGGCGCCTTGCGTCTCGCGATCGCCCGCGCACTGATCGAGGTCACCCCCGACGATCGCCCCGCGCTCAAGCGTGCCGGCTTCCTCACGCGTGACCCGCGTGCTGTGGAGCGCAAGAAGTACGGCCTGAAGAAGGCCCGTAAGGCACCGCAGTACTCCAAGCGCTGATCCTGTTCGTCCACAAGAGCAGGCGTCTATTGTCGTCGGACGCCTGCTCTTGTGCTGTTTCTATGGTTAGGGAGTTTTGAGAATGGGTCGGATGTTCGGCACAGATGGAGTGCGCGGTCTTGCGAACGAAACGTTGAGCCCTGAGCTCGCGTTGCGGATCGCCAGCGCTGCGGCACA
>JBBSKP010000073.1:0-20560 GCA_038256175.1 Mycobacteriales bacterium
ACCCCGTCCCCCTCGACGTGAAAGACCACGTGGAACAACCCGATCTAGAGGTCGGATGCCCACGCACGTCCTCACACGCTCACAGCGCCCCAGCAACTTTCAGAATCCGATCAGAACTCAATCGGTGCATCCAGGCTTAGGCAGGAACGCCGCAGCGACGGCGCCCAGCGCAACCGCCGCCATCCCGGCAAGCAACGCGGGCCGCAGTCCATCGGCGTAGCCGGCGGGGTCCAGCGCGCCGCCGTATCCGAGGAACACCGCAGTCAGTACCGCGACGCCGAGGGTGACGCCTATTTCTCGTATCGTCGAGTTGGCCGAACTCGCCGTTGCGTGGTCGTTGTCCGCCATGTCGGCGAGCACCGCTGTGGCACTTGGCGCGAACGTCAGCCCCATCCCGACGCCGGCGAGCACGAACGCCGGAATGAAGTCGACATACTGCGATCCGGGCACCGTGACAACGGCCAGGTAGCCCAGCGAGATCGCCTGCAGCACAAGGCCGGTGAACATCAACGCGCGGACGCCGAGCCGCGGCGCGAGAATGCCTGCGATCGGTGCGACGATCATCGGCGCGGCCGTCCAGGGCAACGTCCGCAGACCTGCCTGCAGCGGGGTGTATCCCATCACGATCTGCAGGTATTGGGATAGCAAGAACACAGAACCGAACATGCCGAGCGAGAACCCGAGGCCGACGATGTTGGCGATTGTGAAGCTCCGCGAGCGGAACAGCCGCAGCGGTAGAACCGGGAACTGCGCCTGCCGTTCCCGTGCAATGAAGGCCAGCAGCAGCACAATCGAGGCGATGACCGAGCCGAGCACCATCGGCGACGTCCAGCCGTCGTCGTTGCCGTGGACGATTCCCCACACTCCGGCAAACACGGCGCCGCCCGCGAATGCGATACCGGGCACGTCGAGCGGCACCTTCAGGCCGAACGATTCACGCAGCGCATACAACGCCAGCGGTATCGCAACGAGTGCGACGGGAACGTTGAGCCAGAAAATGGCTTGCCAGGAGACGCCGTCGACTACCGCGCCACCGACGACAGGCCCGAGCGCGACACCGAGTCCCGCGACACCGCCCCACACACCGATCGCCAACGCACGCTTGGAAGCGGGCACGGCGCCTGCGAGCAAGGCGAGGGAAAGCGGCATGACAGCGGCAGCACCCACACCTTGGAGTGCGCGGGCAAAGATCAGCATCTCGGGCGTGGTCGAGAGCGCCGATGCGATGGACGCGATGGTGAACACGCCGGTGCCGACCAGGAACATCCGGCGCCGGCCCCAGCGGTCACCGAGTGTCGAGGCGGCGAGCATCAATGTCGCGAAGGACAGGGTGTAGGCGTTCACGAACCACTGCAGCTGCCCCACCGAAGCATGGAGCTCCGTACTGATCACGGGCAGCGCACTGGTCATGACCAGGTTGTCGAGTGTCGCCATGAACATGGGCAGTGAGGCCGCGACGAGCGCGAGCCAGACCGGAACACGGCGTGCGGACCGTGCCGCAGGCGCCTCGGGTTCCGGCAGAAGATCGGGTCTATCCGAGACGACGGTCATCGCCAGCTCCTTGTAAGCATCGAATGATAACTAACGCTGTCCAAGCTAGTAATCAACTGATAACATGTCAATATGGCAGTCGAAGAAATTTCCCGAAAGGCCACTCGAATGAGCGCGCCGGAACGGCGAGAGCTCGTATTAGCCGCTGCGTCAAGGGCTTTCGCGCGCGGGGGCTACGCAGGGACCAGTACCGATGCAGTCGCACGCGAGGCAGGCGTTTCCCAGCCGTACGTCGTCCGCATGTTCGGCACCAAAGCCGAACTGTTCCGCGAAGTATTCGCCCGAGCCTCGCAAGCAATCCAGGACACGTTCAATTCCGAGATCGATAAACTCGTCGTCGACGCCGAAAACGAAGAGTTCTGGAACGCGCTCGGCATGGCGTACGGCGAACTGATCGCCGACCGAGATCTGCTGCTCGTGATGATGCACGGATTCACGGCGGGATCGATCGAGCCCGACATCGGCGCTCAGGCACGCACCTGTATGTCGCAGATCTATTCGCTCCTACGTGATCGCACCGGCTGCACTCCCGAACGGGCGCGCGAGTTCATCGCGCAGGGCATGCTGCTGAACACACTGCTGGCGATGCAAGCGCCCGAACATGCGGACGAGGATCCGGCGCTGGGAGAACTGTCGGCGTGCGCATTCGGCAGCCAACTGCTCGCCGAGACTCAGGCGGCCGGCTAACTCTCGACAGGAGACAACGATGTCCGACATCTGGTCGCGTGCGACATCAGCCGCTGGGCAGACGTTCGTATTCGCAGACATCGGCAAGGGTCCGCTCGTAGTCATGTGGCATGGCTTCCCCGATACGCCCCACGGTTGGCTCCCCGCCGCGCAGAAGGTCGCCGCTGCCGGTTATCGCACCGTCGTTCCGTGGCTACGCGGCTACCATCCCGACACGATCGTCGCAGGTCGCGGCTATGACGCGCGCACGCTCGCGAACGATTCGATCGAATTGCTCGATGCGCTCGGCGAGCAGGATGCCGTGCTTGTCGGCCACGATTGGGGAGCATCGCTCGTCTACGGAACGGCTGCGCTGGCACCCGAGCGCACCCGTGCGATCGTTCCGATCGCGATCCCGCATCCGAGCATGCTCCCCCGCGATCCCTCGGTGCTCTGGGGTGCCCGCCATTTCGTATCACTGAAGCTGCCGTGGGCGGCTCGATCGGTGCGGAGCGGAAACTTCGCCTACCTCGACGGGCTATATCGGCGGTGGGCGCCGAACTGGGATGGCGCGGATCGCGAGCAGGCTCTGACCGACGTCAAGGAGTGCTACCAGGACCCACGCTCGCTCGACGGCGCGCTCAACTACTACCGGGCTTTGAGCCCCATACTTCCGAAGGAACTCGTCACACCGCCGCCGGTTCGCGGGTTGTTAGTGTGCGGGACCGTCGACATCGTCGCTCCGGAGTACTTCGAGCGGACGGCGAAAGTGCTTGCGACGGGCTCGGAAACACTCATTGCCACAGGCGCGGGACACTGGCCGCATCGCGAGGCCGAGGGACTCTTCGTCGACAAGCTGCTCGAGTTCCTAGGTGCGCTCGAGTAGCGCTACTTGACGACGAGCGCGTAAGCGAAGCCGTCCCATCCTTTGGCGCCGACCGTTTGCACCACAGTTGCGTCGAGTCGCGGTTCGGCGGCCAGGAGTTCCACGAGGTCACGGCTTGCCTTGGCCATCGGTTCGACATTGTCGGGCTGCGCCACTGTTCCCGCGCGAACCACGTTGTCGACCACGATCACCGAACCCGGACGCGTGAGCCGCAGCGCCCAGTTGACGTACTTGGAGTTGTTCTCCTTGTCGGCATCGATGAACACGAGATCGAACGGGTCCCCCGCCTCGAGATCCGGCAAGGAATCCAATGCGCGGCCGACAAGAATTTCGACACGCTTGCTCACCTTGGCATGTTTCAGATTGGCTCGTGCAACGGCCGCATGCTCGGGCCGATATTCGAGCGTCACCACATGTCCGGACTTCCCGACAGCACGCGCCAGCCAAATGGTGCTGTACCCACCGAGCGTGCCGATCTCGAGCACCCGCGTCGCACCGATCGAACGCGCCAGCAGATTCAGAAACTTCCCCTGAGCTGGAGAAACGTCGATGGCTGGCAATCCACCTTCAGCGTTCGCGGCCAAGGCGTCGCTCAGCGCAGTATCGGCACCTATCAGGGTGTCAACGAGGTAGCGGTCGGTGTCTTCCCAGCTCGGTGTGGTCATACCGCCATTGTGCCCGCTAACGACGATATGCGAGGCCGGGATAGTTGACGATCAGCCCGTCGGCGTCGAATTCGAGTGTCGTCGCGAATCGCTCACTCGCATAGGTGATCTGCGCGCCGCCACCATCAACCGGATCGGCGGCGCCGTACGTCTGCAGCGAAATGTGTACCGCCAGATCCGGTACCGACACCCACGCCATCGTGAAGTGCACAGGTGATCGATCGCCTGCCTGCGCCGCATCGATGAGCCTGTGCCGAAGAACCGGCATCGAATTGGTGAGCGGACACAAACCGAGGTCACAGTCGATAGCGCCGGTGAGGTCGGGCAACTCGAATCCGGCGACGCCATCGCCGTACCACTGTGCGGACCACGCCCCGTCCGCGTTCCGTAGCGCCAACGACCGGTGCCAACCGTCGCCGCGTGCGTCGACGTCGAGTTCCGCGGTCACCCATTGCGGTCCGGTCGTCAACGCGTAACTCAGTACATACTCGGGCGCGGTGCTAGCACCATGCGCCGCAAGAGAATCCGCGTCGAGTCGGACATACGCCGACTCGACGCGCTGCGGGTCCGGTCCGGACCAGGAGACCAAACGCTCCGGCACCGCAGACTCCCTATCGCCTACGGCCGCATCTCGTACGCGCCGTCGTAGGACTTGACCTGCTCCCACACGCGGTTGAACCGGTCCGCATCGACTGCGGGCTTACGGACCGCGCCGAGCGCCCAGTCCTGCTGCGCCTGTGTCGAGGACGGCTTACCGTGCAGCGCAATGGAATACGACGAGAAGTCGCGAACTTGGAAATCGAAGATCGAATCCACGACGTCGCGATCCAGCCCCGTGATCTCGGCCTGTTCGAGGATCAGCTGCCCGTACACGATCAACGAGAACAGGTGCCCGACATTGAGCAAGAAGTCGAGATCCTTCTGCTGGTCGCCACTCGGTGCCGCAGTGGTGAGCAGTTCCTTCAGCGCGTTCGCCTGCTCGTAGAACACTGCGACGTTGGGGATTTCGCTGTTGCGCTCGTATACCGGCGTCCAGTCCGCGAACTGCACCTTGGCCGCGCCACGAGCCGGACCCTGCGCCCAGAAGAACACATCGTCGGCAGCATCCTTGCGGGTGGCGATCTCCGGGTACTGCGCCGGGTTGAACAGGTAGTTCGGCATGAACTTCAGGATCTGCGCGACGTTGACGTGCACGGTTCCCTCGAGCCGCGGCAACGTGCCGATGAGCCTGGCAACCTCGCAGAAGTAGGTATCCTTCTCGAAGCTCTTCGCTGCCAACACATCCTGCAACAGCGTAACCACGATCTCGCCCTCGGATGTCACCTTCGACTTCGTCACCGGGTTGAAGAGGAGGTAGCGACGGTCTTCGAGAATTGCGCTGCGGAAGTAGTCGATCGCACGATTGCTGAACAGTTTCATCGCGACGAGCCGGCTGTAGGCATCGACGAAGTTGGCGCGCACGTGCGAGAAGTCCGTGACCGGGTTGCCATACAGAATCCGGTTCTGCGCGTGCGTGATTGCCTCATAGAAGGCGTGCTCACACATACCGACCGAGCCGGAGCACAGGTTGAATTTGCCCACGTTGACCGTGTTGAGCGCCGACGAGAACGCCTCGGGTCCGGTGTGCAGGATGTCCTCCTCGCGCACCGGGTAGTTGTCGAGGCGGAACGTACTCACGTACATCTGGCCGTGCACGACGTTGTCGATCAGCGCGTAGTTCTCGTGCTGGCTGTCGGCTGCGAACCAGATGTAACCGTCGGCACCTTCGACGTCGGTGCGTCGCCCGAATACCGAGACAGTGGTCGCGACGTTGCCGTTGCCGATGTAGTACTTGGTCCCCGAAGCGCGGAATGCGATGCCCGGCTCGTCCGACGGTGTGAGCAGCAGGTCGGTGGAGTAGACGTCTGCGCCGTGATCACGCTCGGACAGGCCGAACGCCATGACGCCGCCGTCGTCGAGCTGCTGCGCTACGTCCTTCTTGGCACCCTCGTTGCCGCTCATCCAGACCGGCCCGAGGCCGAGGATGGTGACCTGCTCGGCGTACCAGTACGCAAGCCCGTAGAAGCCGAAGATTTCGCTCAGCACAGCGTTGCGGGCGGCGTCCCAGCGCTTGTCCGGGTTGCCGTCCGCGTACGCTGCGGGCGTCAAGAAGGTCGCAAAGATCTTCTCGCGCTTGATGAAATCGAGGAAGTCCGATACCCAGACCGCTTCGAGATCGTCCTGGAGCAGTTGCTTCTTGCCGCGGTTCTCGAACCAATCGATCAGCGCCGAGAGTTGCCGGCCCGTCTCCGCGTCGAACTGCGCTGGATCGAATTTATGGGGGTTGAACAGCAGCTCGCCAGAGGTCGCCACAGCATCGCCTTTCGTAGGAATCGAGATGACCCTATCAGCGAGTAACTTATGCAACGTCCGGATAGGCGCCTTGGTCAGCCGCGCACCGCGGCCCGCACGGCCTTGAGCGCTTCGGTACCTGGAATCTCGCGACTCTCGCCACCGAACCGGTCACGCAACTCGACGTTGCCGTCTGCCCAACCCCGACCGACGACGAGGATCACGGGCACGCCGATCAACTCGGAGTCCTTGAACTTCACACCGGGCGACGCCTTACGGTCGTCCAACAGGACGGATAGGCCGGCAAGGTCGAACTCGGCCGCCAGTTGCTCAGCGCCGGCGCGCGCCGTGTCGTCCTTGTTCGCGATCACGACGTGCACGTCGAAGGGCGCCACCTCGGACGGCCAGCGCAGCCCCTTCTCGTCGTGCTGCTGCTCGGCGATGACGGCGACGAGGCGCGAGACTCCCACACCGTAGGAACCTTGAATCAGCCGAACCGGTTTGCCGTTCTCACCGAGCACGTCGACGGAGAAGGTGTCGGTGTACTTGTAGCCGAGCTGGAAAATGTGACCGATCTCGATACCGCGCGCGGCGACCAGCGGACCGCGGCCATCGGGTGACGGGTCGCCGTCGCGAACCTCGGCGGCCTCGATCGTGCCGTCCGGGGTGAAGTCACGACCGGCGACGAAGTCGACAACGTGCTTGCCCGGCAGGTCGGCACCTGTGATCCATGCGGTGCCGGTGACAACCCTGGGATCGACCAAATACCGAACATCGTTGTCTTGCAATGACTTCGGGCCGATATAACCCTTGACAAGAAATGGGTTGGCAGCGAAGTCCACGTCCGTGAGCAGTTCGAACTCGGCCGGCTCGAGCGATGCGCCGAGCCGCTTCTCGTCCACTTCGCGGTCGCCGGGAATTCCGATGCCGAGGAGTTCGGTTGTGCCATCGGGGTGCCGCAATTTCACGATGACGTTCTTCAATGTGTCGGCGGCAGTGACGGTTCGGCCGAGACCCGCCTGGTTTGCCCACTCGACCAGAGTGGCGATGGACGGGGTGTTTTCGGTGTCGTGGACTACCGCAGCGGGCAGACCGTCCAGCGGAATCTCTTCCGGTGCGGGAGTGATAACAGCCTCGACGTTGGCAGCGTATCCAGACTCCACGCAGCGGACGTAGGTGTCTTCGCCGACCTCGCTCTCGGCGAGGAACTCCTCCGACGCGCTGCCGCCCATCGCACCCGACGTTGCGGCCACGATCACGTACTTCACCGACAGTCGCGCGAAAATGCGCTGGTAGGCCTCCCGGTGCGCGTGATACGACGCCTTGAGCCCGTCCTCGTCAAGGTCGAAGGAGTACGAGTCCTTCATGATGAACTCGCGCCCGCGCAGAATCCCAGCCCTCGGGCGTTCCTCGTCGCGGTACTTCGTCTGGATTTGGTACAGGGTGACGGGAAGGTCCTTGTACGAGTTGTATTCACCCTTCACCGTGAGCGCGAACAGCTCCTCATGCGTCGGGCCGAGCAGATAGTCGGCACCCTTGCGGTCCTTCAGGCGGAACAATCCGTCGCCGTACTCGGTCCAGCGATTCGTCGCCTCGTACGGTTCGCGAGGCAGCAGTGCAGGCAGCGCGATCTCCTGCGCCCCAATGGCGTTCATCTCCTCACGGACGACTCGCTCGACCTGGCGCAGCACTCGGAGACCGAGCGGCAGCCACGAGTAGACACCCGGCGCAATGCGGCGAACGTAACCGGCACGGACGAGCAAGCGATGGCTCGGCACCTCGGCGTCGGCAGGATCGTCGCGCAATGTACGGAGGAACAGCTGAGAAAGGCGGGTGATCACAACGTGCAAGAGTAGTCGCGGGACACGAGCAGCTACGCTGCGGCACGTGCTGGTGCTGCTACCTCCCTCAGAAACGAAGTCCGACGGCGGACGATTGGCGCCGCTCGACCTCTCGGCATTGTCGATGCAGAAGCTGACCAATACGCGCGAGCTCCTCGTGCACGCATTGGTCGAGCTGGCGTCCAACGTGGAGGCGTCGAAGGCCGCGCTCGGACTCGGCGCCGGTCAGCTCGACGAGATCGGGCGAAACGCGCAGTTGTGGACGAGCCCCACCCGGCCGGCCTTGGAGCGCTATACGGGCGTGCTGTTCGATGCGCTCGATGCACGGTCGCTCACAAAGGTGCAGAAGGCGAAGGCGCACGCGCGCGTGGCGATCGGTTCGGCACTGTTCGGCGCTGTCCGGCCGGGTGACCCTATCCCCGCATATCGGCTGTCGGGCGGTTCGAAACTCCCCGGCTTTGGAACACTGGGATCGGTGTGGAAATCGGATCTGACCGATGCACTGCTGGCTGAGGCAGAGGGCGCGTTGGTCGTCGACCTGAGATCTGGGATGTACCAGCAACTGGGACGCGTCCCAGGATCTGTGATCGCAACCGTCCTCACCGAACAGCCTGACGGCAGCCGCACCGTTGTGAGCCACTTCAACAAGCACCACAAAGGCCTTCTTGCCCGAGCGCTCGTTGTCAGCCGTGCCGAGCCATCCGATGTGCGCGGCGTCGCCCGAGTTGCCGCGAAAGCGGGTCTGCGCGTGGAGGTCGCTTCAGCCTCTGAGCTGGTCGTTCTCACCGACTAGAGGGATCGACAGCGTGGCAATCATCCGGTAGGCTCGAACACATGTTCGATACCGCGACCTTGCTGGACACCCCGTTCCTGGGTATCCCGTACGACGGTGCCGCCGAACACCTCGCTGCGCTGTCGCTCTACCGACACGACGAGAACGTTGCCGCCGCCCGGAAAGTGCACGCCGCGTACGACCTCTACGAAATTCGTCTGGGCGAGGCCTCGACGTCCCCCGACGGCAGCCCCCTGATCTGCTTGCACACGGCCACCGCCGAAGTCGCTACCGTCTTGCGCTGCAGCGCCTATTCCGCCGGGATCCTCATCGATGTCGGTGCGGAGCTGACGTTGCGGTTGCCGATCACCGATCGTGCCTTTCGCGGTGGCGACCTCGACTACAGCACCGTTCGCACAATCTGCGCGCTGCTGCGCGACGCGTCTGCGGCGACGATCGCCGAGATCGAAGCGGATGTCGTTGCCGCCGCGATGCATCTGACCCCGGTTCCGTTGCGCAGTGAGATCTGGCGACTCTGGCTACGTGCCGACCCGACCGAAGCCGCGGCCGTGCGCGCCGACAAACGCCGCACCGATCGCACCGCCTACGTGCGGCGTGGCGACAACGGCATGTCCTGGCTCTCGGCGTGCATCACCGATATCGAGGGCGCGGACGCCGTGCTGTTGCTCGACGAACTCGCTGCCACCGTCTGCGACTCGGATCCACGGTCGAAGTCGGTCCTGCGCGCGGATGCGTTGGTCGGGTTGCTGCACGGAGAACGCATCCTGCTGTGCCAGTGTGGCGACACCATGTGTCCGGCAGCCAACGCCGATATCGCGCCGCGGCGAGGACATCTCGCGCAGATCCTCATCGACATCGACACACTGCTCGGCCTCACCAGCACTCCAGCGACACTGGCAGACGGCACGGTCCTGGACGCTGAGTTGGCACGCAAACTCGCCGAAGACGCCAATTGGCAAGGTCTGCTTACCGAGATGAGGACTCTTGCCGAGAACCTCGGGATGACCGGGACCGGTGACAACAGGGCGGATGCCGAAGACTCAGTCACCCCAGCCCCCGATGACCCCGCTCCGACACCGATGCCAGCCCCAGTGGCAGTGCGGCGGTTCTGTGCGCGGGGCCGGATCCGCCGATCGGGGCCGTTGGGGCCGGCAGTGCATTCTTCGGTCGGCGTGCGTCGAGTCGCCGGTACCGGGATCGGTTCGATCCTCGACCAGATCATCAACGCGGTGGCAGAGCACCCCGTTGGCGCGGTCGGGGCCCACCCCGACGGACACGGTGGACACACCACACCCCCGGCCGGGGCGTTGACCTACCGGCCGACCGCAGAGGTCGCGGCATTTGTCCGCGCCACGCATCCGACCTGCACGTTCCCCGGCTGCACCGTTGCGTCACGTAAATGCGAACTCGACCATCAAGTCCCGTTCGACCATGACGATCCCGAACATGGCGGTTGGACGGTCGCGAGCAATTTGCACCCGCTTTGCAAAAAGCACCACGACTTGAAGACCCGGCATCGATGGTCCTGCATCCATCTCGGAGGCGGGGCGGTCCTGTGGCGCAGCCGCTCCGGACTGGTGCGGATCACGCTGCCCGCAACGATGCTGATCGCCGGGTTACCCGCACCACCACCGACCCCACCGAAGCCACCACCCGGGCTTCCCGCGATCACCGACCGACCCACCGCCGTCGAAACGGTGGATCTGCTCTACGAAGCGACGTGGTGGGAAATCCACATGGACAATGCGCCTCCACCACCGCTGACCGACATTGCGATGCGTGCGCGCTACCAGGAACACCAAGCCATCACCCGGCGGCGCTATGCCCTGGCGCCCCCACCGTTCTGACGAAAAGTCAGGACTGCTGAGCGGCCTCTTGCGCCGCATGAGCCTGGGCAACCTGCTCCGGAGTGAAGCGGATGAACAACGCGACGACTCCGGCGATGACCGCGCACACCGCGCAACCGACGAGGGCAAAGGTGTACCCATCGCCCAGCGCGGCGAGTTGGGCCGGGTTCATATCGACAGCCGCACCGTTTGTGCCGCCGAGCGACAAGGTTCGCGACGTCGCCATGGCGCCGACCACCGCAAGCGCGAGCGGTCCCCCGAGCGTCTGTGCGACCTGTGCGATTGCGGTCAGCGGTCCGATCTCCGTAGGCCCCACACCAGCGACTGCGCACAACGGCAGCGGGACAACGGCAAGGCCCACGCCGAAGCCGATACCGATGACAAGAATGAACAGGTTTCCGAAGTAGGTCGCCGTACCGTCGAGCGTCGATCCGTACAGCAAGCCCGGGACCATGATGGCCGCGCCGGCGATCACCAGCCATCGCGGCTGGACATGCACTGCGAGCTTGGACGAGACAAACGCAGCGCTGCCAAGCCCGACAGCGAACGGGATGAAGGCCATTCCCGCCCGTAGTGGGCTGTAGCCGAGGATGTCCTGCACAAAGAGCGCGACATACGCCGCCATGCAGAAGATGACAGCACTCGCGAAGAAGATTGCGATGAAAGTCGCTACGCGGTCCCTGTCGGCGAACAGCGAGAACGGCAGCAGCGGATTGTCTGCGGTGCGTTCGACGATCAGGAACATGCCCAGCATGATTACACCGAGCACAAGGGCACCGACCACTGCGAGGCTGCGCCAGCCGAGTTCGGGTCCCTCGCTGATTCCGAACACGATCGCTGTACACCCCAACGTCGCGAGGACGGCCCCCGGAATATCGAGGGACAGACGTTCGTGTGTCGTTTCACGCAGCGCGACGATCGCGAGTCCGACAATCACAAATCCGATGGGCACGTTGATCAGGAAGATCCAGCGCCAGGAGAACTCGGTGAGCGCGCCACCGACGATGAGTCCGGTGATCGAACCGATTCCGGTCATGGCCGCGAACACCGCAATGGCTTGGTTTCGTACCGGTCCTGGCGCGAACGTCGTCGCAACAAGGGCAAACGCCGTCGGAGATGCAATGGCGGCACCCGTCCCCTGTAACGCCCGCGCTGCGACGAGGGTGCCCTCGTTGAACGCCAACCCGCACAGCAGCGACGAAAACGTGAAAAGCCCAACTCCTGCGATGAACATGCGTTTGCGACCGAAGGCGTCGCCGAGCCGACCGCCGAGCAGCATGAGCCCGCCGAAAGCGAGCGCATAGGACGTCAGGACCCAGTTGCGTCCGGCGTCGCTGAGGCCCAGATCGTCCTGCAACCGCGCCAACGCAAGATTGGCCACCGTTCCGTCTAGGACAACCATCAATTGCAGGCCGCTGAGCACGATTAATGCAAGCCCGAATGCCTTGGTCGTCACCGGGTACGTCACGGCATTGTGGTCAGACACGGTCGTTCACGTTACCCAGGGTCAACGGAAAAGCCCGCCACCGCCCCGATGACAACGATCGCCGGTGGCCTGATGTTCTCGTCACGCACACGCTGAGCGACGGTCTGCAAATCAGCCCGCAGCACGCGCTGCGACCGCAACGTGCCTTCCTGAATCACCGTCGCCGGGGTGTCGGACGGTCGGCCGCCGGCAATCAGTACGTCAGCGAATTGCTCGATGCGCTCAACCGCCATCAGGAGGACCAGCGTTCCTCGTAGCCGCGCCAACGCCGACCAGTCGACCAGGGAATCCGGGTGATCGGGCGCGACATGACCGCTCACGACCACGAATTCGTGGGTGACGCCTCGATGAGTGACCGGAATGCCCGCCGCGGACGGCACCGAGATCGCGCTGGTGATGCCGGGAACCACCGTCACGGGCACTCCAGCCTCGACACAGGCCTCGAGCTCCTCGTAACCCCGTCCGAACACGTACGGATCGCCGCCCTTGAGCCGCACGACGAACTTTCCGGCTTTCGCGTTGTCGATCAGCGCTGTGTTGATCGCTTCTTGCGCCATCGCGCGCCCGTATGGAATCTTGGCTGCGTCGATGACCTCGACGTGCGGACCGAGTTCGGCAAGCAACTCAGGCGGCGCGAGGCGATCGGCAACGACCACGTCTGCGCGTGCCAGTAACCGACGTCCGCGAACAGTAATGAGATCCGGATCACCGGGTCCGCCGCCGACGAGCGCCACACCGGGCTGCACAGGCTCCGATTGATCGGCAATCACCCCCGATTGCAGTGCTTCGAGGAGCGCGGTGCGAACCGCAGCCGAACGGCGATGCTGCCCGCCCGCAAGGACGCCGAGCGTCAGTCCATCGAAGCGACCCGTTGCAGGTGTGACGGCCGTTCCGAGTCGGGCGGTATCCGCCCGAACACAGAACACACGATTGCGCTCGGCTTCCGCCACGACGGCGGCGTTCGTCTCGGGCTCGTCGGTGCACGCAATGGCGTACCAGGCGTCGGCGAGATCGCCGTCGCGATACTCGCGGAGCTCAACGGTCACCTGACCCGCCGTGGCCATTCCTTCGACGGCAGGGGTGACGTCACGACTGATCACGTGCACCCGCGCGCCGGAGTTGATCAGCAGACCGAGGCGCCGTTGCGCGACGGTCCCGCCGCCTACGACGACGACGCGGCGCCCCATGAGGTTCAGCCCGACCAGGTAGTTCGACTCGTCCGATGACACGGCTCAGACATTACGTGACCCGAATACGACCGAACGCCGGCCGCACGGGCACCAAGCAACTGTTTCGAATCTTGGAAAGTGGTAATCCAATGTCTGGACATAAGGAGGGCACTCATGAACAAGCTCGCTCTCGCCTGGATGGTCGGTGTCGTCGTAGTTGCGTCATCCGCGTGTTCCAGCGATTCCGAAAACGCTAAGGCACCATCGGGATGCGTTGCTGTCACCGAGGAGCTGATGCACTACATCTCAGAAGGCGCACAGACGAATCAGCCGATCACGCCTCGGGGCGGAAAGGCGGTCAAGTCAACAGAATCGACATACATCGTCGCGATGCGGTTCAGCGCACCGACCGCGGCCCGCGAGGAGATCGGCGTATGGACGACGTCATCGCTCGAGGACTCCGGCGCGACCGTCACCGCAGTCGATGCCAACGCGCGCGAATTCACGCGGTGGCCCCAGAAGATCGATGCCACAGCAGAACCGATCACGGACGACACTCCGAATGTGGCGCGCGCTAGGTCGTGCCTGGACGGCTGACAGCGACAGTACTGACAGCCACGACGACACCGTTCAGCACTCGCTTCGGCACCGTGAGCGTCCCTCCCCCGGACGCGAGCAGGGCAGCAGCCTCGGCCACGCTGGGCGTTCCCAATGTTCGCAGCGAATGCTCGGCTGGATTCGGCACGTCCACCGCAGCAAGTTCTGCGGCCGTGTAGGAAACGATGTCAACGCCCAATGTGGATGCGGCACTGATCAATCCCGGTTCGGACGCCCGCTTGTCCACAGTGGTCAGGCAAGTCACGTGTTTCTCAGCGCACACCTCGACAATTGCGGCCAGAATCACCTCGGTCGAGGTGCCCTCACGCATTCCGATCCCGACGACGACGTCAGCCACTGTCTGACTGTCCCGCACTGTCACACTTTCCAGCACTGTCACACTTTCCAGAGAATAGTGCTGCTGCATGCACGAATCGGCTTATCGCACGCGGGTTGCCGGCCGGATGTGTGTGCAGATACGACGCATGCACGTTCGCGTCGGCGAAGCCTTCACGCGTCGTGATCCCGCCCCACGTTCGCCAGCCCCACGCGCCTGTTCCCACGTCGGTGAGCTGGGTGCGGTGAAACTCGTGTCCCCGCACCCGTTCTCCCGCAGACCAGAGGACCGAGTCGACCAGTGCGACCGCATCCCGATAGCCAAGCGTCAGTTTCGGGCCGAACTGCGCATCCGCATCGATGACGCCGGCCATGGGATGACCGTCGAGCGTGCGGGACAGATACAGCAAACCCGCGCACTCCGCATGGATCGGCAGCCCCCGCAGCGCCGCGTCACGAATTGCCGTGCGCAGCGGGAGGTTAGCCGACAGATCGGCCGCATGCGCTTCCGGGAAGCCGCCGGGCAGCACCAAGCCTGCTGTGCCGGTTGGTAATTCATCCCGCAGCGGGTCGAATGTCACTACCTCGGCTCCCGCCGCTTCGAGCAGTTCGCGGTGTTCCGCGTAGCCGAACGTGAACGCGGGTCCACCGGCCAACACGACGCGGGGGCGGGCCGCTGCCACTTCGCCGGACTGGTCCACGGGATCCCAATGCGGCCCGGCGACGGCCGAATGAGCAAGCCGCACAATGGCATTAAGATCAACATGCTTGGCGACCAGCTCGGTCATCGCGTCCACTGCTGCGGTCGCGGCCGGCCCGTGCTCGACAGCAGGAATCAGACCGAGATGCCGTGATGGCACAACGAGTTCGTCCAGCCGAGGAAGAACCCCGAGAACCGGCAGTCCGACGCGGGAACTGGCTTCGCGCAGCACTTGCTCGTGCCGCTCGCTGCCGACACGATTCAGGATCACCCCACCGAGTCGGACCGAATCGTCGAAGCTGGCGAATCCGTGCAGGACAGCGGCAAGGCTTTGACTGTGCCCCCGGGCGTCGACAACCAGGACCACCGGCGCGCCCAGCAGCGTCGCAACTTGTGCGGTGGACCCCTCGGCGGCGGGTGCCGACACCGCAGCGTCGATCTTGCCGTCGAAAAGCCCCATCACGCCCTCGACGACCGCGATGTCGCAGCCGCGCGCACCGTGATTGAACAGCGGCCCGATGGTGCCTTGCCCGACCAGGACGGTATCGAGGTTTCGCCCAGGGCGACCAGCAGCCAGCCCATGGTAGCCGGGATCGATGTAGTCGGGACCGACTTTGAACGGCGCCACCTCGTGCCCCGCCGCACGCATGGCGCCGATCAAACCTGTTGCAACGGTGGTCTTTCCGCTCCCCGACGCGGGTGCGGCGATGACAACGGCAGGAACGCTCAAGATCGGCTCACCATTCGATACCTCGCTGCCCCTTTCGACCCGAGTCCATCGGATGCTTGACCTTGGTCATCTCGGTGACTAGATCGGCAGCGGCGATCAAAGCCGGCGGCGCGTCGCGACCGGTAATCACCACATGCTGATTTCCCGGTCGGTTCACCAGCACCTCGACCACCTCGTCCACATCCACCCACCCCCACTTCAGTGGGTAGGTGAACTCGTCGAGCACATAGAACCGATGTGTCTGCGCGGCAATACGGCGAGCGATCTCCTGCCAACCTTCCACCGCAGCGGCCGCATGGTCCTCATCGCTGCCCTTCTTACGGGTCCACGACCAGCCCTCGCCCATCTTGTGCCATTCCACGGCAGCGCCGACTCCCGTGTCGTCGTGGAGCTGACCGAGAGCGCGAAACGTTGCCTCCTCGCCGACTTTCCATTTCGCACTCTTCACGAACTGGAACACCCCGACATCGAAGCCCTGATTCCATGCCCGCAATGCCATCCCGAACGCCGCGGTGGATTTACCTTTTCCCGGTCCGGTGTGAACGGCCAGCACGGGAAGATTCCGACGCTGCCGGGTAGTCAGGCCGTCGTCGGGGATGGTCTCCGGCACTCCCTGCGGCACGTCAGGCCACCGCTCGTACAGCACCGGCAACGGCGTCGGCAGACAGTTCGCCGAGGCGCAGATAGGTCCCGCCCAACTCCCGCGCCAGATCGACCGCGAGCCCGAGCCGGACGATGCCACGTTCACAGTCGACAACCACCGACGCTGCACCTTCGCGGGCAAGCAACCCTGCCGCCACTCGTGCCCGATGAACGGGGTCCGCTCCCCCGGTCGCGCGGCCATCGGTGAGCAGCACAACCAACGGACGACGCTGCGGATCGCGAACGTGCTCGCGCAAGACCACCTCGCGAGCTTTCAAAAGACCTTGAGCCAGAGGCGTTTTCCCACCCGTTTGCAACGTGGCGAGCCTGCGGACGGCGATATCCACCGAGGACGTCGGAGGCAGCACCAGCGTCGCCTCGTGACCGCGGATCGTGATGACCGCAACCTTGTCCCGGCGCTGATACGCATCGCGCAGCAGCGAAACGACGGCACCGGTCACCGCCGCAAGCCGGTCTTTTGCGGCCATCGAACCCGACGCGTCGACGACGAACACGATGAGGTTTCCCTCGCGCCCCTCCCGATGCGCTCCACGGAGATCCATCGGCTCGAGCAGTAACCGACCACCGGTGCGGCCGCGCGCTCGCTGATGCTGGGCTGCGGCAAACAGCGTGCCGATCAAGTGAATTCCGTTGCCACGCTCGGTCGTTGGCCGAACCGCGCGGCCCCGGCTGCTCTGCGATCGCGAGCGCCGCCCAGGCGCTCCTGCCCCGACGCCCGGCACTTCGAGCAGCCGCGGCTTGAACGCAGCGCTAGGTGCCGCGGCCGACCGCGTGCCGCCACCCGGACCGTTCTCCTCTGTCGGCGGCGTGGCACCGCCATCGCCTGGTCCGTCACCGTCCGGCTCCGGGGGTTCCGGTGGCTGACTGTCCTCCGGGCCTTTGTGCGCTTCCTCCGCGGCTTGTTGCATGGCCTCGTCGAGGCGCTCCGGGTCGAGCCCCGGCTCATCGAACGGATCACGCCGACGTCGATGCGGCAGCGCAAGTTCGGCAGCCACCCGCACATCTTCCTCACTGACCGCCCCCGCGCCTCGCCACGCCGCGTGCGCTGTCGCGGTCCGGGCAACCACAAGGTCCGCGCGCATACCGTCGACGTCGAACGACGCGCACAGTGACGCGATCCGCCGAAGTTCGATGTCGTCGAGTTCGACGTCGTCGACCTTGTCCCGGGCTTCGATGATCTGTTGCGCCACACGCCGGTCTTCGTCTTCGTAGCGCGCGGCGAAGGTCGCGGGATCGCGCTCGTAGTTCAGGCGCCGGCGGACCACCTCCATGCGCACATCCACGTCGCGTGACGCGGTTACGTCGACGGCGAGCCCGAACCGGTCGAGAAGCTGCGGCCGAAGCTCGCCTTCCTCCGGGTTCATCGTTCCTACCAGCACGAATCGCGCCGGATGCGAATGCGAAACGCCGTCGCGCTCGATGTACACGCGCCCCATTGCGGCGGCGTCGAGCAAGACGTCCACCAAGTGGTCGTGCAGCAAGTTCACTTCATCGACGTATAAGACCCCGTGATGCGCGGCCGCGAGCAAGCCCGGCTGAAACGCCTGCTCGCCGCTGCGAAGGACCTTCTCGAGATCGAGCGAGCCGACTACGCGGTCTTCGGTCGCGCCGACCGGAAGTTCGACAAGGCGCGCGGGCTTCGACCCGGTCTCGCCCGCGACCGGTGGCAGCAGAGCCGCCAACGCCCGCACGACGGTCGACTTGGCTGTGCCTTTTTCACCTCGAACCAGAACTCCACCGATGCCTGGGTGGACGGCACACAACACCAACGCCAGCCGCAGCCGGTCCTGACCGACTATCGCACTGAACGGAAATCCCGCGTCGCCATCGACACCGTGCTGCGCCATTGCTCTATCCCTTCACGTCCCGGTATCCACGCCGGGTATTTCAGTGGGCGGAGAACGATGCGGCAATCTGGCTTCGACATGGCCTGTTGACCGGCAACAAGAGCACATCTTCACAGTGGCGGGACCGCGCCCGAGTCACACAGGCTTTCCCGCAAACGTTCTCATGAGGACTCTATGCCCTTCCTCGATCAGCGCTGGTCGTCGCCGCGCAGCATCGGAACGTGCGGGATGCCGTCTTCGATGAACTCGTCGCCGTCCGGCTTGAAGCCGTGCTTGGCGTACATGTCCACGAGATAGGTCTGGGCATTGATCCGGCACGGTGCGGAACCGACCTCGGCGAGGGCTGCCTGCAGCAGACGCGTCGTGTGCCCACGGCCTCGGGCCTGTCGGGACGTGCAGAGCCTGCCGATGCGGAACGACTTGCGACCATCGTCATGCTCTTCCATCAGCCGCAGCGTGCAAATGATCTCGCCGTCTTCTTCGAGCCAGAATTGTCGAGTCTCCGGCAGCAGATCGCGCCCGTCGAGTTCCGGGTAGGGGCACGCCTGCTCGACGACGAACACCTCGACGCGCAGTTTGAGCAAGTCGTACAGGGTGCTCGTTGTGAGGTCGTAGGCCCAGGATCGCTTGAGAGTAGCCGTTGCCATCATGCGCCTCTGACTATCACACCGTCGCTGTCTCCGCGAGTTGGGACTGCCCTGAAACGGGTCCAGCCGGCGCGTCGCCGAGCGAAAGTGTGCGCGTCGTCCAGTCCCACACCTCGTTGAAGAGCTGGGTGTTCCCCGAAAGCTCCACGCCAAGCGACGGCACCATTTCCTTGAGCTTGGGCTCCCAGTTGGCGTAGTCACGCTTGAAGCAGTTTTTCAGGACGCCCAGCATCGCGGTCACGGCTGTCGAAGCTCCCGGCGACGCACCGAGCAGGCCGGCGATCGACCCGTCCTCCGCAGTAATCACCGCGGTTCCGAATTCGAGCACGCCGAGCGCGCCCTTGCGCCGGATCACCTGGACGCGCTGTCCTGCGGTGATGAGTTCCCAGTCCTTGCCGTCGGCCTTCGGCACGAATTCCGATAGCGTGTCGACGCGATCGCTGGTCGATTGCAGCAGCTCGGAGATCAGGTACTTGGTGAGGCCGAGCTCGGTGAGGCCGACGCCGATCAGCGAGCCGATGTTGTTGGGCCGCACCGACTTCGGCAGGTCGGACAGCTTGCCTTCCTTGAGGAACTTCGGCGTCCAGCCCGCATAGGGACCGAACAGTAGGCCCTCCTGGCCGCCGATGACGCGCGTGTCGAGGTGCGGCACGGACATCGGCGGCGCACCGACCGCCGCCTTGCCGTAGACCTTCGCTTTATGTTCGTGGATCAAATCTGGGTTCGTGCAGCGGAAGAACTGGCCACTGACGGGGAAGCCGCCGAAGCCCTTAGCTTCCTTGATCCCGGACTTCTGCAGCAGCGGCAGCGCGCCGCCGCCTGCGCCGACGAACACGAACTTTGCGGAGACAACCTTCTTGCGGCCGGTGCGGTTGTTCACAACCTTCACCTTCCAGCTGCCGTCGGACTGCTTGGTGAGATTGCGCACGGTGTGGCCGAAGTGCACGGTTCCGCCGGACGAGGCGATGTAGTTCAGAAACTGCTTGGTCAGTGCGCCGAAATCGACGTCCGTTCCGCCTTCGCTCCAGTTCAGTGCGACGGGATCGGAATAGTCGCGACCCTTCGCCATCACCGGCAGGCGGCGGGCGAACTCGTCGGCGTCGTCGATGTATTCCATTCCGGCGAACAACGGGTGCTTCACGAGCGCTTCGTAGCGCTTGCGGAGGTACTTCACGTTGTCTTCACCGTGCACGAAGCTCACGTGCGGGATGGGGTTGATGAAGTCCTTGGGGTCGCTGAGCACCTTGTTCTCGACCGCATGCGCCCAGAACTGGCGCGAGACCTGGAACTGCTCGTTGACCGTGACGGCCTTCGCGATGTCGACGGAGCCGTCCGCATTCTGCGGCGTGTAGTTCAGCTCACACAGCGCGGAGTGTCCGGTGCCGGCGTTGTTCCACGGATCGGAGCTCTCCGCCGCAGCGGCGTCGAGTCCTTCGAAGACCGTGACCGACCAGTCCGGCTGCAGCTGACGGAGCAGCGCACCGAGCGTCGCGCTCATGATTCCAGCACCGATGAGAACTACGTCGGTCTTCTGAATCGACGGCGTTTGATTGGAAACTGCGGCTGAGTTCGACACTGGAATTTCGACTTCCTCATCCTCGGGCATGCGCTCCGTCGGGCACGGTGCAGGCGTTAGGTTACCTGCCGGTCGCTAGCGTCAATTGTGCCCCTCGCGTCCACCTTCGCGGTGCCATTAGATTGGGAATGTGACGCACACCCCCAATTCCTCGTCGGTGCGGCCGAACTGGGAGCCCGATGTCCTGGGCGAGGGGTACGAACGATTGACGATTCCCCTCGGCACCGAC
>JBBSKP010000074.1:0-20101 GCA_038256175.1 Mycobacteriales bacterium
CAACAGCTGCGACAAACTGTGGATCCATCGAAAACTCTGTTCTGGCCATCCCTGATCATCACAAGAACGAACCGGTCAGTGTCCACGATGTCCTGAGACATCAATTGCACGCGATGTCCTGAACAAACACAGGAGGGCCCGCCCTCCTAAAAGACGCACGGGGCCGAAGGCCATGCTCAGATCAAACGCCACCGCACCCGTAGGTCGACGGTGACTGCACTTTCCCCACGCTCGATCGGCATGTCCGGTGCGACCGACTTCATTGCCAGTGTCATCGGATGCGGACCGGCGGGAGCGACGTCCTCCGATATTTCGAGGACAGCACCCAACGTGCGGTGGGCAAGGCTTGCGTACTGCTCCGCCTTGGCTACCGCGTCCTCCCAGAGCCCAAGTGGCTCGGTCGCTCGTTTGTTGCCATTACTGGCGAGGGACCGAAGGCCCTTAATTCGGTGCGTTCGGTCCTAGCGCTCGGATCACGGGTCGACCTGTTCGAGATAGGACTGCGGCGACACCGGTGAGTCGAGGAAGTCGGCGACGAGTCGCCCGCGGGAGCGGTGCTTGCGGTCGATCCGGCGGCCGACGTCCTGCAGGTGGCGATGCTGGGCGTCAACCCTTTGGCGGCTGACCTCTTGCTCCGTCGCTTCGTCGATCTCCCACCGGGCGCTTGGGTCGGACAGACCGGCGGCAATTCGGCCCTGGGCCGTAACGTAGGCCTTGCGAATGCGCTCGAACCGCTGCGCCACGTCGCGTCCGGCGGTCAGCGGGGCCGACTTGATCGCCCTGCGTTGATCATCGGATTACGCGGCCGCTCGGTGATCGGGTCGAGGCTGATCTCGTTGAACGGTTCGCCGGAAGGTTCGACGTCGATCTTCTCGGCAACCGCGGCGGGCCGACGATCCGCGAGCGCCATCCCGTAGGTGAACGGCTTGGAGATCGACTGGACGGTGAATTCGACGTCGGTTGCGCCGACCTCGTAGACGTAGCCGTCGCTCGTCGCGATGCAGATCCCGAACGAGTCGGGGAGGACGGTGGTCAGCTCGGGAATGTAGTCGGCCAGCGTCCCGTCGCGATTGTCGAGACATTGTTTGTAGACGGCAGCTATCAATCCATCGACGACGTTGCGCATGGTCTTGGATTAGAGAATTTTGGTTATGACCTAGCTCACAATCTTGGGCATAATGAGCAGACAGTGCCCGTCGAGCGATTCGGGTCCAGCGATAGCTCCGTAGACTGGCGACATTGTTCGTCGGCAGGTTTCGCACCGATACCTGCATCGGATGTATCCGGAGGGAGCGGTTTCGTTGGGTGTTCTTTCCAGGGTCAATACGCCGGACGATCTCACGAGGCTTTCGCAGGCCGAGATGTCGGAGCTGGCGGGAGAGATTCGCGATTTCCTCGTAACCAAGGTTGCGGCGTCCGGTGGTCATCTCGGACCCAATCTCGGCGTCGTCGAGCTGACCCTGGCGATGCACCGCATCTTCGATTCGCCGAACGACGCGATCATCTTCGACACTGGCCATCAGGCCTACGTCCACAAGATTCTTACCGGCCGCAAGGACGAGTTCGACACCCTCCGCAAACAGGGCGGCCTGTCCGGCTACCCGTGTCGCGCGGAGAGCGAGCACGACTGGGTCGAGTCGTCGCATGCGTCGGCGGCACTGTCCTGCGCGGATGGGCTCGCGAAGGCGTTTCAGCTCGGTAAGCAGCAAAGGCACGTCGTCGCTGTGGTCGGTGACGGCGCGCTGACCGGCGGAATGTGCTGGGAGGCGCTCAACAACATCGCCGCAGGCAAAGACCGCTCTGTGGTCATCGTGGTCAATGACAACGGGCGTTCCTACGCACCGACGATCGGCGGTCTCGCGGACCGGCTGGCCGCCCTGCGCCTGCAACCCGAATACGAGCGATTCCTGGATACCGCACGACACGCTGTGCAGCGGATTCCGTGGTTTGGTGTGTCCGCGTACTCATTGCTGCACGGCATCAAGGTCGGACTGAAAGACGCTGTCAGCCCGCAGGTGCTCTTCACAGATCTCGGTATCAAGTACCTCGGGCCGGTGGACGGGCACGACGAACACGCACTCGAATCCGCCTTCCGCAGGGCAAAGGATTTCGGTGGGCCGGTCATCGTGCATGCCGTCACCCGCAAGGGCATGGGATACGAGCACGCCGAAAACCACGAGGCCGATCAGATGCATTCGTGCGGACCCATGGACCCCTTGACCGGGCTGGCGTCCGGTGCGTCGGTGCAGGACTGGACATCGGTGTTTTCGGCCGAACTGATCAAACACGCCGAAGCGCGCGACGACATCGTGGCTATCACTGCCGCAATGGCAGGCCCGACCGGACTCGCCGCGTTCGGCAATCGCTTCCCCGATCGGTTCTTCGACGTCGGCATCGCAGAGCAGCACGCGGTAGCCTCGGCGTCCGGACTCGCACTCGGTGGCATGCATCCAGTGGTCGCCATCTACTCGACCTTCCTCAACCGTGCCTTCGACCAGTTGCTGATGGACGTGGCGCTGCTGAAGCAGCCTGTGACGCTGGTGCTCGACCGCGCCGGAATCACCGGGTCGGACGGTGCAAGCCACAACGGCATGTGGGACTTGTCCCTACTGGGAATCGTGCCGGGCATGCGGGTGGCGGCACCTCGTGATGCGGCAACGCTGCGCGAGGAGTTCGCGGAAGCACTCGCAATCGATGACGGACCGACAGCGCTGCGTTTCCCCAAGGGCGCCGTGCTCGAAGACATCACCGCAGTCGACCGCATCGACGGTGTCGACGTCCTCCGCATGCCCTCGGCGAGTCGGGGTGACGTGCTGCTGGTGGCTGTCGGGCCGTTCGCGTCGCTCGCGCTCGCGACTGCGGATCGTCTCGAGGAGCACGGTCTTTCGGCTGCCGTCGTCGATCCGCGTTGGGTGCTGCCCGTCCCCGAGGCAATCGTGAAGCTGGCCGAGGATTTCCGCATCGTGGTCACGATCGAAGACAGCGGCCTGCACGGTGGCATCGGATCGACCGTGTCAGCGGCGATGCGCGCAGCCGGCGTCGACGTACCGAGCCGCGATCTGGGCGTCCCGCAGCGCTTTCTCGACCACGCTTCGCGAGATCAGGTGCATCGGGAACTCGGCCTCACGCCGGACGACTTGGCGCGCCGAATCACCGGCTGGGTCGGTTCGTCGGGAAGCTCGGCCTAGTTCTCGGCTGCTGGCTCGGTCGGTTCCGGCTCGACACCGAGAGCGTCGGCAAGCAGCTGGACAACGAGTTCGCGCTGCCACGACCGTGCGCCTCCCGCGGTTAGGAAGTCGTTGACCGGTGCTGACAGGTCGGCTTCTCGCGCGAAGTTCTCGTAGTCAAGGCCGTCCCAGCACAACCGTCGCAGCAGGTCGGGCGTGAGCAGGTTCTCAATCGGAACCGAGATTTCCTCGCTGAGTTGCGCCATCGCGGCACGGGCGGCGGTAAGCCGGGCCGCTGCGGCGGGGTTGCGACGCGCCCAGCGGTTGATCGGCGGCGGCCCATTGAAGGGCTGATTGAGCGGGGGCAGCTCGTCGTCGGGCATCGTTCGCGCCTGCTGCAACGCGTCCATCCACAACTGTGAGGAACGACGTTGACGCGGGCCGCCGAACACCGGAAGTGCGCGTAATTCGCCGATCGACTTCGGGTCGGTCTTCGCCGCCGAAATGATGGCGGCATCGGGGAGGATCCGTCCTGGCGCGACGTCGCGGCGGCTTGCCAGACCGTCGCGTGCGATCCACAGCGCGTGCACGGCTGCGAGCTGTCTAGTCGTCTTCAGAGTGTGAATTTGGGACGTCCGGCGCCAGCGCTCCGGCTTGGGCTTCGGCGGTCCTTGTGTCCGGACGTATTCGAATTCCTCCGCCGCCCACTCGGATTTTCCTTGAGCAACAAGCTCTTTCGCCGTGACGTCGCGCAATTCGAGGAGGACTTCCACGTCGAGGGCGGCGTAGTTCAGCCACGAATCGGGCAGCGGGCGTGTCGACCAATCCGCCGCGCCATGACCCTTACGAAGTTCGAGACCCAGCGTCCGCTCGACGATCGCCGCGAGCCCGACGCGTTCGAACCCCGCGAGGCGGCCCGCGAGCTCGGTGTCGAAGAGGACGGCGGGGGACAGGCCGATCTCGGCGAGGCCCGGGAGGTCTTGGTCGGCGGAGTGCAACACCCACTCGAGGTCGTTGATGGCGTCGGCGAGCGGTCCCAGCGATCCGGCGATCGGAATGGGATCGACAAGAACGGTTCCGGCTCCGGCACGCCGCAGCTGTATGAGGTAGGCGCGGTTGGAATAGCGGAAGCCGGATGCGCGCTCGGCATCGACGGCCAGCGGGCCCGTCCCGGCGGCCAGTCTGCGTGCTGCCTCTTCGAGTGCGTCCGCAGTTGCGACGACGGGAGGTACGCCATCGGCCGGAGCGAGCAGAGGCACCGCAGCCGGAGCGACCGGGGTCTCCTCGTCGAGCGTGCTACCGGTGTCTGACATAGGTGTGAACTTTACGGGTCCGACCTGGCGCGTGGCCAAATCGTGCTGAGTTCAGTTCTGGCTCGCCGCGCGCGTGCGCTTGCGCTTGCGTGCCTTCGCCCGAGCGCTCTTGACCAGTTCTTCGAGCGCCTCGGGGAACGCGTCGGCCAGCGACCACAAGTTCGGCGCCAGTTCGGAGCACGCGATGAGGCCGACGTTGAGTTTGTTCTCGATCGACATCACGGTGACGGTGAGGCCGGCGCCGTGGAAGACGGGACCCAACGGATACATCCCGAGCACTCGTGCACCCAGGAAGTACAGCGGCACCGGCGGCCCGGGAACGTTGGAGACAACCAGGTTGTGAATCACAGGGTGCCGCTCGGCGATCCGAAGTTTGGCGTAGAGCCGCATCGCGACACCGAAGGTAGCCGGACCGGAGAACTGCGCCCAGTCCTGGAGCATCGTTGCGCCGAGAGCCTCGTTGTGAATCTTCGAGATCTTGTTTGCTTCCGCAATTGCCTCGAGCCGATCGACGGGGTTGTCGACGTCGGTGCGCAGTTGGCAAAACATGCCGGAGACCTTGTTCGCGCCCGGGCGATCGGATTTGGCGTGTACTGAGACGGGCACCATGGCGACGAGCGACGAGTCCGGCAGTTCACCACGGTCTTCGAGGTACATCCGCAGCGCCGTGGAGACGAGCGCGAGGACGACGTCGTTCACCTTTGCGCCGAACTCGTTCTTCACCAACTTGACGTGATTGAGGTCGAGTTGGGTGTACGCGATGCTGCGGTGGCCCGTGATGGTCCCGTTGAACGACGTGCGCGGTGCGGTGAACGGTGCCGGCATCGCCTCGCCACGGCGAGCGCGGGATATCCAACCGGACACAATGGGAACTGTGCCGGGGAGGATCTTGGCGAACTTCAATGGCCGCGCTGCGAACCCGAGCAACCCGCCGAGAGCGAGGTCGAACGTGCTGGCGTCGCCGCTGCCCTTGGTTGCAGCGCCGTCGGGCTCGATCATCGGAGCGCCCGGTTCGAGGCTGCAGAGCTGCGAAATCATGTTTGCACCGGTCACACCGTCGACGCCTGCGTGGTGCATCTTCGACATGATGGCGACGTGACCGTCGGCCAGGCCCTCGATCACCCACATCTCCCACAGTGGCCGGGAGCGATCGAGTGGCAGGCTGGCGATGTGGCCACAGATCTCGGCGAGATCGTTGCGTCCGCCGGGCGCCGGCACCGCGATGCGGTGGCAGTGGCGATCGATGTCGAAATCGGGGTCGTCGACCCACACCGGATGGTCGAGATTGAATCTCGAATCTGCAATCTTGCGTCGGAACCCAGGCATGGTTCGCGCTCGGGTGGCAAGCTCGGTTTTGAGCCCGTCGAAGGTGTAGCCGCCCGGGACTGTGGACGGATCCAGTTCGATCAAGCCGCAGACGTGCAGTAGCTGCGTCGAGGTCTCCATGTAAAGAAAGCTGGCGTCGAGGCCGCTGAGTCGCTCCATTGGCCAATACTAGAACGTGTTCTAGTATTTCGTCCAACCTCGGCGAAAAACCCGAGGGTGACATTGGTCTCTGGGAGGCATGCGCGTGAGTGTTTCGTTTCGTTTTCGGCAATTGGCAGGACTTGGCTTGACGGCGAATGCGCTGCGCCCGATTCCGGGCATGCCGGCGTCGGTGCCGGCGTTCTTCGCCGGTTGGCTGACCGCTGAGCTCGCTCCACAGCTACTCGCCGCGACTGTCGTGGACAGCGCAGTGAACATCGCGCGCCACGACCGGCGGGACGGTGTAGGGCTGGCCGCAGCGGCGCTCTCGGTTGCCGGGCTTACTGCCGTCATCTCGGCGAGCCGGGGAGCCGCGGCTGAGGTCGGAGATGCGTTAGCCGAGCTGGGCGGGGAAAATTCGGCGGGCGATGCAACCGATCGCTTGCCCTGGCGCACGATGGCTTACCCGTTCCGCATGCGGCATGCTGACGTCGTCAAGGTTCGGAATTTGGACTACGCACCGGGCGGAAAACGCTTCCGCATGGACATTTTTCACCGCCGCGACCTCCCCGCGGATGCGCCGATCCTGCTTCAGATTCACGGCGGCGGCTGGGTGACGAGCAACAAGGATCACCAGGGCATCCCGTTGCTACTGGAGATGGCGTCGCGCGGGTGGGTGTGTGCGGCGATCAACTATCCGCTGTCACCCCGAGCGAAGTGGCCGGCACATCTGATCGCCGCCAAACAGGCGATCGCCTGGATGCGCGAACACGCCGCGGAATACGGTGCCTCGCCAGACTTCATCGCCGTCACCGGTGGTTCGGCGGGTGGCCACATCGCGGCGATGACAGCGCTGACGGCGAACGAGCCGGCATTGCAACCCGGGTTCGAGTCCGCTGACACGTCGGTCCAGGCATGTGTGCCGCACTACGGGGCGTATGACTTCGCCGGCGAGACGGGCCTGAAAAGCGTCCGACTGCGGATGGAGTCAGGTCTGATGCCGATGGTGCTCGGCAAGAATCCCCGCCATCCCGAAGATTTCCTTGCGGCGTCGCCGTATGCGCACGTCCGCGCCGACGCGCCGCCATTCTTCGTGGTGCACGGGCGCAACGACTCGCTGATTCCAGTCGCGGAGGCCCGGGCGTTCGTTGAACGCCTGCGTGCGGTGTCCAACAACCCTGTCGCCTACGCAGAGCTTCGCGGCGGACAACACGCATTCGACGTCTTCCCGTCGATCAGAAGCGTGCACGTCGTTCGTGGTGTTGCCAGATTCCTAGAGTTTGCAGCTGCGCTGCCTGTGCGCGAAACACCCCACCCCGCTGGGGGAAAGCGCGCACATTGTTAGGCGCGGTTGTGCTGCCCGAGTTCGGTGATGCCTGCCGGTGGGAGCCCTGCCGCATAGGCCAATACTTCGCAGAAGGCCTCGACGTGCGGGGCCAACGCTTCCGATGTGGCTGTCCATGACGCCCGCAGCTCGAGCTGGTGTGCGCGTGGTGGGCCGGCGATGTCGCCGTAGCGGACCGAGGAGGTCGCTGTGACGGTTCCGCCGAGCGCATTAAGTGGTTCGGACCGCGATTCGAGGGCATCGACCAGCCAACTCCACGCCACTTCGGGAAGCAGTGGATCGCCCGCTAGCGCCGCGTCGAGGTCGGCCTGGATGTAGGCAACCAATCGCAGCGTGCCGTTCCAGGCTTCGTCGCCGTTCGGGTCGTACAGCAGGATCAGCCGTCCGAACGCATCACCCTCGGATTGTTCCGGGACGATGTCGGTATCGGCGTGCTTGACCTCCGCCCCGATCGCATACGAGTAGGGCGCAAGTCGTTGCGGCGGCCGAATCGGTCCCAGCTCTATCCCTGGGTGCACCGCAGCGGCGTGCATCGCGTCGATAGCGGCGCGAAACGGGGCCGGCTCGGCGGCGGATCCGGGCGTTGTCACAACGTCGCACGTTAGACGTGTGCCGCGACACACCGGGGGAGGCGCGCCGAGCGGAGCGAGCAGTTGATACCGAGCGGAGCGAGCAGTTGATACCGAGCCCCGCGAGCAGCGATCGTGCGTCATGAGAGCATGGCTGTGATGAGCGAGAACAGTAAAACCACACCGCATCCTGCTGGCTATCCGGCGCGTCGGCGGTTGGCCGACTCACCGTTTCTCGCGGCTGCGAACGGGCAAACTCCTAGTCATCGGCCAGTCTGGTTCATGCGCCAGGCGGGCCGCTCGCTGCCGGAGTACCGCGAGATCCGGGTGAACGTCGGCATGCTCGAGTCGTGTTTCGACCCGGAGCTCGTATGCGAGATCACGATGCAGCCAATTCGGCGGCACAAGGTCGATGCGGCCATCTTGTTTTCCGACATCGTCGTGCCGCTCAAAGCTGCGGGGATCGACCTCGACATCGTTGCTGGAGTCGGACCGGTGATCGCCAACCCGGTGCGGTCGTCGGCAGATGTGGCCGCACTGCCTCGTTTGCGTCCGGAGGACGTCGGTGCGGTAACCGAGGCGATCGGATTGCTGACCGCGGAACTCGGCGATACCCCGCTGATCGGTTTCGCCGGCGCACCGTTCACGTTGGCCTCCTATCTCGTCGAGGGAGGCCCGAGCCGCAACCATGAGCGCACGAAGGCGTTGATGCACTCCGACCCGCAGACGTGGAACGCGCTGCTCGGAGCTTTGGCCGACATCACGATCGCGTTTTTGCAGGCGCAGGTCCATGCGGGTGTCGACGCGATTCAGCTGTTCGACTCGTGGGCGGGGACGCTGTCCCTCGCGGACTACCGGCGATACGTGCTGCCGCACACCGAGCGCGTGTTCGCAGAGCTTGCGGAGACCGGAATTCCGCGGATTCACTTCGGCGTCGGCACGGGCGAGTTGCTCGGATCGATGGGCGAAGCGGGCGCGGACGTGGTCGGCGTCGATTGGCGGTTACCGCTCAATATCGCCGCACATCGGGTGGGTCCCGGAAAAGCGTTGCAGGGCAATCTCGATCCCGCTGTTCTCTTCGCAGGGTGGGATCCGGTCGAGGCAGAGGTTCGTCGGATCGCTGCCGAGGCCGACGAGGCCATCGAGATCGGTTCTGCCGGCCACATTTTCAACCTTGGGCATGGCGTTCTGCCGGACACCGATCCGGGCGTGCTGACCGCAGTGGTGGAGCTGGTGCATTCGCTGTGAGCCCGGCGTCTGTAGCGGTCGTCGGCGGTGGCATCGCCGGACTGGTCGCGGCGTATCGCGTGCGACAAGCGCTCGGACCTGACGCGACGATCACATTGATCGAGGAATCCGATCACGTCGGCGGCAAACTACGCACGGTGCCCCTTGCGGGGTACGACATTGACGTCGGCGCCGAGGCGTTCGTCGGTCGCCGTCCCGAGCTGCCCGCCTTGTTGGCGGAGCTGGGGTTGGCCGACCAGTTGGTGCATCCGTCGGGGCTGCGTGCGCTCGTGTGGGCAAGCGACGCGCTGCACCCACTGCCGTCGGGCACGTTGATGGGGATTCCTGCTGGGTCGGAATCGCTTGTGGGTCTGGTCGATTCGGCGACGCTCGACAAGATCGATCGTGAGCCGACATTGCCATTCGAATGGGACGCCACAGCCGATATCGACGTCGAATCGCTGGTCGCTGCGAGGTTCGGCGAGCAAGTTGTGAGCCGGTCGGTCGACCCCTTGCTCGGTGGCGTCTACGCGGGTCGCTCGCGGACTATCGGCGTGCGTGCCGCTCTGCCCACCCTCGCTGCGGCCCTCGATGCGGGGGCGTCGAGTCTTTCCGCGGCGGTCGAGCGTGCTTTGCCCGAACCGTCGTCGGCGCCCGTGTTCGGCGGAATCAGAGATGGCTACGGCGTGCTCCTCGACGCGCTTGTGCTCGCTGCAACGCCGACCGTGCTGACGGGTGTCGGAGTGAATGCGCTGCGTCGTGACGGCGACGGCTGGCTGGTCGATCCGGTAGGCCGATTCGACGGTGTGGTGCTAGCCGTCCCGGCGCCGACGCTCACTCGGCTGCTCGCGGAAGTTTCCCCGGTCGCGGCGGATGCGGCGCGCGCGATCCCCGTCGCGTCTTCAGCCGTCGTTGCGCTCGCTCTGCCGCTCGACACGCAACTTCCGGAGAATTCCGGGATTCTCGTCGCTACCGGAGAAGTGTTGCGCGCCAAAGCGTTTACTCTGTCCAGTCAAAAGTGGCCGCATCTCGGCGCCCGCGATGTGAAGCTGGTTCGCGCGTCGTTCGGCCACTTCGGTGATGATCGATCGCTCGGCTGGCCGGACGATGAGCTGGTTGCCGCGGCTGTCGAAGACCTGGCAGTCGTCGCGGGTGTTCGTGCGACACCGGTCGACACGATCGTGACTCGATGGACCGGCGGGCTACCCCAGTACTTGCCTGGACATCTGGATCGGGTCCGCGCGATCGAGGCCGGTATTGCCGAGTTGGACGGCGTCGAGGTCGCGGGAGCCTTGCTTCACGGGGTCGGCGTTCCGGCGTGTGTGGCCTCGGGGACGGATGCCGCGCAGCGCCTCAGTAGCGCAGTGGCACCATAGGGGCATGGCACGCCTCGATTACCAAGAGCTCAATTCAACGATCCGCTACCTGATGTTCTCCGTGTTCCAGGTTCATCCAGGAGCCCTCGGGGACGACAGGGAGGCGGCGATCAAGGAAGCTACCGTCTTCTTCGAAGGCCTCGCGGAGAAAGGCGTCGTGCTGCGTGGCGTTTACGACGTCGCAGGATTGCGCGCCGATGCCGACTTCATGCTGTGGACACACGCCGAGAACATCGAAGAGTTGCAGGCCGCTTACGCCGATTTCCGCCGCACCACCGCACTCGGCCGCGCCAGCACACCTGTGTGGAGCAATGTGGCGATCCACCGACCCGCAGAGTTCAACAAGAGCCACATCCCCGCCTTCATGGCAGGGGAGGAGGCCGGAAAATACATCTGCGTGTATCCGTTCGTCCGCTCCTACGAGTGGTACTTGCTTCCGGACGAGGAGCGCCGCAAGATGCTCGCCGACCACGGCAAGCAGGCCCGTGGCTACGCCGATGTCCGCGCGAACACCGTGAGTTCGTTTGCGCTCGGCGACTACGAGTGGATCCTGGCGTTCGAAGCCCCGGAGCTGCACCGGATCGTCGACCTCATGCGTGATCTGCGCGCCACTGAGGCCAGGCTTCATGTGCGCGAAGAGGTTCCGTTCTTCACAGGCCCCCGCGTCGAAGTCGACAAGCTCATCGCCGCGCTGCCGTAACTGATTTCACCCGAGCGCATAGTTTTTGTGGCTGAACGACTCGATTTCGCCGCCATTTCTATGCGCTCGCGTGGTCGGTGTGACCTGTGTAACAACCGACCGTTCAATACGTATTTTCTGGGTGTCGGGGTTACACCTAGCAAAGGAGCTACCCACATGCAATCCCTGATGAAACGAGCTGTCACGGGCGCAGTCACGACTGCGTTTATCGGGACAGCGGCTATCGTTGGTGGCGGCACAGCAGAGGCCGTGCCGTGGGGTTGTACAGCGACCCCGATTTTGGGAACCGCGGCATTCTCGCAGTGCGGTTTCGAAGGGTGGCACCGCGTGCACATCACATGCTGGGCGTGGTGGGGAACGGGATCGTCCGGAGCGTTCTACGAGCGGTGGGGCAATCCTGCCTGGGGCCAACAACAGTCCTTCAGCAGCTGCGATGCGCCGTTCAGCTTGAGGTCGTGGGACATCGCGTTCTAGCTCGGACGTAAGCGCAGACTGATCGAGTTGATGCAGTAGCGCTGATCGGTCGGGTTGTCGTATCCTTCGCCCTCGAAAACGTGGCCGAGGTGGCTGTGGCAGTTCGCGCACACCACTTCGACCCGCTTCATTCCGAGAGTTCGATCTTCCTTCAGGATCACCGCGTCGGAGTCTTTGGGATCGAAGAACGACGGCCATCCGCAGTGCGAGTCGAACTTCTCGGTGCTGCGGAACAATACTGCGCTGCAGGCACGGCATTCGTACACACCAGGGGTTTTGGTGTCGGTGTATTCGCCGACGAAGGGTCGCTCAGTTCCTGCGAGGCGCAGGACCCTGAACTCGTCGGGTGACAGTTTGACCCGCCACTCGTCGTCGGTCAGCTGGACTGGGGGAGTCGTTTCGGCAGAGGAACTCATGCCTCCACGCTAATACGATTCCGGCTAATGCGTTTTTGGCACAGAGATTCTGACGACGTCATGACGTGGTCAAAGACGATCGTTCGGGCTCGGCCGTCGGCGCAGCGGGCGCAGTGTCGGGATCGATGTCGGCAGGATCGATGCCCTTCTCGAGGCGACCCTCACGGCGAGCAGCAAGGTATCGATCGCCGAGAACTGCGAAGATCACGATCAGCAGCAGACTCCAGCCGAGCGTCGTTTTCATGTACTCCGCGAGACGGCCGGCGCCGGGGAATCGCGGCGACAACCAGCTGTCATAGGACATGAATCCATATATCGCCAGCCACGCGGGCCAGTTACGAAGGACGGAGTTCTTCAGCACCACTGTCATCAGCAGCGGGAACAGCATCATCGAGTAGTACATCTGGCCGAGTGAGCCGAGCAAGAACGTCGCGGTCAGCAGCACACCCGATGAGGTTGCGACAAAGAAGAGCTCGTCCTCGCGGTAGTAGCGATACAGGAGCCACAGCGAGATCAGCACGAGGACACCGAAGGTGAGCCGCAGGACCCAGCTCAATCCGGTTGGCAGGCCGTAGTACTCGCCGTTGCCGACGATGGCGCTGTTGAAGTAGTCGCGTGATTCGAAGAGGTACGGCAGCGTGTGCTTGAAGAATTCCGTCGCATCGACCGACAGCGGCAACGCGATCGCGGTCAACGCCACAGGGACGCCGATCGCGGTGATGAACACTTTCCATTGACCTCGCACGAGGGCGATCAGCAGCAACGGCGCAAGGATGGGTTTCACCGCGATCGTCAGCCCCATTGCGACGCCGGCCCACAGATCACGGCGTTCGAGCAGGAACCGCAGGAACAGGACCTCCGCCAGCAGCACGCAGCCATTGATGTTGGTGAATACCAGCGTATTTGTGACCGTTTCCGACGAGAACATCCCCAGCAGCAGGATCGGCGCAGCGATGGAGTTCACCGTGAGGTTGAACAACTTCAGCAGTAGATACCCGGCCACGATGATGGCGACCGCGTTGATGATGATGAAAATCCAGCGTGATCGTTCCGGATCGAGGATCGCCAGCGGCGCGATCAGCAAGGTTCCGCTCGGTGGGTACAGGTAATGCGGATCGACAGAGTCGAAGTTCGAGTTATAGACGTCCTGATGGTTCAGGAAGGCGAGCGACGCGTTGTAGACCGGTTTGAAATCATCGGTGATGTAGCCGTTCACGGCCTTGATCAGCACTCGATGCAGCACCGTCATGATGGCAATCGGCCACAGCGCGTACTTGATTGCGTCGGTGGTGGTGCGCCCGGTACGAGGCTCGAGCTGACTTAGGAACACTGGGGCACGGTACACCGAACGGCCCCATGATTGCCTTGGGACACCCCGTTACGTGGACCTTGTCAGGCCGGGCACACAGTTCCGTTGGGGGGCAGCCGTCCCGAATTCACGTACTCGACGACGGCTTGCTGAGCGCAGCCTGAGTGTGCGACCACCGGGTGGCCCCAGCCCCGCCATGTCAGTACCGATGCGCGGCCGCCGCCGCTGTCCACAGCGCCGGTGACGGACCCGAGCCCACCGTTGCCGACGACAGGATCGGCCGCGGCGCTGAGCGCAAGTACGGGGAGCTTCAGATCTTTCGGCGGTGTGGGGGCGGACATGACTGGCCACGCGGAGCAGGCGACCATGCCGGTTGCTGCTTCGCGTCCGAAGACCGGGTATTTCTGATCCCATGTGCCGACCAGATCGCGCACCGTCTGCGGGCCGGGCCACTGTTGACCATCGCTGCAGCGGGTGATGAATTGACCGTCGCTGGCGGTGAGCGCTTCCTCGCGGGTGATCAACGCGTTGAGGCCCGTGAGGTCGCCTGCGCGGGCACTCGAGAGCGCGTCGGATAGTTCGCCGACTCGCATGGGCTGATCGCCGCGAGGTGAGCCGAGGAATCCGGAGACGGCGGTGAGGAGCGCGTTGGCCGAGATGGTGCCGAGTTCGCCCCGACGTGCCTTGCCGAGTAGGTCGAGAACGGCGCCGTGCGGGTCGGGGCCGAGTGAGCAGTTCATTCCTGTGCAGCGGGCGCCGAACGCTGCGAGTGCGGCTTCGGCACCCTGTACGCGCTGCTCTGTCAACGTCTGCGCGTCGAGGCCGACGCCCTCTGGCGAATCCAGAACGAGCCTGGCGACGTGCTGGGGGTACTTTGCCGCGTAGGTCAGCGCAACATTGGCACCGTTGCCTGTGCCGAGAATCGCAAGCGAATCGACTTGCCATTGCATGCGGAGCTGTTCGAGATCGTCGGCCGCGTGCGGAGCGTCGAACGCCAACTCTTGCGGTTGCAGGAAGTCCTTGCACGCGATGGTGGCGTCCTGGCTGAACCCTCCGACCGCGTCGGCAGCGTCTCCGCCGGAGAACTGGGCATTGTCGAGCATCGCGCGACGGGTCTCCGGCGGAATGCAGTCGATCGGGGTGGAATTGCCGATTCCGCGGCGGTCGACTGCGACGATCGGCCTGGATGCGAGCAGACCGCCGACCGGTCCGGCCGCCAAGCCCGCCAATGTGCTGGTCGATGCTCGGTCGGAACCAGACGTCAAGACGAGCGGCGGCGCATCAGCAGGTGTCTGTGGCAGGCGGGCACGCAGCGCTCCGAGCGTGAACGAGCCGTAGATCGCACCTGTCGCGTCGATCGGCGCCGAGAGTTCGGCGCATTCGAGGATGAGTCCGTTGGGCCCGGTGCCGAGGCCGTACAGGTTCAACATCGGTTGGGTGCAGTCACGCCACTGCAGGTCGGTCTTGGGTGTCTGCAGCTCGGGCAGCGGCAATTCGGGGGTTTGTGGGGTGGATGGTTCGCCACCCTCGCTACCGCCGTTCTGCACGACGGCAACGACCGGCCGAAGCGAAGGACCGGCTCCACACGCGCAGCAGACAGCGATAACGATCGAGGAGGCGGCCGCCAAACGTACCCAGCGCATGCTGCACAGCCTGCCAGGTTTTTCAGACCTGCCGAGCGCGCACCCATCGAGTGAGCAATGTGCCGTCGTCGTCGGCGAGCACATGCGCACGCACCATGGGAGTCCGAACGCCCGAAGGTGAGACCGCGATTCGACGGCTCGTACCACCCGTGAGCAGGGGAGAGATGGTCAGACACAGCTCATCGACGGCGTCATCGGCGATCAACTGACCGAACAGGGCCGGGCCGCCTTCGCACAGAATCCGACGCAACCCGAGGTTGTCGAGTGTCGACAAGATGTCTGCTGTCGAGACCGTGTCGGCTCCGATTTCGACTACTTCAGCCCCCGCATCGGTGAGCCGCTGCTTCTGTTCGGCGGGAGCACCGCCACACGTGAGTATCAGCGGCGCGACGCTGGTGTCGGTGAGCAGACGCGACGTCGGGTCGATGTTCGCCCGTGCCGACACGACGGCGATCGGCGGTACCGCCGCCAAGCCTCGGGCGAGCCGCAACCCGCGCCGCGACTCGTCGGTGCGCGCTCCGCCGTAGTCCTCCGCACGTACCGTCCCTGCCCCGACGACGATGACGTCGGCCAACTCCCGTAGGACATCGAACACCGTCTTGTCCGCCGGCGTCCCGAGCGCGCCGGACGAACCGTCGATCGAGACGGCGCCGTCGATACTGGACGCGAAGTTGACCCGTACCCACGGCGCGCCGAGTTCGACCGGATACGCGTAAAGGTCGCGGAGTTCATCGACGCCCAGACCGGAGTCGTCGCCGACGTCTCCGGTCATTTCGCCAGTTCGTGTGAGGTAGGTCGCATTCTGGATATGCTGCACGTATCCGATAAGAGCACGTCGTTAGGGTTTTGCGCATGCCCGAACGTCTCGTCGATCGCAGTCCGGTGGTTCCGGCTGACCAACTGGTCGCACAAATGGTCCCACCGCCGATGTTCGACGACGTGAGTTTCGCTTCGTACATCCCGAATCCGGACGAGCCGAGCCAGGCCGAGGCTGTCCGCAAAGCGGCAGAGTTCGCTGGAAAATTGCCCGAGATTCGGTCCGGTGGCAAGAAGAAACTGTTCGGGAAGAAGGCTCCCGCGACTGGGCTCGGTCTGTATCTCGATGGTGGTTTCGGCGTCGGTAAGACGCACCTGCTCGCCTCGATCTTTCACAGTGCTCCGGCGGCGAAGTCGTTCGGCACCTTCGTCGAACTCACCCATGTCGTCGGCGCTCTCGGCTTCAACAATGCCGTCGAGGACTTGTCGCGGAACAGTGTGCTGTGCATCGATGAGTTCGAGCTGGACGATCCCGGCGACACCATGTTGGTGTCCCGCCTGCTGAGCGAGTTGTCGGCGCGTGGCGTATCGATTGTTGCCACGTCGAACACGCTTCCCGGTCAGCTCGGCGAGGGTCGTTTCGCCGCGCAGGACTTCATGCGCGAGATCAAGAAGCTCGGTTCGATCTTCGAATCTGTCCGCGTCGACGGACCCGACTACCGGCATCGTGACCTCCCGCCGGCACCGGAACCGGTGGCCGACGATGTGCTGATCGAACGCGCGAACGCGACTCCGGGTGCGACTTTGGACGATTTCGACGAGCTGTGCAAACACCTGAGCTCCTTGCACCCTTCCCGGTACGGCAAGCTCGTGAAGGACGTCTCTGCGGTGTACATCGAGAAGGTGCATCCCGTCGCGGATCAGGCCGTTGCGCTGCGCTTTGTCGTCCTCGCGGACCGGCTTTACGACGCGAGCATCCCGGTAACCGTGTCCGGCGCCAAGCTGGATCAGATCTTCACTCAGGAAATGCTCGATGGCGGATACCGCAAGAAGTACCTACGCGCGACCTCACGGTTGCTCGCGCTGTCGCGCTTCGAGGTTGCTTCCGGCTAGATTGCGCGCTGCATGACGAAGTCGTGGTGCAGTTGCGTCCCGACCTGAAACGTCTTCGTGCCCACGGTTTCGAACCCGTTCTTCGTGTAGAACCGGTGCGCGCGTTGGTTGTGCTGGTTAACGCCTAGCCACACACCTGCGTGACCGGTCGAGCGTGCGTACACCACGACCGCGTCCATCAGTGCTGTCGAGACGCCGGTGCCGTGCTGGCCGGGCAGCACGTACATCTTGCTGATCTCCAGCGTGGGCCGCAGTGTCACGACCTTTGCGACTGTCGGATCCTCGGGCTCACCGTCCATCGTCATCGCATAACCGACGATCTTGCTGTCCTTGGTGGCTTTGAGGACTGTTCGGCGGGGGTCGGAGAGGTATTCGCCGAACCGCTCGTAGGAGAGCACTTCGTCGATGAAAACTTCTATATCTTCTGGTGTCGCGTTCGGTGGGCATGCTAACGGGAATGTTGCTGCGGCAACATCGCTGAGCGCCTCAGCATCCCAAAGCCCGGCCCGGCTGACGTCGACGGCAACCATGGTCATGTGTCCTAGTAGAACACGTTGGTCCCGCGATCTGTGATAGCCGGGCGTATGCGCAGTGCGGCATTTTGGTGACAATCGTCGCCATGGGATGCGCGCGCGGAAGCTGATCACACGGGTGCATGCCGCTCTATGCTTTCGGCATGGACACATCGTCGCGCGTCAAGCCGAATCGGCGAGGCGTGCTGTCTCGGGAGTCCGTGCTGGATGCCGCGGAGCGCGTGATGGCTGAGTACGGCTACGAAGGCGCGACGATCGCGCGGATAGTCGACGAAGCGTCGGTGCCCGAGAGTTCGGTGTACCACTACTTCGGATCGAAAGATGGTGTGCTGCTGCGGGTAATGGAGCGCGGCGCGGACAGGCTCTTCACTGCTCTCGCCGCCTACCCGACGCCGAGCGGGGATCACCTCGCGAAACTGACCAAGTTCTGCGGAGTGCTGAAAGTCGAATTGGAAAGTCGCCCAGACTTTCTCGGCCTGGTCACGCTACTGGCGATTCAACCGTCCGGCTTCGGTGGTGAGGCGACCCGTGACGTGGTTCGCGAAGTCCGGGGAACGGCGTTGGATTTGGTTCGCCGGCATCTCATCGCTGTCTTCGGCGCGGAGCTTCAACCTGCGGTTCTGCAACAGCTCGCACGGTTCGCGCTGGCATCGATCGACGGTGCGATCTTGGCGAACAAAGCCGATGACGCGCCTCTAGGCGACGTGATCGATTGCCTACCCGCGGCCTTGGTCGCGGTGCACGCCGCGCTCACCTCGCGTCGATAGTGGCAATCGAGCTATCGAATCGAGGAGACCGCCGCGTTCTGTGCCGCCGCGTGTTCGTTGTCAGACCGGTTGCGCCGGTGCATGACTGCGCGGCCGCCGCGTGCGGGTGCGGAGGCGACGCCGCGGCTGTGCCAACGCTCGTCCTTCGCAGTGGTTGTCGCTAAGTCGAAGTCGTGCAGCATCGTTCGCAGCACCACGTTCATCTCCATGTTCGCGAACGCGGCACCGATGCAGCGGCGTGTGCCGCCGCCGAACGGCACCCAGGCATTCGAGTCGGGCCTTACGCCGACGAATCGATCCGGATCGAACCTTGCCGCGTTGGGAAAGGCGTTGTCGTCGGCATGGAGCAGGCCGATACCGACCACGATCGTGTGCCTCTTGGGAATGACCCACTCACCGAGCTGCATGGTGTCGGACAAGACCGATCGTGCGTGCAGATCGATGACGGGCCGAGTGCGCTGCACCTCGAGAATGGTGGCCTGCAGCAATTCGGTTCCACCGGAGTCGGTTTCGGCGACCAGCCGGCGCAACACGGCGGGGTGTCTGCGCAGCCTTTCGACCGCCCACGCGAGCGTGGTGGCCGTTGTCTCGTGACCCGCAGCGAGGAGCGTCAAGAGTTCGTCCGCGATGTGGCTGCGCGTCATCGGTTCGCCGTCCTCGTACCGACTCCGCAGCAACAGTGCGAGGACGTCGCTGCGCTCTTCGAGCAGGGGGTCGGCAAGAGGCTTTGTCGATCAACGATTCGATCAGCGCGTCGTATTCGCGTCGCCGAATATTGAACCGTCCCCATGGACTCCAGCGTCCGAGATCGACACGTGGCACCGGAACAACCGCGAGCTGCGAAGCGAGCGCGACCCATGGCGGTAAGAGGCGGCGAAGACCCTCGAATTCGGCACCTTCGGCACCGAACACCGCGCGCAGAATTGCATTGAGGGTTATGCGCATCATCGAATCGAGAGTGCTGAACTCGACGCCATCAGGCCAGGTCGCGGCCTCGCGACGGAATTCCTCCTCGATGACGGCCTCGTAGGTGTGCATGCGCTTGCCGTGGAACGGCGGCACGAGAAGCTTGCGTTGACGGCGGTGGGCGGCGCCGTCGAGATTGAACAGCGAACCGGGTCCGAGTACTCGACCGAGATTGGCTTCGACATTGCCGGCTATCTCGGGATTGGTTGTATACAACTGCTTGACCAGCGCAGGATCGCCGATCACGACCGAATTTCCGAAGACCGGAATGTTGATGGTGAAGGACGATCCGTAGCGCTTTTGCATCGCCTGCAGGGTTCGGCGGCGCGAGGCCACAAAGGCGATGCCTTGCAACGCGCGGGGCAGCGCTGGTCCTGGTGGCAACCGTACGGTGTCGCTGACTTCGCTCACAGTGATCGACTCCCTCGCCGTTGAGGTTCGCCCCTGAACAGAGTCAGCGGGCGACGTGATCACTAATGTAACAGCGACTACAAAAGATGTCACTGGCTGAAATTCCCCAGAAAAGGACGACGCACCGGCCGGATGCTGCTCTCGGGCGGTGCGAAAAAGGGTTCGTCTGGTCTAGATGGTGTACGGGCCCGCGCTGCTGCCGACGGCCGGCGAGATGGGGCCGAGGACGTCGTGGACGAGCAGGTGCAGAGCTAGCCTTGAGCTAGCCCGAAACAACCATGAGATGTTCGCCCACACCTAGCATCTCGTGTCAGGGATAGGTATCGACCTCGACGGTGATCGCGCCGCAGGCACTGCGAACATCGTCGCGGTCTTCGTGCCGAAGGCCGATGAGCCGTCGGTCAACCGAATGATCGGTACTCGCTACATATTTGACGCCGAGCGCACTGCAGTCGAATGGCGCTTCGCCAACCTCGAGATCGCACCTTTGTGGGAGTGCGTGAGCTAGCGAAGGGCCCGCTTCGCCGCCGCGATGTGTGGTGCGCGCCTAGG
>JBBSKP010000075.1:0-20040 GCA_038256175.1 Mycobacteriales bacterium
CATGCGCCCCAATGTCTCGGACTGCTCCAGCGGTGCAAGCCGATCGCCGAGGCCGGTGATGATGAGCCGTCGTGCCTTGGCAACCAGCGGCTCATAGGTCAATGGGGAACTGTACGACAGGCTTTGCTCGACCACGTCTCGATCCAGACCGCCGAGACCGATGCCCAGGTTGACAAGTGACGATGCAGGGAACCAGGCTCCGAGCAGGTCGCTTATGTTGACCACCGGAACGTTCGGGATGACAACCTGCAGCCTGTCTTCGACCGAAGCGAGCAGCGAGCTGGTGTACCCGCCGAGTGAAATCCCGGTAACGCCAATCTTTTCCACGCCGGTTGATCGAGGTAGTTCACGAAAATGCGGAGATCGTGCCCTGCCTGAGCCATCGACTCGGAGAATCCCGTTAATCCGTGCGAGAAATATCCGTGTCCGCTGAACGGCGACAACCGCGAGGCGCGGGCGCCATGGAACGTCAAGGTATACAACAAGACATCGAACCCGGCTTGGTAGAACCAGGGGAGTTGCAGAAACAGTCCGTTCAGCCAATAGGGCGACGCCATGAAGCCGTGAATCACGCACAGTGTGGGCCGCGGACCGTCGTCGTGGCGCCAATGCTGGGCGTGCGGATCTCTAGCCGGTTCCGCGGTGTTGCAGGGGTCGTCGGGTTCCGGACTCGCTTGTCGATGGCGACGGCGAGCGACACGGCGGTGGCGATGGCGAGGATGCGCAGCCATGCCTCAGCGCTGATCGGCGCGGTGCTGAACAGCGTGTTCATCGCGGGCAGGTAGGTGATCGCGATCTGCCCCAGCGCTTGGGCGAGGAGGCCGCCGATGATCCAGGGGTTGGTGAAGAGCCCGATGTGCCAGCTCGATCGGGTCAGGGATCGGCAGCTGAACAGGTAGAACGCCTCGACGACGACGAACAGGTTGAGCGCTGCGGTACGCGCCTCCTCGAGGCTCGCGCCATGTGCTTGTTCCCAGGTGAACAACCACCAGGATCCGGCGACGAGAAGTGTTGATACCAGGAGGATTCTGGCCATCAGTGCGCCGGTGAGCAGTGATTGGTCTGGCCGGCGTGGAGGCCGGGACATGATGCCCGGTTCCTTCGGCTCGAAGGCGAGCATCAACCCCAGTGCGACGGCCGTGGTCATGTTGATCCAGAGAATCTGGGTCGGCAGGATAGGCAGGGCGGACCCGAACACGATGGCAACCAGAATGACCAGGCCTTCGCCGAGGTTGGTGGGAAGTGTCCAGGTGATGAACTTGGTGAGGTTGTCGAACACCCCGCGGCCCTCTTCGACGGCGGCCTCGATGGTGGAGAAGTCGTCGTCGGTTAGCACGATGTCGGCAGCATCCTTGGCGACCTCGGTGCCGCTGTGGCCCATCGCCACCCCGATGTTGGCTCTGCGCAGCGCAGGAGCGTCGTTCACGCCGTCGCCGGTCATGGCGACGACGTCGCCGCGGGACTGCAGCGCTTCAACGAGTCGTAGCTTCTGCTCGGGCGAGGCACGGGCGAAGACGACCGCGTGATCGATTGCGTCCGGGAACTCCTCGGACGACAGCGACGCCAGGTCGGTGCCGGTGAGCACGGCCCGCTCGTCCTCGTTTTCCGCATCGAGCAGGCCGACGTGGCGAGCGATGACGGTGGCCGTGCCCGCGTGGTCGCCAGTGATCATCTTCACCGAGATGCCGGCACCTCGGCAGGCCTTGACCGCTGTGGTGGCCGCTGACCGCGGAGGATCCATCATCGCTTCCAGGCCGCTCAGCACGAGGGTGCCCGACAGGTTCTGCTCATCGAAGTCATCCTGTCCGTCGACCGTGCGCATCGCGGTGGCCAGCACGCGTAGCCCGCGTCCGGCCAGTTCCTCGGCGGCCCGCCGAGCGGAGTCGGCGTCGATCGGCTGGACGGAACCATCGGCTGCCAACATCCCGGTGCACATGTCGACGACGCGTTCGACGGCCCCCTTGACCAACACGATCCGTGGTCCGGTGCCGCCATGCTCGTGGTGCAAGGTTGCCATGTACTGGCGCTCGGAGCTGAAGGGAATGCTGGCCGTGCGGGGATGGGTCGCGGTGAAGTCGCCGCGATCCACGGTCGCCTTGTGGGCGGCGACCAGCATCGCCGCCTCGGTCGGATCACCCAGAATCGTCCACTGCCCCTCAGATTCACGCAGCGAGGCATCGTTGCAGACGGCCCCGGCAAGCAGGCACCACCGCAACGCGTGATGACGTTCGATCGATGCGGGTGCGCCGTCGTCCCCGCGCACGGCACCGCTGGGGTCATAACCGGATCCGGTGACCTCGAACTGTCCGTCGGGGGTCCAGATCGCGCGCACGGTCATCTGGTTCTCGGTCAGCGTGCCGGTCTTATCCGAACAGATGACGGTGGTACTTCCCAGCGTCTCGACCGCGGGCAATCGGCGGATCACCGCGCCGCGCTTGGCCATCCGAGACACCCCGATGGCCAAGGTGATGGTGACCGCGGCGGGCAGTCCCTCCGGGATGGCCCCGACCGCGAGCGCGACGGCGGCGGTGAACGTATCGACGGCATCCTGGCCGCGCAATAGCCCGACGCCGAACGTCGCCGCCGCCAACCCGAGGATGGCGAACGTCAGAATCTTGCTGAACTCCGCCAGCTTCTTCGTCAGCGGCGTGGCCAGGGTCTGGGCGGCTCCAACCAGGCGGTGAATTTCACCGAACTCCGTTTCGGACCCGGTCGCGACCGTCACGCCGGTGCCCGTTCCGGCGGTCACCAAGGTGCCCGAGTAGGCCATGTTGCGCCGGTCGGCCACCGGCGCGGATCGGGGCACGATCACCTCGTCCTTGGACACCGAGGCGGACTCGCCGGTCAGCGTCGACTCGTCGGCCCGCAGTTCGACCGATCGGATCAGCCGAAGGTCGGCGGGAACCTTGTCACCGGCCTCCAGGTGGACGAGGTCACCTGGAACGAGTTCCTCGGACGGAATCGTGCGTTGGCGCCCATCGCGGGTCACCCGTGCCGTGGTCTGGATCATCGAGCGCAGGCTCTCCAGTTCCGCCTCTGCCTTCGACTCCTGGATGAATCCGACGATCGCGTTGAGGATCACTACGCCGAAGATCACCGCGGAGTCGACGTACTCAGCCAGCGCGGCGGTGATCGCTCCGGCGACGAGCAGAACGTAGATCAAGGGATTGTGGAACTGTTCGATCACCCGCCGCGCCCACCCCGGTCCACCCTCGGAGGCAAGCGCATTCGGACCGAAGCGTTCCTGCCGTGATCCAATCTCCTCATCTGTGAGACCACGATCGGGGTCGGTTTCGAGCAGCAACACGACTTCGTGCATAGACAAGCTGTGATGGTCCTGGGCGTGCAGGTCCGCCGACGTCGAGTCACCATCCCCAGCCGCTGTGTCGACAGTGGGTAGCTTCAGTGTCCGATTCACCGGAGACCATCCGTATCGCCCGATGACTCGGGACCGGTCGCGACCAGGTCCGGACCGGTGGGCCCAACGTGCTGAGGTTCGACGAACAGAACCGGCACCGTGGCGTGATTAACCAGATCAGAGGAGACACTGCCCATCAGCCGCGCCGAGAACCCGCGACCGTGCCGGCCGACGACGAGCAGGTCCATCGACTGTTCTTGAGCGAAGCGCCGCAACGTCTCGCCCGGCGGGCCGGCGAGCACTTCGTAGCGCGTGGCGACGTCGAGGACCCGCTCCGCGGCGCGTGCGAGCCTCGCGGACGCGGCGTCGACGAGCGCCGTGGTGGAGGCTCCTTCTGCGGCGTCGTCATAGGACACCACCTCGGCGAGCATCAGCGTTCCGCACCGCGCACCCAGGATTGCGAGTGCGGTGTCGAGACCGTGCTCGGATTCCGGGGAGCCATCCATGCCCACCATCAATCGCGGCCGATCCGTCGCATCTGGTCCGACCGGTGCGTTCCCGTTCGGACCCGTAGAGGCCAGTCGGGGCCGGCGCTCGACGCGTTCGAGCGCGATGGGAGCGAACAACGGACCCAGGATGACCGCGATGCCGGTCCACATCGGACTGTGGGCGTGCCGCGCCATCCACAGGCCGGTGATCAATCCGACCAGGACCCAGCCGGTGACGAAGATGGCGTTCATCTATCCATGCTTTCGGGTGCGTGGTGGGATGGCTAGCGCTGAAAGGCCCTTCTCCGAGGGGCGTTCGGCAAGCAGCTTTCGGACCGGCACGGTCACTGAACGCCCCCCCCAACACTGGTGAATCGATGCGTACCTCGCGGTAGCCGGGCACCGTGTGGGTCAGCGCAGCAGCGATCCTCCGGTCCGCATCGTCGTCGAATTGGCCAGTCACCGTGACACATCCGTCGCGCACGCACGCGATCCAGCGGGGACCGTCAAGCCAACCGCACCCTGACATCATCACCTGCAGCCGACTCGCACACGACCCTACGACCCGCGACTACCGCGAACGCCGCGCACGAGAACAACTGTCCCCCAAAGACATTCTCCGCTGCCTAAACGCCACCTCGCCCGGCGAGATCCACAAGACCAATGGTTGAGTCTCGCCGCCTTGCTTCGCATCGGGACCCGAGTCGTCGCCGCGGTTGATCTGCTCGTCTACCGGGTCCTGTTGCGCGACAGGGCCGCCATCGCCGACCTCATCATCACCACCCTCGGCCTCCTCAACGACGTCAGGGCACATCAGTTCTCCTCGAGACCCTGGATACGACCTAGTCACGGGCGGAAACACCGCGCAGACCGCGCGGCGGCTGCATCTGTCGGTGGGTGCTGTCACCTACCGACTTGCGCGTATCCGTGACGCGACCGGGCTGGATCCCGCCGACACCGGTGTCCGGTTGCCGTTGCACGTCGCCGTGCTCGGGGCTCGGCTTCTGGACTGGCCTGCCGCGACGCTCCCGGCCCTTACTGACCAAAGTGGAGTCAGTGACTTCGCGGAAACTGTTGAGCTGCCCGCTTTCTCGTCGGAAAAGCCCAATCCTGGCGCGTCAGCTTCTGTTAGGGACCGTTTGGAGCTCGGTAGACGTCGGGTATTCCATCGTGGTCGTCGTCGCGGGATTCTTCGGCGCAAACGGCTCGGTAGTGCCGGTTGCGAAGGCTCAGCACGATGGACGCGACGATCGCGGCGACGACGGAGCCGGTGATGACGCCGATCTTGACGTGTTCGTCTCGCTCGGAGCCGAGGCCGTAGGCCAGGTCACCGATGAGCAGCGAGACGGTGAACCCGATTCCGGCGAGCAGGGCGATGCCGAAGACGTCTATCCAGCGCAGCGCCGAGTCGAGGGTGGCGCGGGTAAGGGCAGCGAGCAGCCGGGTGGTGCCGAAGATTCCGACGGCCTTGCCGACGACGAGAGCGCACACGATGCCCAGCGCGATCGGGTCGTTCAACGCATCGGTGAGCCCGGTGTAGCCGCCGATGGTCACTCCGGCGGCGAAGAAAGCGAACACTGGGACAGCGACGCCGGCCGATATCGGGCGGATGCGGTGCTCGAAGTGCTCGGCCAGGCCCGGTCCGGCACCTGGACCGCCGGCAGCTTCGCTGCGAAGCACGGGCACGGTGAATCCCAGCAGGACCCCGGCGACAGTGGCGTGGATGCCGGATTCGTGCAGGAACGCCCAGGTAAGGAAGGCCAGGGGTAGCAGCAGCCACCACGACCGGTTCCGGCGTTGCACGCACACCGCGAACAGTGCCAGCGGGATCAGCGCGAGTCCGAGGACGGCGAGGTTGATGTCCTCTGTGTAGAACACCGCGATCACAGTGATGGCCAGCAGGTCGTCGACGACCGCCAGTGTCAGCAGGAAGGTGCGTAGCGCGGACGGCAGGTGGGTGGAGATCACGGCCAGGACGGCGACGGCGAAGGCGATGTCTGTGGCCGTCGGGATGGCCCAGCCGCGGGTGGCGCCGTCGCCCACGTGGGTGGTGAAGGCGACGAAGATGGCGGCGGGAACGATCATTCCGCCGATCGCCGCCGCGATCGGCAAGGCTGCACGGGCGGGGTCGCGGAGGTCGCCGGCGACGAATTCCCGTTTAAGTTCCAGGCCGACGATGAAGAAGAAGATGGCCAGCAGCCCGTCGGCAGCCCAGGTCTCGAGGCTCAGGTCCAGGTGCAGTCCGAGGCTGTCAGTGCCGACGGTGAGCTCGCCGAGCGCGTCGTAGGATCCCGACCATGGCGAGTTGGCCCAGACGAGGGCGATGACGGTGCCCAGCAGTAGGAGCGCTCCGCCGACGGTTTCCTTGCGAAGGATCGTCGACACCCGGGAGGTTTCGGCCCACGATCCGCGGGCGAATAGTGCCCGTTGTGCGCGGCGAGAATCGTTGTTCGGCAACAGAATTACCTCAGTCGATAGCAATCAATTGATCACGAACACCGGGATCCGGTACCCGTGAGCCGACCATACTTCTCGGCACACCCTTGCCTGTAGCCTATCGACCCGGCCGTCGGGGTGGCCGAATCAGAGGGCGGCCGTCGCCTCAGGCGCGCTCCCGCGCGGAACTGTCGCGGTTGTATCGACGGTTGCTCGGCGTCGATGGGGATGGTGTCGGTGGCGCCCGGTTCGGGAGCAGTAGACGTTGACCCAGTCGCGGATCGAGTTCAGGTCGTTGGACATGGCTCGGGCGCTCGGCCGCTTGCGGAATCGTGCGCCGGTCTCGGTGCGGGCGCCGAGCCGGATGGGAACAGCAGCTGCTCGTCGTGAAGGCACTCAAGGGTCGTGACCGCGGCGGCGACGGGTTCGGCGACTACCCATGTGTCGCGGCGTATCTCACCCTCCGGCACGAGCTGGCCGGCATTGTCGCGGACACCCTTCCAGTGCCTGCCCGTCATCAGCAGCATGCCGGTGTCGGGATGGCGTTTCAGGCAACCGCGTTCCAGCGCGAGCACCGCACCGGGGCGCATCCCGGATAGATAGGCTCGCGACCCGAGTGCAACAACAACAGTCGAATTGCTAGACCGGCGAGATAAACCCCCAGAAGCTGCAGTCCCAGACGCTAGGATCCCGAGATCTCGTCATCGCTCGACGAGCTCGGGCGATCGGAGGCGCTGCGTTGGATCTCGTGAATCCCTCCGATGCGGCATACCTGCTCGCCGAGGGACAGGGTCGGCCGATGAACGTCGGCATGCTCCTGATCTACGACTTGCCGCACGACGCAAAACCCGACTACGTTGCGCGGCTGCATGAGCGGATCGTCGCGAACGAGACCGCCGCGCCGTCGTTCCGCAAGCACCCGGCGGCTCCGCTCGCCGGTGTCGGATCGCTCGCGTGGGATCTCGACGACGATCTCGATCTCGGCTTTCACGTTCGTCGAGTGGCATTGCATGCTCCAGGCAAGATCGGTGCGCTGTTCGAGACGGTGTCCGAATTGCATGTGTCGATCTTGGATCGGCATCGCCCGCTGTGGGAGGCCTATCTCATCGACGGTCTTCCCGATTCGCGCTTCGCGCTCTATCTGAAGGTGCACCGCTCGCTGATGGACTGTCCCGGGGCGATGCGACGGATCATTCAGACGCTGACGGTCGACGCGAAGGATCGCTCGGCTTCAGGGCCTTGGCACAGCGGTGACGGCGCGGTCGAATCGGACGTGAGCATCAATTCGTTGCTGCGCTCGGGCACCAAGAAGGCTTCGGGACTTGCCGGACTGTTGCCCGGATCGGCACGGCAAGCGTTGAAGGCGATCGGTGACCGCGACCTTTCAGTCCCTTTCCGAGCGCCGAAGACCTTGTTCAACGTGCCGGTCGACGAGCAGCGATCGTTCGTCGGCCGCTCGTGGGCCATCGATCGGATGCACACCCTGCGCGACTTCTCCCGAACCCCTGGTATCGACGAGGTGGTGCTCGCTGTCTTCTCGGGTGCTCTTCGCTCCTACCTCGGTGAGCGGGGTGATTTGCCGACGTCGTCGCTCGTGGCACTGACTCCGGCGTCGAATCGCGTCACCCGTGGCGGGGTGGGCGCCGGCGACGTCTTCTGTCGACTGGGAACGGATCAGAAATCGCCCAAGGATCGCCTGGCCGCGATTGCCTCCTCGATGGAAAGCTCGAAGGGACTCGTCGGCCAGACATCCGCTTTGGCCTGGTCCTTCGCCTCGATGACGCCGCGCATTCTCGATGGTGTCCCTGGTCTGAAGGCACTGACGCGGCCGCCGTTCAACCTTGCGATCACCAAGGTGCCCGGGCTGCGGGATCGGATGTTCTGGAACGGTGCCCGGCTGGCGGCGGTGTACCCGATCTCGTTCGTCAGCGACGGTCTCGCGTTGAGTCTGAGCTATGCCGCGACGTCCGAAGAGATCGGTGTGGGTGTGCTGGCCTGCCGCCGCGCGGTCCCCGACGCGATGCACCTGCTCACGCACATGGACAAGGCGCTGATCGAGCTGGAAACCTTCTATCGCTGAACACGCGCGCGTGCCCTTGCCGGTCCGAAAGGGAGCTGCCGATAACATCGGAGCGTTGGGCGAGGACCAGTGTGTTGCGCGCAGTGCGCGACATCGGGGGTAATCGGCTGGGTGTCGAGCAGATAGGCAATAGCATTGCTTCAGGTGCCCACCGACTTGAATCGAGAGGGATCGATATGAGCGAGCAGTCGGAGACTGAGCTCGGGGAGACCATCAGCCTCAAGCGGATGGTTGTCGGTTCGGTCGCGCACGAGGCGATCGAGCGTTGGATTACGGAGCGCGAGAATGCCGGCCGGACGATCGATCTCTACGACCATGACGCGGTAAAGGAACTCGCCAGGTTCATACGCGACCGCCTGCTCGCCGAGGCGCCTGACGTCACCGAGGCAAACAACTAACTGAGTCCCAGCAGCCGGTCGATTTCCCGGCGCTCGCGCTTCGTCGGTCGCCCGGCCCCGCGATCCCTGGTCGGGACCGATGCCAACACCTCACGAGGCGGTGGGGGTGGGCTGCGATCGATCAGACATTCCACCGCAATGACGGCGCCGACGCGTTTGTTGACGGCGCGAGCTACCTCGACGATGCGCTCGACCCCACCGGCGCGAACCCGCACTTCGTCGCCGATGTGGACGGGGGTGGCCGGCTTCGCGGTGGTGCCGTTCACCCTGACGTGCCCACCGCGGCATGCCGCAGCGGCTGCCGAGCGCGTCGTGAACAGGCGCACGGCCCAGGTCCAGCTGTCCACTCGTACCGTGGTCGGCTCAGCCATCACATGAGCAAGCGTAAGCGCTCGCTATTCGGTCAGCGCAGGCTCGTCGTCGTCGACGATATCGACGGGCGTCTTTGCCGTCGGCAGGAACGAGTACAGGACGCAGACAATTCCGAAGAACAGATAGCCGAGCGCGACCTGCGGACTCGCAGCCCACGCGACCGAGGGCGCGTGGATCAGGCCGATGAACGACATCGCTGCCCCCACCGCCGCCCCTACCGCGGCGGGCGATTGCGGGGGGCGGACCGTTCCGCTTGATACGCGTAGTCCGGGCACGCCAAGGTGGTCGCCACACCCGCGACGTCGACTCACAACCGATATCCAGGTGCCGGCCTCGCCGCGAGCCTCGATGGCGCCGGCGACTTGCGTTGCGGTCTTGGTCGGCGATCCGGATCCGCTGGCGTGCGAATCGAGAATCTCGGCGATCGATGGGCCGAGTAATGGGTCGGCCGAACTTGTCATGCTGTCGAGTGTCGATAGAGCGCGTTCCGGCGGCGGAACACTTGCATGTCGATTGTGTTATCCGTGGGTTCGAGTCCTTCGATCCGTACGCTGGACTCATGTTGGGGACGATTGACGAAGTGGTGTTCGATTGCCGCCAGCCCGGCGAGTTGGCCGCATTCTGGGCGGAGGTGCTCGGCGGGGATCCGGTCCGGCGCAGCGACTCCTGGTGGTACGTCGATCCGCCCGGTTGGACGCGGGTGGCGTTTCAACGCGTGCCCGAGGAGAAGCAGGCCAAGAACCGGGTGCACCTCGATGTCCAGGTAGCCGACATCGACGCCGCCGCCGAGACCGCGGAGGAACTCGGTGCTGTGCGGGTCGGCGGGATCCGCTCCGACTCCGAAGGCAGCTTTCAGGTATTGCTCGATCCGGAGGGAACGAGTGGTGCTTGGTCGGGGCGGCGGTGGAATCGTGACAACACGCCGTAAGGGGTTGCTCGCGGGAGCGGTTGTTGCTCTGGTCGCCGTGATCGCGGTAGGCGTGTTGGGGCTGCGCGGTGTCATTGCGGACTGGACCGGTGCCGATCGCGGGTCGTTTCCGACCATTGACGCCAGCCTGCTCGACCAACGTCAAGCGCGCGTGATCGATGTGCTCAGAACCGAATTCGACGCACAACGCCCCGGTACGGCGTATTCGGACGGTGTAGCCGAACCGTGGTGCGCGGACTTCGTCAGCTACGTCATGCGTGAGGCCGGGATGCCTTTGGCCAATCCGAATTCGGGTGCCTGGCGGATACCCGGCGTCTATACCTTGCAGGAGTACTACCAGTCGGCCGGCCGGTTCGAGCCGCCGAGTTATCTACCCGTGGCGGGCGATGTTGTCATGTATAACGATCCGAGCCCCTTCGGGCAGCACACGAATGTGGTGATAGCCAACGACAATGGAGTGCTGACGACTGTCGGCGGCAACGAAGGCGGCATCCGGCTCCGCAACTTCACGGCTGCCGACGACCCGGGAATCGTCGGGTACGGGCGTTTGTAGTCAGCGGTTTTCCCTGCGCCACACCAGTTTCAGGCCGGACCAGTCCTCATCAACCGCGGCGACCTTCACATCGACAAGGCCGAGGGCCAGCGCCGTTTCGCGGATGAGGTTCTCGGTGACGTCGCTGACGTGCCCGGCGGCCTTGCGTGGCCACAGGATCCACAGTGCTCCCGCTGGAAAGATGACCTGGCAATGTGCCGCGACGGCGTCAGGTACCCGCGATGCGGTACCGACGAAAGTCAGTACGACATCGGCCTTCTCGGCGCTAGCACTGATCGCCGCATCGGCCGGTGGGTCATCGAGCTGCCAACCCGACGGCCCGTGATCGAGTACCACCGTGTGGCCCGGCTTTATGCCCAACTTTCGGATCTGCGGCGTCGACGAGTATCCGGGCATAGGACCAGTGTCTCTGGATCTGGAGTGCGGGCTCGTGAGTTAGTCATTTTGTACGCTGATGTGCTCGATTCGCGTACAAAATGACTAACTCGCGGCCCGGCAGCTGTGCGTGCGAGCAATAGTGCGCCGAGTGCTGCTGCGGTGCACCAGATTCCGGCGCCGGTCAGGCCCCACCTCGCAGCTGTGAGGATGCCGATTCCCGCGCACACCACACTCATGCCGGCCACGGCCCCGCGGAATCCACGAATCTCGGCGGGTGTGCTGTCCCACCACGGCAGCGGGCGATTCTCCAACGGCGACAACTCGACGAACAGCACGGACGTCAGCAGATACAACGCAGCCAGCTGAACGCCGAGCAGGAGCACGAAACCGGGCTGGTCGGCGCTGGACTTGTCGTGACCGAGCAGATGGCTGATGGCGGTAATCGCGAGCAGTGCAGGCATGTGCCACAGGTACAGCGTCATTGCGCCGCGATTGCCGATCGCAACGAACCACCACACCCGCGCGTTGCGTGTCAGTGTCGTACACCATGGCGCGACGGCGATGAACAAGCACGCCAGCACGATGGCGTGCCCGGCAAGCAGCAATGACGGGGGAGTCATGTTCGACAGGCGCTGGCCGTCGACGGTGACCAGACTGAGTTCGTAGGGCCCGAGTGCGACGAGCGCAATGTCGATCGCCAGGAATGCGATCGCCACGAACGCTGCGAGCCGGCGCGTCACCAGACCGCGGATGTAGCCGATTCCCAACGCGGCGGGAATCAGCCACACGAACATGTTGAGGTACCCGATCGAGGCCGGACCTCCACCGAGGCGAATCGCGTCGACCGTTGCGGCGAGGGCGAGGAGCCCACCGACGACCCCGACCAACTGCCAGCGGCGGCTGATTGCGGCCAACGCGGGCACGAACGCCAACACGACGATGTACATGCCGATGAACCAGAGCAGCTGCGTACTGATTCCTGCGATTCGGTCGTAGACGGCGGGTGCGACGGCGCCGCGCAAGGGGAGGAGAACGACCGCCCAGGCCGCGATGTAGAAGAACACAGGTCGGTACAAGCGCTGTGCCCGGCGGATCATCCAGTGACCCCATCCGGCACCCTTGCGCCAGCCCAACGCGCTCGACGCGGCGCCTGCGAAGAAGAACAGCGGAAGCACCTGGAGAAGCCACGTCAGTGCCTGCAGCCCGACCGAACCGGCGAGCAGGTTGCCGAATACCAGGTGATCTGGCGTGACCGTGACCATCAACATCACCCCGTGACCGGTGATGACAACGACTAACGACATCAGGCGGAGGAAGTCGAGTGACCGGTAGCGGCCTTCGGGAGTGGCCGCTGTGACCTCGGCGGGGCTCGGCAGTATGCGCATGCATTCAGCGTCGTCAAACGAGTGCGCGCCATCGAGAGCAGAACTACTCAGGTGTGCTGAGTAGTTGGTGACGCAGTAGTTGATGATGCATCCCCGAACTCGGCCGCTTGCAAGGATGCTCGCGTATCGTAGAGCCGCTACTCGCAGCGACGCGTGGAAGTAAGGGGTCTTACCGAACATGACCGAATCGGAAGCGCGGCATGTCGTGCTGTCGCCACAACCCGACTTGACGTGGATCAGCTACGGCGAGTTCGGCAGGCAATTCTTCAGACGCGCTGTCACGACCGAGCGGATTACCTCCGCGGTGTCGGGAATGACCGGGCGCGGCTTGAAGATCGGCCCGTTCGAGGTGGGGCCTGCGGGGCTGGCCGGAGTTGTCGCCGAAGGCAGCGTCGGCACACCCACCGTCGCTCGGCACAAGGGCGACGACGTTGCGTTCGATCTGCTTGTCCCGGTGTCGCTTGTCGTGGTGATCAGGCTCGGCCAGGAGATCCGCGTGGAAGCCGGCGTGGAGATCGACCTCGTGCTGAACGCTCGCGCAGCCGAGGAGCTGCGCATTGTCATCGACATCCCGAAAGTCACGCATCGCGACGTTCGGTTGGTCGTTCGCGCCGAGGCGCTCGGTGCGGCCTGGGAGTGGATTCTGGAGCCGATCGGCCGGGTGATTCGCGCCGAGGTTGCGAGCCGGCTCAACGCAATGCTGAACGACCCGGATTCGGTACGCGGGCGCATCTTCGACGTCGGCGGGATGATCGATGAGACGCCGGAGAACAAGTCCGCGAAGCCCGCGCTTGCATGGATCACCTACGACGAATTCGGCGAGCGGTTCTTCCGGCACGCCGTCTCGGCGGAGCGAATCTGGGCGGCGGTCGGCGATCTCAACGGGCGCACCGTCGACATCGAACCGATGCGAACCGGCCCGCGCGACATTGCGAAGGTCTCGGCCAAGGGATTTGTCCGAAGCCCGAAGGTCGTCCCACGAGCCGGCGACAAGGTGACGTTCGACGTCACCATTCCTGTCGCACTCGATCTGCAGATCTCTATTGCCCGCGGAGACAACCACTATCAGGCCGAAATCGATATCCCGCTCGTGCTCACGGCCCGTGCCGCGGACCCGCTGTTGATCGTCGTCGACGTGCCCGCGCCGGCGCCGGACGACATCGAAATCGCACTCAAATCGATGGGCGTCAGTGCGGCGGTGCTCGGGATGATCGGTGGGGTCAAGAAACAGATCCGCGATCAGGTTGCGGCGGTTGTCGCCGAAGAGTTGTCCGACACCAGCGGCAGAATCGTCGATGTCGCAGCTCGGATCGAAAGCGCCTGAACCGCCCTAGAACTCAACTGTGGACGCTGAACCAACCTTTGAGTGAGACGGTGTCATCGGCCGCGGCTTCTTCGGGGATATCGTTGCAATCGAAGGTGCCGGAGAGCGTAGTGTCGTCGATCTCCGTTATCGCAACGACGCAGCCCTTGTGCCAGCTGTCTGGGTAATACTTCCCGTCGACACCGATTGCCACGAACCCGTCGATCGTCCCCGTTTGGAGTTTGTCGGCGGTCATCGTGACAAGCAACTTGCCGCCGTCTGGTCCTTTGAACGCTGTATTGAACGAGGGCCCGCTCGGATCGACGCTGTTGTCGCCAGTTGAGTCGAAGCTGTACGAAATACATTGTTTCGTACCATCTTTGGCGGTCACCAGCGCGACTGCGTTGCCGGCCGTGAACGTGACCGGGTTGGTCGGCGTGACGTCCGATCCCGACGGTGCACGCTGGGCACACGGACCCAACGCCGTCTGCGGGGTCGTTGTTGCGCCGCCTCCGCCCGGCGAACTGCCTCTGTTCGCGGACACCGCCAGCACGATTCCGATGATTGCGAGAATCGCAACTGCCGCGCCTGCACCGATGATGAGCGGGCGGCGGCTGTGGGTGGTACCGGACGGCCGATTCGGGGAGGGTCCACTCGACGATGCGAAGCGGTTCGCGTGCGGACCGGATGGTGGCGGTGGGGATTTCGGTGGGGATTGTGGTGCGCCCGTAAACCGTGTCGGCGTACCGGAAACGGGGGCGAGTGGTCCGGTGAACGGCGCCGGTTTCTGCGGGAACGACGGAGCTGGATTGACGACGGTCGGCATCCCGCCGGTCGGGACACCGGAGAGCGCCATCGACGCTGCCGCTGCCATCTCGCGGCAGGTCGAAAAACGTTCGGCAGGGTTCTTCGCCATCGCGCGGGCGATGACGTCGTCGAGCGCTTTGGGCAGTGCTGGATTCGCGAGGCTCGGCCGTGGCGGCGCTGCCGTCACGTGTGCGTGCATGACCGCGACCGGGTTCGGTCGTACGAAAGGTACTGACCCGGTGAGCATCTCGAACAGGGTGCAACCGAGCGCGTAGATATCGATGCGGTGATCGACCGAGTTGCCCTCGATCAATTCCGGCGCTGCATAGGCGATGGTGGCTAGGAACGAGCCGGTCGACGTCAGGGCCGTCGTGTCGTCGAGGGTGCGGGCTATGCCGAAGTCGGAGACGAGGACTTTGTCGCCTTCGTCGTCGGTCGAGATAAGGATGTTCGCAGGCTTGACATCGCGGTGCAGCAGGCCGTTGCGGTGCGCGTAGTCCAGTCCCTTCGCGGCCTCGTTGATGATGTGGATCGCCCGCCGCGGTGGCAAGGCCATGGGGCCTTTTTTGATGAGTTGCGCCGCATCGACGCCGTCGACATATTGCATCGAGATCCACAACCGGCCGCCTTCGATACCGCGGTCGTGGATGGTGACGATGTTCGAGTGGTCGAGGCGGGCTGTCAGCTCGGCTTCACGTTCGAATCGCGCGCGGAATCCCTCGTCGGATCCGAGGGTCGCGTCGAGAATCTTGATCGCGTCTTTGCGGGGTAGGCGTGGGTGTTTACCGAGATACACCGCACCCATTCCACCCGCGCCGAGCCGTCGAACGATCCGGTAGCCAGCGAAGGTCGACCCAGGCTCGAGAGCCATACACCCTGCCTTCCGCATTTCCGACCCAGGCGGGAGCTTACCGGCTGGACGACGCGGGATCCGCGCATAGCTGAATGTAACCAGTGGCGCTCGTGTGGCAGTTGTGACCATTGCGTCTGGCGGCGCCAGAGTTATTGTGGTGAAATATGTAAACGTTCGAAGCTACCGGTGCGCGGAAGTTGCTCGGGGAAGGCGCGCCGGTAGCCCAGAAGAAAAAATTAGTGAGCGAGGCAACTGTGCAGGTATCCCGTCGAGAGCTGTTCAGATATGCCGCGGCCGGGTCGTGCGCGATCGGTGTCGCGGCATTCGTCAATTCCGGTGTTGCGCAAGCTGATGCAGACTTGGGCACGCTGATCGACTATTCCGGCGGTGTGCCGTCCCCGGAGGCGATCCAGGACGCCGGCCATCTGGGTGCGATTCGCTACGTATCCGACCGTCGTAAAGGCGCGGAATGGATGTTGGGTAAGCCGATGCTTGCCGACGAGGCTGAATCGCTCACCGCCGCAGGGCTGGAGGTCGTTTCCTGCTACCAGTACGGCAAGGGCCCGACGGCGGATTGGCGCGGCGGGCTCGAGGCCGGTAAGAAGCATGCGCAGCGTGGCCTCGAATTGCACCTTGCCGCAGGCGGTCCGAAGAACGCGCCGATCTATGCCTCCATCGACGACAATCCGACTGCCGTCGAATTCGCCACGATGATCGCACCGTATCTACTTGGCTGGCAATCGGTGGTCGGCAAGGAAAACACTGGCATCTACGGGAATTCGCCCACCATCGACCTCGCTACCGTGGCTGGACTCGGATCCTGGTACTGGCAACACAATTGGGGTACGCCAAAGGGATACGTGCATCCAGCCGCGCATCTGCACCAGGTGCAGATCGACAAGGGCCGGGTCGACGGAATCACCGTCGACATCAACAACATTCTCAAGGCCGACTACGGGCAGTGGTCGCGGGCGTAACAGGCTCGTGAGGAACGCCACTCGGCGCGTCCCGGACCAAACCGCTATACCGCCGGTATCGTTGCGGCGTGGAGATATTAGTGAACCTCTTTTACGGCATCGCCGGTTGGCTTTATGACGCGATCTCGACTGGATCTGCCGGCGGATCCTGATCCCGCGAGGCGCGACTCACGTCTGCACGTGATAGATCGGCGATTCCCGTAAATCCGGCTCGTCCGGGACGATGTAGAGGTTGGGTCGCGATTCCGGGGCGGACCGGTTGCCCTTCCATGACAACAACGACCACTGCGAAAGCCCGGAGAACGCGGAGCCCACGCTCCCGAACGAGGCTGACGAGATCGCCGATCCGAACGACCCAACGGATCCGACCGACAGAATCGATCCCACGCTCCCGATCGAGAGGATCGAATATGCGGATCCGATCGACAGGATGGAGCCTTCGGATCTGATCGACAGAATCGATCGGTGCGAATGCTTCGATTTCTTGGATTGGCTTGTGCTGGCCATTCCTCGGTCTACCACAGCATCCGCGCTCGCGGAATGGTGTTTCGGGGATGAACCGACTTCGAGCGAGCTAACTCACGCTACGGAGAACATCCCGACGGTCGGCAGGAACGTGCACGAAATCGGTGCGGTGTCCGCTGCCTGAGTTGTGAGCCCACCGGAGACAACCGCGAGGATGCGGCCAGGACCCGTGTCGGCGATTACCGAGAGGGTTGCGGGGCCGTCGGGGTTGATCTTGGATGCGTTCGTCAGTGTCTGCGTCGCGGTCTTGCGACTGTCGATGTTGAGCCATGTCACTGTCAGCGGTGTGACCTGCTCTGCGGCAACTGCCTTCGTGCCGAGTGCTGTGAAGACGAATCCGGCCTGGCCTGCTTTCGGTCCGGGCGGCGGCAGCTTCGCCGGTCCGCCGACCGCGAGTGCGGTGCCCACCGAGTCGGCGGTCGGCGAGATGCAGCCCTTGCCGATCGTCGGGTAGAGGAACTGCGAAATCACGGGCGCGGCGTTGGGGTCCGGAATGCTCGGGCCGCCGCCGCCACTGCCGTCGAGGAACTTGATGATCGAGTTGAGGGTCGACTTGATCTGCGGTGGCAGGCCGGGAGTGTTCCCGAGAGCCCGCAGTTGATCGAGAATCGCGGCCTGCGGGGTTGCGGCGACGTCGGCCGGACCTGCGATAGCGCCGAGGATTGCGGGCGCGAGCGACGCAATGGCGTCGATGGAAACGCCTTCGGGAATCGCTGAGATCGCGGGGGCAGCGGGAGCCGGGTCGGCTGCTGAAGCGGTTGGGGCTGCGAGTGCGGCAGCAGCCGCGATCGCGAGCGCCGAAACAGCTCTACGCGTTCCTCGGTTACTAAGCACTGTGTCCCCATCCATCGTTCGTAATCAACTGTTCGTACCCGCGGCGGCCTGCCCGACCACTGACGCCGACCCGGGACGTCACTCTATACAGCCCCAGGATCTTGTACAGCGCGCGTACAGACTTGCACACTTCGGCGAGTCCGCCATACGTGACCATAGCTGTGACTGGAGTGATCCCTGTGAAAATTGATGCAAATGTTACGAGAGGTAGGAGGGGATGCCTCGTCGCTGCGCTACTCCCGTTACGCTCGTCCTGACCACTCGGGTTCAACCCGCAGATACTTCACACAACGGGAGAGCACGAGAAAAGTGTCGCCGCCGCGTCCAATCGAGCAATCCGGGGAAGGCTCACGCACTGTGAGTCGAATCACTCGGTTCGCGCCGTACCTGTTGGCGGCGTCGGTGCTCGGCCGCCTGCTGTGGGGATTGCTGTCGGCGAACGGGATGAACCTCGTCGATCTCCACGTGTACGTCGACGGCTCGGCAGCGCTACTGCGCGACAATCTGTACGACTACACCTACGCCGACGAGACCCCCAACTTTCCGCTGCCGTTCACATACCCGCCGTTTGCGGCGTTGGTGTTCTTCCCGTTGCACTATCTGCCGTTCGGCGTTGTCGGTGTCGCCTGGCAGCTGCTGACGATCGCGGCGTTGTTCGCGGTCATCTGGATCAGCTTCGACCTCCTGCTCGGCGACAAGTTGACCGGCGCGCAGCGGAACTCAATCGCGATGGCATGGACAGCCGTCGGCATGTGGACCGAGCCGGTGCGGACAACCCTGGACTACGGCCAGGTCAACGTCTTCCTCGTGCTCGGCGCGATGGTTGCCGTTCGGAGTTCGCGGTGGTGGATTTCCGGATTTCTCGTTGGCTTCATTGCCGGCATCAAACTGACCCCGGCCATCACCGGCTTGTACTTCCTGGCTCGCCGACGCTGGGCGACCGTCGCGATGTCCGCCGCGGTGTTCGGGATGTCCGTCGGCATCAGCTACCTGGTGATCGGCGATCAGGCCCACAAATACTTCGGCACATTGCTCGGCGATGCGTCGCGGATCGGTCCGGTCGGATCGGTCTGGAACCAATCGCTACGCGGAGCTATCAGTCGCATCCTCGGCCACGACGTCGAATCCGGTGCGCTCTGGATTGCCGCGGTCCTCGTGACGGCTGTGCTGGCAGCTCTGGCGTGGCGTGCACTCGATGCCGACGATCGCCTCGGCACGCTGATCGTCGTCGCGATGCTCGGCCTGATGATCTCGCCGATCTCGTGGTCGCACCATTGGGTGTGGGTGATCCCGATGCTCATCTGGTTGCTGTACGGACCGGACCGGCATCTGCTCGGCACCAAGATTCTCGCGGGCTATTGGGCGGCGTCGACGCTCATCGGCGTGCCCTGGCTCCTGAGTTTCTTCCAGGAAGACATTTGGCCGATTTCGCGACCGTGGCCGCTTGCGTGGCTCGGTGCGGTCGACGCCATCGGCGTAATCGCGTTGTACCTCTGGCTTATCTACGCCGCCCGTTCGGTCAAGCCTGCTCAGCCAACCGATCGATCTTCCGAGCAAGTGCCACATCCAGATCGGTGATTCCGCCGTCGGAATGGGTCGACAGCGTGAAGGTGACTTTGCGCCAGCGGATATCGATGTCTGGATGATGGTTCGCAGCCTCGGCCTCGTCCCCGACCTTGCCGACGAATGAGATCGCCTCGAGGAACGTCGGGCGTTCGAACGTTCGGGTCAGGCTTTCACCAGCTTTGGACCACCCGGAGAGTTCCGCCAGCGCTTCGTCGATCTCTGAGTCGGTGAGGAGAGTCGCCATACCTCATGATGGTGCCATGCGTACCGAGCTCACGGAGGTGGTTGCCGCAGCGATCGTCAAGGACGGTCGATTGCTGCTCGCGCAGCGAACGCGTCCGGCCGAACTTGCGGGAATGTGGGAGCTGCCGGGCGGGAAGGTCGAGCAGGGGGAGACGCCGGCTGCAGCGCTCGTACGGGAGCTACACGAAGAGCTGGGTGTCGAGGCGACCGCAGGTGAGCGGATCGGTGTGGACGTTCCGCTGACCGACGGGCTCGTCTTGCGGGCTTATCGGGCGGAGCTTGTCCATGGGACGCCGGCAGCACTCGACCACGCCGAGGTCAGGTGGGTGGACGCGGGTGAATTGCACTCGATCGATTTGGTGCCGAACGACCGGATCTGGCTGCCGGAGCTACTGGAGGCGCTAGCGCGATCGTGAGTCTTTTCGGAGGGCGGAGCCTCCATAAAGACTCACGGGGCCGGAGGCACTAAGCCGCACGTGCCTTCTTGAGCGCCTTCGACAGGTCCTTACCGGTGCAGCCTTCTCTTTCGGCCTTCTTCATCCGCATGATGACAACG
>JBBSKP010000076.1:0-19856 GCA_038256175.1 Mycobacteriales bacterium
TACCACGCGGTGGCGTGATCAGGTTCCGAGGCATACGCGGCGACAACATGTCGCGGGCGGTCGATGACAACCTCGGTCACAACATCGACCGCAGTCATATCCGCGCCGCCTGCACCGGTCCACCTGTTTGCACGATCACCACGCTAGTTCTCTTACAAGTTCCGCGGAGAGAAATGCACCAGCACCGGGCCGGGAAATGGGCCCCTTGCGTTCTGGGCTGTTCCACACCGACAGCGTGACCGTGGTCGGAGTGAGAACCGGCCATTTCCGGATAGGAATTCCGCACGCCGTTGCCGGCGGCCTTCCATACTGCCTTTGATCTGCACTTACATTGTCGGGCTGACAGGATTTGAACCTGCGACCACCTGGCCCCCAGCCAGGTGCGCTACCAAGCTGCGCCACAGCCCGTTCACGCCCGCATGCGGGCGCTCGACGAGATTACCTTAGCTCGGGTAGGCAGAGCGAATCGCCTACCTCCCGAGCAGGCTTTCCAGAGCCGAAACACGTGCAACTGCCCGCGCTTCGCCGTCGACCGACCACCACACGTCGAGGGACGATCCGTTTCGGTGGCCGACGAGTCGCACGTCGTCGCCTGCCATCAGTGGCTTCGAGTATTCGATGACCACTCGATACGGGATCGTCATCATGTCGGTGTGCAGCGCGAGAAGTTCCTCGAGACCGCTGAGATGGATCGCGTTGTTGACGTGGCCGAGCCAGTCGATGTCCGCGACGCGCAGCGGAAACTCCAGCTCATCCACGCCCTCAGCGTCGACCGCAGGCATCGGCTCGGTCAATGCTGCCTTCCACCGCAAACGGTGATCGGTCGTGTGGGCGAGCATCGGCGCGAGGAAGCGATCGCTCATCCTCGTCGGAACGCCGGATTCCTCACCGAAGTGAATGAGAAATGCTTCCGTCTCGACGAGGCCGCCATTGCTGCCGCACACCTGTACACGCATGTTGCACCAACGATTCGACGTGGCAGAGCACCAGCGGCGCAACGTAACCCGCTCGCCGAACTCGATCGGTCGAACGATATCGATGACGGTCCGCCGCACGACCCAGCCGCGGTGATTGTCCCCGTCTTCGACGGCGTCCAGATGCTCGTATCCGATGTCCTGCAGATAACGAGCGACTGCATCGAGGCGTAAACGCTGATCGCCGTCGGTGTCGGCAAGGCGGACCGGCCACGATGTCTCGAACGGGGTCTCATTCGCCGAGGAATCCGGCAGCGGATATGCGATCACAGCTACCTCTTGCCGGTGCGTTCGCGCTTCTCGCGGACACGAACCGAGAGACGTACCGGACTGCCGTCGAAGTTGAACTCCTCACGCAGCCGGCGTTCCAGGAACCGCCGGTAACCAGCCTCGAGGAATCCCGTCGTGAACAGCACGAATGTCGGCGGCCGGGTCGCGGCCTGCGTCGCGAACATCACGCGCGGCAAACGACCACCACGCAATGGCGGCGGCGTTGCGGCAATGACTTCCTTCAGCCAGGTGTTCAACCGGCCGGTCGGGACGCGCTTGTCCCACGATTCCAATGCCAGCTCCAATGCCGGCACCAGCTTCTGCACCGCACGTCCGGTCTTGGCCGAGATGTTCACTCGCTGCGCCCACGGGACGCGGGCGAGATCGCGATCGATCTCCCGTTCGAGCTGCATGCGCCGATCCTCGTCGACCAGATCCCACTTGTTAAATGCGATCACCAGCGCACGGCCGGCGTCAGCGATCATGCTGAGCACTCGCAGATCTTGCTCGCTGAGCGGCTCCGAAGCATCGATCAGGAGGATCACCACTTCGGCTGCATCGATCGCACCCTTGGTGCGCAACGACGCGTAGAACTCGGCGCCGCTCGCGTGCGAGACCCGCTTGCGCAAGCCTGCGGTATCGACGAAGCGCCACACCTTGCCGCCGAGTTCGACCAGCGAGTCGACAGGATCCACCGTCGTGCCCGCAACGTCGTGCACAACGGCGCGCTCGTCATTCGCCAACTTGTTGATCAGGCTGGATTTGCCGACGTTCGGCTTACCGACGAGAGCAACTCGACGTGGGCCACCGACGCCGGTGCCTTCACGCGGAGTCTCGGGCAGGATCGCGAGGACATCGTCGAGCAGGTCGCCTGTTCCACGGCCGTGCGTAGCGCTCACCGAACGCGGTTGTCCGAGCCCGAGCGACCACAACGCTGCCGCTTCGGCTTCGGACCGCTCATCGTCAACCTTGTTGGCCACCAAGATGACCGGGGTCTTCGAGCGGCGAAGCACTCGTGCGACCGCCTCGTCGGTTGCCGTTGCTCCGACAACAGCGTCGACGACCAGCAAGATTGCGTCCGCAGTCTGCATCGCCATCTCGGCTTGCCGTGCCACCGATTGCTGCAGGCCCTTCGCGTCAGGCTCCCAGCCGCCCGTGTCTTGCACCATGAACTTGCGGCCTGCCCAGTTCGCCTCGTACGAGACGCGGTCTCGGGTCACCCCGGGAACGTCCTCGACGACGGCTTCACGACGACCGATGATGCGGTTCACCAAGGTCGACTTACCGACATTCGGCCGGCCGACCACCGCGAGGGTCGGTACCGGAATGTGGGCATCAGGATTGAGTTCGTCGACGAAATCGCCGACCTCCCAATCGGATTCCTCGTTCCAGATACCGTCTCCGGTGTACTCGGTACCAATTCCGTCTGTCATCTCATAGCTCCGGTTCGTTCACACACAACGTCGTACAACCGGTCGATGACCGCTTCTATGCCCAGCTCGCTCGTGTCGACGATCACTGAATCCTCCGCCGGACGCAGCGGTGAGACCTTGCGCGTCGAGTCCAGATTGTCGCGGCGCTGCACATCGGCGAGCACCGCCTCGTAGTCGTCGCCGCGACCGTCGGCGATGTTTTGCTCGTTGCGCCGTTGCGCCCGCGCCTCAGGCGATGCGGTGAGGTAGATCTTCACGTCTGCGTTGGGCAGCACGACCGTCCCGATGTCCCTGCCCTCCACCACAATTCGCTCCGCACTGTCGGTCAACCGACGTTGCAACGCGACCAATCGATCGCGAACCTGCGGCACTGCCGAGACGGCGGAGACAGCCTTTGTGACTGTGCCACCACGAATTTCGTCCGAAACGTCCTCGCCACCGAGCTGCACAACCTCGCCGCTCGGATCGGTACCGATCGTCAAAGGCAGATCCGCGACAGCCGACACGATCCCTTCGGGGTCGGTCAGCTCGATTCCGCTTCGCAACACCTGCAGCGTCGCAACGCGATACATCGCTCCCGTATCGAGGTAGCGGGCGCCGAGGCGCTTCGCGAGCATGCGCGAGACACTCGATTTTCCGGTGCCCGACGGGCCGTCCATCGCGACGATCAAAGCGCCTGAATCCGTTGTCACAGGCCGACCCCCTCGTACAGTTTGCCGACCTCGTCTCGGCCGAGCACGCGCATTGTTCCCGGCCTCTGGTCACCGAGTGTCACCGGTCCGATATCGGTGCGCACGAGACGGACCACCGGATGTTCCACAGCTTCGAAGAGTCGACGCACGATGTGCTTGCGACCCTCGTGCAGCACAACCTTCACCAAAGTCTTGCCGTCGGCGACGTCGACGATCGAGAACTGGTCGACCTTCGCTGGTCCGTCCTCGAGCATGACGCCCTCCTTGAGCTGCTTGCCCACCCCCCTGGCGACAACACCCGATACGGTCGCGAGGTAGGTCTTCGACACCTCGAACGACGGATGCATCAGCCGGTGAGCAAGATCACCGTCGTTGGTGAGCAACAACAAGCCTTCGGTATCGGCATCGAGGCGTCCGACGTGGAACAACCGCTGCCCGGCAACGATGCGTTCGGCGACGATATCCCCGACACACGGCCGACCGAGATCGTCCGACATCGTGGATTGCCAGCCGCGCGGTTTGTTCATCGCGAGGTGCACCAGCTCCTCTTGGACCATCACGCGAGTGCCATCAACGCGCACGATCGCGGTCGTCGGATCCACCCGCATTCCTTGCTCGGTGACGATGCGGCCGTCTACTTCGACGCGACCTGCAGCGATCATTTCCTCTGCCGCGCGCCGTGAGGCGACACCGGCTTTGGCAAGGACCTTCTGCAGGCGAACACCTTCACCCCAAGGCAAGCGCGCCTGAGCCGTGCGCGGTGCGCTCTCTGCATTCTGGTGCTTCGCGGGTTTGGCGTTGCTCAACTTGGTGGGCGCCACGTGCTTGCGCTCCGGTTTCGGCGACTTCCCAGGCTTGACGGGCTTAGCGGGCGGCTTCGCCGATCTAGGAGCCTGACCAGGCTTTTCCCGCCAGTCGGGCGATCCCGGGGAGCGTGGAGGTTTCCCCGACGACTTCCCAGGCGCCTTCGCGGCCCTTGGTGGTGTTCGTTTGTTGTTGCGGTCCGGTGTGCCATCTCGGCGAGCGGGTCTATTCACTTTGTCCTGTCAATCTTCGGTATCAATATCCGTCGCCGTCTGCGGCGGGGATGCCGGACTCGGTCTCATCCGGGCAAATCTGTTGTCCATCTCCACACTGTCATTGATCTCGTCGATCAAGTCGACATCCGGCAGCAATGGAGCGAGCGCAGGCAGGTCGGCCAGGGAGGCCAGCCCGAGTCGCTCGAGAAAAAGCTCCGTCGTCGAGTATTGCGTCGCGTTGGAATCCGGATCGACGCCGACCTCCGCGATAAGTCCGCGGGCGAGCAACGTACGCATGACGCCGTCCACGTTGACTCCACGAACCGCACTGACCCGCGCTCGGGTCAACGGTTGACGGTATGCCACAACTGCCAAAGTTTCCAAAGCGGCCCTGGTCAGTTTGCTGCGCGCACCGTCGAGAAGCATCCTCTCGACATAGGGCGCGAACTCGCTTCTGGTGTAGAACCGCCAGCCGTCTCCGACGTATCTGAGGTCGATCCCGCTGCGATTCGCCGTCAACTCGGCCGACATCCGGCGCAACATTGTTTCGACCCGTTCGGCGTCGTCTCTCACCGCCGATGCCAGCAACGAACTCGGCGCCGGTGAGTCGATGACAAGCAGCATGGCTTCGAGCGCCGACCGCAGATCGGCGTCATCGAGTGGCACGGCCTCGGCAGCGTCGTCGGACGGGGCGTCTGCCGCCTCGGCGTCGGCGGCCTGCTCGTCGGGTTCCTGGTCGGGTTCCAAGTCGAAATTGCTCACGTCGTTCACCCGTAGTCCTCGTCCATTGTCCGCGTGATCGCGCCGTCGACGCCGGTCCACATCACGGATAGCTCTTCGAGCGGATTTTCCTGCTCGAACTCGATCGCCTTGTCTCGATAGAGCTCGAGCAAAGCGATGAAACGACCGACGATTTCCGCCGGATGCCCACAATCGGCGATCAGTTCACGAAAGGTCGTCCACTCGCCGGCACCGCGGGTCTGCAGAATCACGAGTACTTGTTGCGCCAACTCGGCGATCGAAAACTTCGGTGTGTGCAGATGATCGAGTCCAACGGTCGGCACCGGACGCGGACTGAACGCGAGCGCTGCAATCTGCGCGAACTGAGCCGACCCGACTCCCAGCATGACTTCCGGAAGCAGCCCCGCAAACCGGTCTTCGAGGGACACCGAGCGCGGATACCGGCGCAGGGCTGCCGCCTCCAACTCCGAAAACAGTTGAGCGACTTGCTTGTAGGCCCGGTACTGCAACAGGCGAGCGAACAGCAGATCTCGCGCTTCCAGCAACGCCAAGTCCTCGGCGTCTTCGACATCGCCCGAGGGCAGCAACCTGGCGGCCTTCAGATCGAGCAGCGTTGCCGCGACGACCAGAAACTCGGTGGTCTGATCCAACTCCATCTCGCGGCCGAGTGCTTTTGTGTACGCGATGAAATCGTCGGTGACCGTGTGCAGCGCAACTTCGGTCACGTCGAGGCGGTGCTGGGTGATCAACGTCAGTAGCAAATCGAAGGGACCCTCGAAATTCCGCAGCCGGACGTGAAAACCCTTCGGCTCTTCTGTCGGCGCGGCAGTCTCCCCCGTCACTTGCCCGACCGGTAGATGACCTCACGCGCCAACGCCCGATACGCCAATGCGCCACCAGATTTCGGCGCCCATGTCGTGATCGGTTCACCGGCGACGCTGGTCTCCGGGAATCGCACAGTGCGGTTGATCACCGCGTCGTAGACGACATCACCGAACACCTCGACCACACGTGCCATCACCTCACGTGCGTGCAGCGTCCGCGGATCGAACATCGTGACGACGATCCCCGACAGCGACAGCCGCGGATTGAGCCGATCACGCACCTTGTCGACCGTGTCGTTGAGCAAAGCAAGCCCGCGCAAGCTGAAGTATTCGCATTCCATCGGAATGATCACACCGTCGGCGCACGCCAGCGCATTGATGGTCAACAAACCGAGCGAGGGCTGGCAGTCGATCAGCACGTAGTCGTATCGATCGAGAATCGGATGCAACGCGCGACCCAGCGTCTGCTCCCGGCCGACCTCGTTGACCAGCTGGATCTCCGCCGCGGACAGGTCGATGTTGCTTGGCAACAAGTCCATTCCCTCGACCCGAGTGCGCATCAGCACATCGTCGATCGAGACATGCCGCTCGACGAGCAAGTTGTGCACGGTGAGCTCGAGGTCGTGGTGGGCAACGCCGAGGCCTGCCGACAACGCGCCCTGCGGATCGAGGTCGACGAGCAGAACCCGCCGCCCGTACTGCGCGAGCGACGCACCGAGGTTGATCGTCGAGGTGGTCTTCCCGACGCCACCCTTTTGATTGCACATGGCGATGATCAGGGCAGGCCCATGGCTCGAGAGCGGAACAGGTTCAGGAATGTCGCGTATGGGTCGGCCTGTCGGTCCCATGTCGCCTGCGGACAGAGCGCCATCGCTCGCCCCCACGGACTCCGCTGCTGGTCGCTGCGGTGCCTTCACGGTCCGATGCTCCTCTGCCCTGTCGCCCCGAGTCTGATCACAATTGCCCTCACGTCTGGCTAGACGCTACCGCCTCCCCCACGCGAAACTGCGGTCGGACACGCTGCGCAGAGGCGAAGCACACCCGTGCTAGTGACGTGTGTGGCGTTTGTGACAGATGTCAGCCGGTTTCGCTACTTCGGCTGATCGTCGACCTTGATGTCGAACTTCACGTTGTCGCCGTCGACGCTCGTCACGGTGACTTTCACCCCATAGGAATCGCTACCGTCCGTAAGCGTGCAGGTAAGCGTCGCATCCTTCTCCGCCTTCAGGTCTTCGGGGCATTCGACCTTCTCCGGCGCTTGACCGACCTGGCTCTCGAGTTGCGTGCTGATCTGCTTGGCAACGTCGTCCTTGTCGACCTTCTTCTCGCTCGAGCAGCCGCTCAGCAGCAGAAGTCCGGTTGCGGCACCACAAAAGGCAATCTTGGCAAGGTTGTTCATGGCGGTCCCATTTCTCGGCGCGATTGAGTCAGCTCACATTAAACGCAGGAGGACCGAATTGTCGGAGATACCAATGGTTATCTCGCCCGCGGGTGCGCGCCTGCCCAGACTTCGCGAAGCGAACTGATCGTGACCAATGTATAGATCTGCGTGGTCGTCACGGAAGCATGTCCCAGAAGCTCCTGCACCACACGCACATCGGCGCCGCCGTCGAGCAGGTGCGTGGCAAACGAGTGCCGCAGCGTGTGTGGTGACACGCTCGTCGAGATACCGGCTTTCGTGGCGGCGGATTGGAGCACCTGCCACGCACTCTGGCGCGACAGCCGACCGCCGCGCACATTCAGAAAGAGCGCGTGGTTGCTGCGCGACACCAGCGCAGGACGCCCGCGCACCAGGTATGCGTCGATCGCCGCGACTGCCGGCCGGCCGATCGGAACCAATCGCTGCTTGCCGCCCTTGCCGCTCAGCACCACGGCACGGTTCTCGGTGTCGATGTCATCGACGTCGAGCCCGACGGCCTCCGAAATTCGAGCACCCGTGGAATACAGAAGCTCTAGCAGGGCCCGATCACGCAACGAACGCGGTCCATCCATCGCGCCGGATCCGCCGGCAGCTTCGAGGAGCGCCAGGACACTGTCCAGTGGTAGGGATTTCGGCAGGCGGCGGCCCGGCGTGGGCGGCTTGACTGCGTGTGCGACATCCGTTGCCGTAATCCCTTCCGCGGTAGCGAATTTGTGCAGACCCCGGACGGCGATCAACGCCCGCGCCGCCGAACTCGCTGCAAGCGCCGGAACGTCGGCGTCGGGGTTGCCGCGGCGCAACGCAACGACGAAGTCACTCACGTCCGCCTCACCCACCGAGGCAAGCGAATCGACTCCCCTTTCGGCAAGAAACGCCAGATACCGTTCCAGATCGCGTCGATAGGAACTCAGCGTGTTGGGCGCCGAACCGCGCTCGACCGCAAGGTGATCGAGGTAGGTCTGCAGTTGGCGCGCGAGCACGCTAGCCCTCGCGCGCCGGCTCAGCCGCAGCCTTGCGCCGCGCGAACGCTGTCGGCCGTCCTGCCCACGGCGCGTCGGAGGGTCGAAGTTCGACACCCGCCGACCGCACGGCGGCCAACGCTAGAATTCCGGAAACTGCTGTCGCATTGACGATTTCGCCGCTCAGCGTGGCGTGCACAGCTTCCTCGATCGTCATGCGCACCAGCTGCAAGTCGGCTTCTTCGTTTTCCGGCGTTGGCTGATCGGTCTGCGTCAGCTCCTCTGCCAGATAGACCCGCAATGCCTCATCGGTGAAACCGGGCGACAAGGCGACATCGACGAGCACCGACCAGCTGCCGGCAGCGAGGCCGGTCTCCTCCGCAAGTTCCCGTTTCGCAGCCTCGACGGCGTCTTCGCCTGGGACATCGAGCAATCCGGCAGGTAGCTCCAGTAGCCGCGTACCGACCGGATGGCGGTACTGACGAATCAGTACCAGCCGTCCAGCGTCGTCGACTGCCACGACGGCGACAGCACCGTAATGCTCGACAACTTCTCGTTCGGCAACATGGCCACCCGGCATCGCAACCTCATCGAGGCGCAGCGTCAAGATCTTGCCCTCGTACACCGCTCGCGAAGACACGGTGTCGAATTCGTGCTTACCGGGCTCGGCTGGCGTGCCTGTCACTACGAAACCGATTTGACGGCAACGTCATCGGAGGCAGAGTCCTCTGCTGCCACTGACGCGCCTTCACCGTTGCTGTCTCCGTGGATGTCTACGGGCAACTGCTCGGCTGCTTTGTACCGCAAGGCCGCACTCACCAGAGCGGAGAACAACGGATGCGGACGAGTCGGGCGGCTCTTGAGCTCCGGATGAGCCTGCGTCGCAACGAAGAACGGGTGCACGCTAGCGGGCAACTCGACGAATTCGACAAGGTGACCGTCCGGCGACGTACCACTGAATCGCAAACCGCTCTCGGCGATCTTGTCGCGGTAGACGTTGTTCACCTCGTAGCGATGACGGTGGCGTTCGGAGACGTTCTCGGTGCTGTACGCCTGTGCCACCACCGAGCCTTTCACCAAGATTGCCGGATACGCGCCGAGGCGCATCGTTCCGCCCAGATCGGCTTCGCCGGCAACGATTTCTTCTTGATCGGCCATCGTGGAAATCACCGGATGCTCGGTCTCGGGGTCGAACTCGGCCGAGTTGGCATCGTCGAGACCGACGGACCGTGCAGCTTCGATCACCACGCACTGCAACCCGAGACACAATCCGAGGAGCGGAACGCCCCGGGTGCGGGCGTAGGTGATCGCGCCCAGCTTGCCTTCGATCCCCCGGATGCCGAAACCGCCCGGGATAAGGACCGCATCCGCGCCCTTCAGCGCCGCCTGGGCACCTGCCGGGGTCTCGCACAGGTCGGAGGCGACCCAGCGAATGTCCACCTTGGCTCGGTGCGCGAACCCGCCTGCGCGAAGCGCCTCGGTCACCGACAGGTAGGCATCGGGGAGATCGACGTACTTGCCAACCAGCGCTACCTCGACCGACTCACGCGGTTCGTGCACCCGGCGCAGGAGATCGCCCCACACCGTCCAATCCACGTCCCGGAACGGCAAACCCAGTTTGCGGACGACGTAGGCATCGAGGCCCTCGCTGTGCAGCACCTTGGGAATGTCGTAGATCGATGGCGCGTCGGGAGTCGAGATACAGCCGTCGACTTCGACGTCACACATCAGGGCGATCTTGTTCTTCAGCGCGGGCGGCACCTCACGGTCACTGCGCAGAATCAGCGCGTCCGGCTGGATACCGATATTGCGCAGCGCAGCAACGGAGTGCTGGGTCGGCTTCGTCTTGAGCTCACCCGACGGGGCAAGGTACGGCACGAGCGACACGTGCAGGAAGAAGACGTTTTCCCGACCGACGTCGTGGCGGACCTGGCGGGCAGCCTCGAGGAACGGCTGCGATTCGATATCGCCGACGGTGCCACCGATCTCGGTGATCACCACGTCCGGCGTCTGGTCCTGCAGGTCCGGCGCCCGCATCGCAAGGATCCGGCGCTTGATCTCATCGGTGATGTGCGGAATCACCTGGACGGTGTCACCGAGGTATTCGCCGCGGCGTTCCTTCGCGATGACGGTCGAATACACCTGCCCGGTAGTCACATTGGCGAATCCCGACAGATCCCGATCGAGAAAGCGCTCGTAGTGGCCGACATCGAGATCGGTCTCGGCGCCGTCTTCCGTGACGAAAACCTCGCCGTGCTGGAACGGGTTCATCGTGCCGGGATCGACGTTGAGGTATGGGTCCAACTTTTGCATGGTGACCCGCAACCCGCGCGCGGTCAGCAACTGGCCGAGGCTCGACGCGGTCAGACCCTTACCAAGTGAGGAAGCGACTCCGCCGCTGACGAAGATGTGCTTGGTGGCGGTACGCGAACGAATGCGTGAGCTTGTCAATGACTCTCCCGTGAAAACCCTGCAGGACTTGACTCTGAAATGGTGCTGGGGCCTGCTGTCCCACGGGTCTTCACGGTAACACCTGCACACGGTTTGCTGCGAAAGACGCGCCCGTCCGATCTGCCTAGCTCGGCTTCGCGCCCACAGTCACCGCTGTCGCCTTTGGCCCGGTGCCGTACCGCCCGACCACTCCGTTCAGCTGCTCCTGCAACGCAAGAGCCGTAGTGATCCGTCCTGCCTCACGATCGACATTGTCGACAGTCGACGCCGCAGCGGATAGTCCAGCGTCGGCACGCGTGACAGCTATCGGACCGTTACCCAGTGCCGAACCAGGACGCCCTGCGAGTACGACGCCTGCGCCGCGCCCGTCGAGAGCACCTGCGAAGCGGGCCACCACAGCACCACGGTTACCCGCGTCGGCACCGGTGCCGTCGCCGGTCAACACGATCGCCAGCTGAGCGGGTTGAACCTGGTCATAGCCGATAAATCCACCGCTGCGCAGCGTGTCGAGTGCCAGCGTGAATTCCTGCGGAGTGCTCTGCGGTGCCGCGTTCGCCGGGTTCAACAGCAACACCGAACCGAGGAGGTCGCCGGCCAGACTGCCTTGATCGACGGCACCCGTCCTGAGCTGAATTCCCGCCGGGATGATGTTCGTCAACGTGGTCCGCAACCGGTCACCGCTTGCCGCGTCGACAAAAGCATCGGTCAGCGCGACCTTACCGGTCACCGACGCGCCAGCCGCCTCGACGGTGCGGATGACACCATCGAGATCACCCGGATCGGCGTCGGGCGTAGTGATGATGACCACGCTGCGCTGCGCCAGCGTGTCGCGCACGATGCGACCCGCTGTCGCGGAGTCGAATCCGTCCGCAGCGCCGAGTGCCACCTTCATCTGGTTGTTCGAGTGCTGCAGTTCGTCGATCTGGTTCTGTAGGTCCGACTTGTCGTCTCGAAGGCCTGACAGCACCCCCGACGCGATTGTTTGCGAGCCGAGCACGACCCCAATGGCCAGCGCCAAGAAGATTGCGGCTATCGAGATCGCGTGTTGGCGTAATGAAATCACTCGCGCAGCCCCTGAACCCAGACCGCGAGGCGGTTCCAGAGGTCGATCGCCCAATCCAACGTCTCCGCGCCCATGTTCGACGCAACGAGTGCCACGATGACCGCCACCAGCGCCGCGAGGATCAGCAGCGCAATTGCACCGCCGGAGACCCTGCTGCGGTACAGCGTCGCGACAGCCTTGGCATCGACGAGCTTCGGTCCGACCTTCAACCGCGTGAGGAAGGTCGCCGGATTGCTGTCGCGGCGGCCACGATCGAAGAACTCGTCGAGCGAGGCCGCGGCACCGACCGTGACGATGAGAGCGGCGCCATGGTGATCTGCAAGCAGCAACGCGAGATCGGCCGGTGCACCCGATGCCGGGAACGTCATCGCGCCGATTCCGAGGTCCTGAATTCGCTCCAGCCCCTTGGCGTGCCCGTCGGAGTCGGCAGGCAGCACAACCTCGGCGCCGCACTTGAGCGTCGCGCTCGTGATGAACTCGGGGTCGCCCACGATCAAGTCGGGACGGTAGCCCGCCTTCATCAACGTGTCCGCTCCCGTGCCGACACCGATCAGAATCGGTGCGTACTCCTTGATGAACGGTTTGAGGTTCTTCAGGTCCGAAACGTGATCGGCACCGTCCGCAACCACGACAACGTGGCGATCTTTGAGGTTCAGGTCGATGTCCGGCACACCGATGCCGTCGATCAGCAGTGGGCTCTCGGTCCGGATGAACTCGATCGTGTTCCCGGAGAACGCCTCGAGATGGTCGGCCAACCCGTTCTTGGCCTCGATCATCTTGTCGGAGATACCCGCTTCGTTGAGCTCGGTGCCACCGACGAGCTTGCGCTCATCCGCGTACACGATGCCTTCGTCCAGGCGGATCTTCGAGCCGTCCTTCACCTTCTTGAAGACTTCGGCGCCGACAGTGTCGATCAACGTAATACCGTTGGCGACAATGACTTCCGGGCCAAGGTTCGGATATCGACCGGAGATCGACGGTGACGCGTTGATCACGGCCAGCACACCGGCCTCGACCAGCGCGTCGGCTGTGAAGCGGTCGATGTCCAGCTCGTCGAGCACCACGACGTCGCCGGGACCGACCCGGCGCAGCAGCCTCGACGTATTGCGGTCGACTCGAGCTATTCCGCTGAGCCCGGGGAGCGTATCGGTGTTTCGGGCGAGCAACGCCGGCATTTTCATGTGTTCGATGATGGCCCCCAGGCGGCTGCTGAAGGCTGAGGCGCGCCGAACCAATTATCACATCAGTCACATCGGCAACAACTGTTCACCCAAAAACGAGGGCGAAGGTACGCCCATGTCGCGCCGATCCCGAAGATAGGGAAGGGTATGCCAAGGTAATTCCGTTGGAGAAAGGTTCATTCATGGCCAGCTACACCCTCGACACCGTTGTCGACGCGCCCCGCTCCGTTCTGTACGAGATCTTCGCCGATCGCGAGAACAACGGCGACTTCCTCCCTGTGAGCACTCGGCTGAAGACACCGGGTACCACCGAGCGACAGGGCGTCGGTGCTGTCCACTTCCTCGGACTCGGCCCCGTTGGCGTGTCCGAGCAGATCACCAACCTCGTACCCGGTGAGCGCATCGAGTACAAGATCGTCGCCGGCGCTCCCGTCAAGAGCCACACCGGGACCATCACCTTCGCCGACGCCGGCAAGGGCACACGGATCGTCTACACAATGGACTCCACCCCGAAGGTTCCAATGCCCGCGAAGGTGCTGCAGCTCGGGTTGCGCGGCCTGATCACCGCATTCGTCAAGGGCGCAAGCAAGGAAGCAAAGAAGCGCAGCGCCTAAGTTCTTCTTTAATTGATCACGGAGTTTCGGCGAATTCCTCTCGGAGTTTGCGTCAGAAACTCCGTGATCAAAAACCTCCGCGATCAACGAACTCCGTGATCAACGAACTCCGTGATCAATGGAGTAGTTCGCCCCTCAGGCGCAGCGTTCCGCGTTCGCTGTCGCCAGCAGTTCCTCAGCATGCGCACGACCAGTCTCCGTGTCGTCCAGCCCGGCCAGCATGCGCGCCAGCTCGATGACCCGCTCGTCTTCCGTCAGCGTCCGCACGCCGCTGTTCACCACGCCGCGCTTGTCGGATTTGTCGACAACCAAATGGGTGTCCGCAAACGCCGCGACCTGCGGCAAGTGTGTGACAACGATGACCTGATGTGTACGCGCCAATCTGGCGAGCCGCCGGCCGATCTCGACCGCCGCACGTCCACCGACTCCGGCATCCACTTCGTCGAACACCATCGTGGCTCCGCGCTCGGACCCGGCGAGTACGACTTCGAGCGCAAGCATCACGCGGGACAGCTCGCCACCCGACGCACTCTTGCTTATCGGCAGCGACTGCGCACCCGAGTGCGCCGACAGCCGAAACTCCACCTCGTCGACACCCGAGCTACCGGCGTGCAGCTCGCGTCCATCGATCGTCAGCGGCGACGGATCCTGCGGACCGGCTGCCCTCTCGCGAACGTCGACTTCGAGGCGCGCCTTTCCCATCGCGAGGCCGCCCAGTTCCGTGCTGACCGCCTTGGACAGCTTCGTCGCGGCCTTCACTCGAGCCGCAGACAGCTTTACTGCCGCCGCAGCGAGCGCCTGCGCCGACTCGTCGACCCGCTTCGCCAGCTCCGCAAGCGCATCGGCCGACACGTCGATCTTGCCGAGCCGTTCGCGAGCCTGCTCCGCCCAGGCCAGGACACCATCGACGTCGGCTGCATACTTCCGCGTCAAGGTCTTCAACTCTGCTTGCCGGCTCAACAGGGCGTCGAGCGCATTGGGATCCGTCGGTAGCCCGGACAGATAGTCGCTCAACTCCGCGGTCAGATCGGTGACGACGGCAATCGCTTCGTCGAGCCGTGGCCGAAGCACCGTCAACGCTGGATCGTCCGTGCCGTCCAGCCTGGATCTCGCGGTGCCGAGCAGATCGAGCGCGCCGTCCCCGTCCACCGATACGCTGGTGTCGGCCGAAGCGCCCGCTAGCGCGTTGTGAGCGCCCACCGCAGCTTCGCGGAGCGAATCGAGATCGCCGAGTCGCCGAACCTCGCCGACGATCGTCACATCTTCACCGGCAACAGGAGCGACACCGTCGATCTCAGCCACACCGTGCTGGAGCCGATCGGCCTCCAGAGCGAGCTCGCGGCTCTTCTCGGTCCGTTCCTGCAGCTCGGTGCGCGCGTCAAGCCACGTGCGGCGTAGCGATGCGTACTTGGCCAGCAACGGTCCGACAGAATCCGCGGCGAACTGGTCCAATGCTCGTCGCTGCTGGTCGCTGCGCAGCAGCCGCAGCTGGTCGTTCTGGCCGTGGACTGTGAGCAGCGGATCGGTGAAATCGGAGAGGACACCCGCCGGCACACTGCGACCACCGAGGTGGGCACGGGAGCGCCCGTCGCTGCCGACCGTGCGCAACGCGATGATGCTGCCGTCCTCGTCCCGCTCAGCGCCCGACGATTCGAGCACGCGGTCCACTTCGGTTGCGGCCACTGCGTGGATGTCGTCGGTGGTGAAACGACCCTCGACGACAGCGCGGTTAGCTCCGAGGCGAACACGCCCGGGGTCGGCGCGAGCGCCGCTGAGCAGGTGCAGGCTGGTGACGACCATCGTCTTGCCCGCGCCTGTTTCACCGGTGAGGACCGTCAGGCCCTCATGAAATTGGGCGCTGGCCGATGCGATTACACCGAGGCCGTCTATCCGGATTTCTGCGAGCACGTCAGTCGAACTTCCCGTCGCTTGAATCGCCGTGATGCTTTCGTCCGCGCCAGCCGGTGACGGGTAGTTCGAACTTGCGAACCATCCGGTCGGCGAACGGTGCCGAATCGAGCCGCACCCATCTGATCGGATTGCTGCCGCGCACCGCTTCGACCCTGCCACCTCGCGGCAAGGCCAGCGTGCGCCGACCATCCAGAAATACGACGGCATTGTGCCCGCTCGCCACCGACTCGACCGCGATCACCGACTCGGGACTTGTGACAAGTGGTCGCGCGAACAAGGCGTGCGCGTTGCTCGGAATCACCAGCAACGCTTCGAGTTCCGGCCACATCACCGGCCCACCCGCCGAGAAGGCATACGCAGTCGAACCGGTCGGTGTCGAGATGAGGACACCGTCGCAACCGAACGACGACACCGGACGACCGTCCACCTCGAGCACGACTTCCAGTACGCCGAGCCGTGATTCGTTCTCGATGCTCGCTTCGTTGAGCGCCCAGCCGCGGCCAATAATTTCGTCGTCGAGCTGCACGACGACGTCGAGGGTCATCCTGTGCTCGATCCGGTAGTCCCGCCGAACCACCTGTGCCAGAGCCTCATCCAGATGCGGGGCCTCAGCCTCGGTAAGGAACCCGACGCGACCGAGGTTGATACCCAGAACGGGAATCGACGCCGACTGCGCGAGTTCGGCTGCGCGCAGGAAAGTCCCGTCGCCACCGAGTACAAGGACCATCTCGCAGCCCGCCGCAGCGTCGGGACCCGCGTCGACGACAGTCACCTGCGGCCGTGACGCCGGCGAACCCGCGGCCGCGGTCGGCTCGATTCCGGTGCTGTATGCCTCGTCAGCAAGCACACGTAACGCAATTCCAGCGTCCTCGAAGATCTTCGCCGCCCGATGCGCAGTTTCGGTGATCTCGGATCGCCCGGGATGCGCCACCATGAGAATCTCGCGGCGTTCTCCTGCTACCGGCGGTGGCAACGTGCTCACTGTGGACCCTCCTGCACGGCTTGCTCTATCAGCTCGGAACTCCGACTGAGGTTGTCCGCGTCGATGCCCGCACCAGCCCGGAGCCACAGAAAATACTCGACGTTGCCCGACGGCCCGGGCAAGGGGCTCGCTACGGCACCCATCGTGCGCAAACCCAGGGTTGCCGCTGTTTGCGCGACGGCGAGAACGGTTTCGGCACGTAGGACCGGATCGCGCACGACCCCGCCGGCGCCGACGCGGTCCTTACCTGCCTCGAATTGCGGTTTGACCATAGGAATCAGGTCGGCATTCGGCGTGCAACACGCCGCCATCGCCGGAAGCACCAGGGACAACGAGATGAAGGACAGATCGGCGACCACGACTTCGACCGCGCCCCCGATCGTCTCGACATCGATCGACCGCACATTGGTTCGATCGTGCACGTGAACGCGATCATCGGACTGCAAACGCCACACCAGCTGGCCATAGCCCACGTCGACAGCGACCACTTCCTTGGCGCCGCGCTCGAGGAGGACATCGGTGAATCCGCCCGTCGATGCGCCCGCATCCAGGCACCGCTTACCCTCGACGCTCAGTCCCGCCGGTTCGAACGCTTCCAATGCACCCAGGAGCTTGTGGGCTCCGCGCGACGCCCACCTGATTTCATCGGGAACCTCAGTCACGAGCAGCGGTGTGCCCGGCTCGACCGCTGTCGCCGGCTTCACCGCGACCGAACCTCCGATCAGCACACGACCGGCACCGATCAGCTCAACGGCGTGTTCGCGTGATCGGGCAAGCCCTCTGCGAACCAGCTCGGCGTCCACTCGCGCCCGCCGAACCACCTCAGATCTTGTCCACGGTGGCCAACGCCTGTACCAAGACGTCGTGTGCCTGCTCGAGTATCCGAGCCTGATCCGGAATGCTCTCGAGCCTGCCGTCAGCTACCGAAACACGGTCGCCGAGGCGCCCGAGCAGGGCATCGACCTCTGCGTGAATGCGTTCGGGGTCCGCGAACGTCGACGACGACTCGAACGCATGGCTAGGCCTGGCCATGCGCTGTTCGGGACGGTGCTGTCCGGGACGCGGAATCGGCATATTCATCGGCGACAACGCTATCCGATTTCGGTGCCGGGTGCTCGAAACGAAACGGCACGCGGGCTTGTTCTGTCGGTGCCGTCACTCCACACACGGATCGCGTGCTCGGCGTCGGCACCCTCGGCAACAACTCGTTCGAATGTCGGGTTCTGCCACGCGACCACCGCCGTCACCGCAAGCGCAGACAATGCGTCACCTCCGCCAGCCAACACGATGTTCGCACCGTCGATCGCCGCCCGCCAACCGCAACGGTCCGAATCGATTGGACCGTTGAGCGCATCGAGCGTGAACGCGAGATAGGTCGGGCGCATCGACGGAACCGCGCGCAGAAGGTCATCGGCAGAACTCACACCGGTCAACACGGCGAGTGAGTCGAGCCCGACCTCGTTGGCTCCTGCAATGTCGGTGTCGAGCCTGTCCCCCACCACCAGCGCCGATCGAGATCCACAGCGCCGCAACGCATCTTCCATCAATGGCGCTGCGGGCTTACCCGCAACGATTGGGTCGATGCCCGTCGCCGCTCGCAGCGCGGCGACCATCGCGCCATTGCCAGGGGCAAGGCCGCGTTCGGTCGGCAACGTCGTGTCGGTATTGGCCGCCACCCACAGCGCGCCCGCTCGAATTGCATACGACGCCTCAGCGAGGATCGGCCACGCAGTCTCCGGTGAATGACCTTGGACGACGGCTCGAGGGTCGTCTGCTGCACTACGAACCGGCCTCAACCCCACGCGAGCTACCTCGTCGCAGAGAGCTTCCGCGCCGACGACCAACACGGCGGAGCCAGGCTCGACACGCTCGGACAGCAAGCGAGCTGCGGCCTGCGAGCTGGTGACGACATCCTCGTCATCGGCGGGAAAGCCGAGATCACTCAGATGACGGGCGACATCGGCTGGGCTACGACTCGCATTGTTCGTGACGTAAATAAGCTGCTGCGAGCCGCCTTCGATGGCCTTGCTTGCCCCGGGGATGGCCTCGCTACCGAGATAGAGCGTTCCATCGAGATCGAGCAGCAGCGAGTCATAGCCCGCACGCAGCGTCGATTCAGACGTCACTGCTCGTCCTCGGTGTAGTCCTCCGTCGATCCGTCATTCGCTACGTCATTCGCTACGTCATTGTTTCCGCTCGCCGCCGTCGGCTCACTGTCGCCGGCTAACTCGGAGATTCGCTCCTCGGCGTCGGTTTCGTCGTCCAGGTCGGCCGCAGCGGCGTTCATGAACCACTTCATGGCGTCCTCGAGCCTACCGGCGGTGACCAACGCATCGGCATAGGCGTAGAACAGCCGAGCTGCCGCAGATCCGGTTCGGGACGGGTCGAGGTCGGGCGTCTGCAGCGCGACGACAGCCTGATCGAACTGACCGAGGTCCATCCGCGCTCCGGCCACGACGATGCGCAGCTCCGATGCCTCATCGCCCGTGAGCGCACGGGCCTCGTCGCTGCGACCGAGCTCGATTGCCCGTTCCGCGCGTCCGAGTCCTCGTTCGCAGTCCGCCATGACAGCCAAAAGCCCTGGCCCGCCCGACATTCGCCGTGCAGCGCGTAGCTCCGACAGCGCTTCGGCCCACTCACCCGCGTGGTACGCGGTGACGCCAGCGGTTTCGCGAACAACGGCGATCCGGCCGGCTCGCTGACGTGCCGCCCGAGCATGGGCGAGCGCTAGCCGAGGGTCGTCCTCGAGCAACTTCGCTGCCATCACCAGGTGCCGAGCGACGGCGTCCGCATTCGTCTTGTCCAGGCTCAACAGGTCGCGACGAACTGCGGGCTCGAGGTCACCGGCTACAACATCATCAGGTAGATCCGGTTCCTCCGGACGGGGTGGACGCCGCACTGCCGAGCTGTCCGACGGACGCCCGCCGGCGAAGTTACCTTCACCGCCGCGGCGCCGAGGCGCACCCTGGTCCGGTCGCCCCGCGTTGCGTGCCCCACCACGGCTGGCCGGCGCATCAGGTCGCCCGCCCCGCTGTGCTGGGGGGCCGCCGCGGAAAGACTTGCGCTCACCGCTTCTGTCCGACACAGGAACTCCCTTTCACACGATCAAGTTTTGGCGAAACACGTTCTACCCACAAACGACGAAAGGGGACCCAATGGATTGGGTCCCCTCTCGTGAAAAATGTTCGGCGGTGTCCTACTCTCCCACACCCTGGCGGGTGCAGTACCATCGGCGCTGACAGGCTTAGCTTCCGGGTTCGGAATGGGTCCGGGCGTTTCCCTATCGCTATGGCCGCCGTAACTCTGTGAAACTGTCATCACA
>JBBSKP010000077.1:0-19832 GCA_038256175.1 Mycobacteriales bacterium
CGACCACCTCGTCGGAAGAGATTGAAAGAAAGTCTTTCGAGACTGTCGTATTCGCTCCGACCTGTTCGTGGAACTGATGAGAGGCGGCAATGGGCTGCCACACCACACAGGGAGATCGACATGACCACCACCGCTCACACCACGTCCGCCGTCCGCACCAGCGCACACGAGGCGCCCGCATTCTGGCGTCCCGCAGCACTGGCCGCGCTCGGAGCTGCTGCGGCTACAACGGCAGTGGCGGCCGTTGCCCACGCTGCCGGCGTTTCCCTGGCTATCGAAGGCGAGCAGATCCCGCTCGCGGGATTCGCTCAGTTGACCGTGATCTTCGCCGTCATCGGCATTGTGTTTGCAGCGGCCCTGCGCCGCTGGGCAGGAAATCCACGAGTCACGTTCGTGCGCACCACGATTGCGCTGACCGCACTGTCACTCATCCCCGACGTGATCGTGAATGCGTCTGTCGACACCAAACTCACTCTGATGGTGACGCATCTCGTGGCAGCTGCGATCGTGATCCCGGTGATCGCCGCGCGGCTCCGTCGCAGCTGACTCAGTACACGTTGATATTCGCGACGCTAGGGATGTGCGGACGATCTGTAGTCAGTGTGACCTGGACGCGGCCGGATCCCGACTGGAGGTGTGTCCACGGCTCAGCCGGAAAGTCGATCAATCCTCCGCTGACCTCGGCGGACCATGAACCAACAGCGCCGGTATCCAAGTTGCGCCAGCGCAGCGTGGCGAAGACAGAGCAGAGCACGCCAGGCGTCGTCGATATGCCGACGAACGTCGCGTTCAGCCGAACATAGACAAGTCCGGGCAGGGAGTCCGTCGAAACGGTCACTCCGCCAATGCGTCCGCCACAGGCCAATCCGTGAGCGACGGTTGCGGTGTCGGGAATGTTCACCCATCTGTCTTGCGTCTGATCCGCCGCCGCAGGGGAGCTGGCACCGAACAGCCCAGCCACCACCAGTCCGATGATCACGATCGTCTTGCCAAGCGCATGGAAGGACATTGCCCGACGGTACATGGGTTGGGGCATGGCGCGAATTCCATTGCAGGATCGAGATATTCCCGCATAGGGCCGTTGTGTGGTGGACAGACTCGTACACTCGCCGAGAACAGCAATCCGGGTAACCATCGGAGGTTCCGCGTGTCCAGCTTTGGGGACTACCAGTTCGAGATCTACCTCGGCGGTCTGGGCGGAGTGCTGCCGTCGATGCCGATGACGTACACAGAACTCGAAGAACGCGCGAAATACGCTTTGCCCCCGAGTGTGTGGTCCTATGTGGCTGGGGGAGCCGGGGATGAACTCACTCAACGGGTGAACGTGACGGCCTTCGAGAAGTACGGCCTCATCCCCCGGATGCTGCGCGCGTCGAAGGAACGGGATCTCTCGATCGACTTGTTCGGCATGGCGCTGCCGACGCCGATCTTCATGGCCCCCGTCGGTGTCATCGGGCTGTGTTCGCAGGACGGTCACGGTGACATTGCCACCGCGCAGGCCGCGGCGAAGACCGGCGTCCCGATGGTCATGTCGACGCTGACCGTGGACCCGATGGAGGATGTCGCCACGCACTTCGGCAGCACACCGGGGATGTTCCAGCTGTACACGCCGTCCAACAAGGACCTCGCGCAGAGCCTCGTCAGCCGTGCGGAGGCGTCCGGATTCAAGGCGATTGTTGTCACGCTGGACACCTGGGTGCCGGGCTGGCGGCCGCGCGACCTGTCGACGTCCAACTTTCCGCAGCTGCGAGGGCATTGCTTGGCGAACTACTTCAGCGATCCCGTGTTCCGCGGACTGCTCGCCAAGTCGCCGGAGGAGGATCCGAAAACCGCGATCCTGACCTGGATCTCGATTTTCGGCAACGCACTGACGTGGGACGACCTCGAGTGGCTGAGGTCGCTCACCAAGCTTCCCATCGTGCTGAAGGGAATATGTCATCCCGAGGACGCACGACGCGCGAAGGACGCCGGCGTCGACGGCATCTACTGCTCGAATCATGGTGGGCGGCAAGCGAACGGCGGTGTCGCGGCAATCGATCACCTACCCGACGTTGTTGCGGCCGCTGACGGGCTGCCGGTCCTGTTCGACTCCGGGGTCCGCAATGGCAGTGACATCGTCAAGGCGTTGGCCCTGGGTGCGACGGCTGTCGGCATCGGGCGCCCGTACGCGTACGGGCTGGCGCTCGGCGGCGTCGACGGTCTCGTCCACGTGCTGCGCATGCTGCTCGCTGAGGCCGACCTGCTGATGGCTGTCGACGGGTATCCAACGATCGCCGACCTGAATCCGGAGGCGATCCGTCGTGGATAGACCGGCCGCTGCCCATCGAGAACGGACTTTCTGACGTATCGCGCGAGATCGTGCGAACCGAAAGTCCGTGTTCGGTGCACGTCCCCTACCCATCGGCAATGGTGGTCGAGCGGCGCAGACGACTCCTTCGACGTACACGACGACAATGCGAGCAGCGTCGCACCGGCGACGGCCCCACTGAGCACCGAACCTCGCGACACTGCATTCGCGGTGGATCCTTGGAACCCCACGGGCAAATTTCCCACTTCGAGCAGGATTCGACTGCCGAACTGATGGTTACGGTCGCATCGGTCGAGTAACTCCGACCATAACCATCAGCTCGAGAGCCCGGTCTCGAGAGTAGATTCCCGGAGTGACCGAGAACCGATGGAAGCAACTGACTGAATGGCCGCTCACTGCCGCGGCGCTCGTCTTCTTGTGTACGTACACGTGGATTGTTCTCGCCCAGCCTCATGGTGTCGCGGCTCGCGTCGGAGAGTTGGTGATGCTGGGAACATGGCTCGGTTTCGCTGCCGACTATGCGGTGCGGTGGTTCATCGCGGATCAGCGCCGGCGATGGTTCGTCCGCCATCTGCACGAGTTTGCGATCGTGGCGCTGCCGATGCTGCGTCCGCTGCGGCTGCTTCGGCTCCTGACGATGATGAATGTTCTGCATCGATCGGTCGGCCTCGGCGCGCTTCGGGGCCGGGTCGTCGCGTACACGGCAGGATCGACTGTGCTGCTGATCTACGTCGCATCATTGGCGATGCTCGAGACGGAGCGCAACGCTGTTGGCGCGAAGATCACGACATTCGCTGAGGCTCTATGGTGGGCCGCTGCGACGGTGACCACCGTTGGCTACGGCGATTATCAGCCGGTCACCAACACTGGTCGGTTGATTGCGGTGACGTTGATGCTCGGCGGTATCGCTCTGCTCGGGGTGGTCACTGCAACGTTGGCGTCGTGGTTGGTCCAGCGAGTCGCAGAAGAAGACGAGGCAAATCAGGCGGCGACACGGTCGCAGGTCGCGGACTTGACGGCTCAAATCGCAGCATTGCGAACCGAACTCGTTCCAGTAAGGACTTCGATGCACACGGAAGCGCGCGCCCAGGAGTCCGCTAGGTAGTCCAAGAATCGTTGCACAACAATGGAATTGGTGCGGAGTAAATCGGGAACTGAATGAATCGCCGAGTACTGCGGATATGCGAATTCGGTGGCAATCCGAGGGTTACTATCGAATTGTTCCGGGCGGTCCTGCGACCTGATCGGGCCCGTCTTCCTACCGCAAAGGGAGCTCTCGTGAGACTTGGAAAAGCCGCCGCTGTTTCTGTTCTTGTCATCGCGACGATGGGGATCGGCACAGGGACCGTGAGCGCAAGCCCGGAACCGCCGTCCAACGGTGCGAGCGTGAACTACCGGACCGCGATGGGGCCGGACGGCAGATCCGTCGAAACGATTCTCGAGAACGGTACATTCCGAATAGCCGAATCCGGACACACCGTCAATGTGCTGAACGGCGCGGGGGCTACGATTCTGAGCCTTCCGACGGCGTATTCGGTGCGCGGCAACGTGTTTCCGATCTCTGCCTTCATCGACGAGGCTGGACGAAGGCTCACCCTCACGCCCGACACGTCCAATGTCGCAGCTGCACTGCCGTTGCATGAAGTCGATGCCAGAAACGACGCCTACCAAAACCTGATTCGCCAAGCGCAGATCGGGTGGACCAACGGTGGGGGAATGTCGGCAGGAATCGGGACCACCATCGGCGCCGTCGTCGGGTGCATCTTGTTCTTCTTTGTCGGCTGCATCCCGGGTGCGGCACTCGGTGCGGCAATCGGTGCATTTACGGGTGTCTCCAACGCCAATCCAGCGTTCCAGCCGGCGATCTTCGAGTTGATCGCGAAGCTCTAGACACGAGCCGCGCGCGGATCGGGACTGCGCTCAACGGTGACCTGCGGCCACAGGGCGCGTAAGTTACCAGGGGAGGAGCGGCGATGAGCGAGCGGTTGTTCAACTTCTTCGACGAGGTCCTGCAACGCCATTTCGACCTGGGGACCGAGTCCTACCCTCGGGTGCGTCGGGCAGATGTCGACAGGTTGCTTTCCGACGACACCCGAAGGCGCGTGGCAGAAGCCCGGACTGCTGCGGTGGAATGGGCCAACACCGAGAAAATCACCGGCAACGCTGTGATCGCTTCGGATCGCTTGATGATCACTCCGTACGGACTGTTGTATGCCGCCGGGTTGAGCGGGTCGAGCGCTCGCCGGACGCTGTACTACCTCGCGGCGCCGCCAGCGTTGTTCGAGTCGATCGTCGAACTGACCGATGCGACGCTCCTGCCGTCGGGGTCAGCGGCGGTGGCGGTGGACGACCGGTTCGGCCACGAACTAACGTTTCCCTGGCCGCTCGACGCAACGCTTCGCCGGATGCTCGACGACCATCAGGTCCTGTGCCTCGACTTGTCCGAAGAGGGGCACCCTGCCGGCGCAGAGTAGGCGCATATCAATCCCGCTCACTGCTCGTCCGCGCTCGACCAAGAAGTGCGTTCACGACCCTGGACCGCACCCAGCCTCGAGCCCCGGACCTCTCAGGGTTCTTGGTCAGGCGAGAGCGAGGAAGAGCTTCTCGAGTTCGGCTTCGGTCATGGGTTGTTTGTTGTCTGAGGTAGCTCCGGTCATGCATTCCCGCATGCCGGTGGCGACGATCTTGAAGCCGGCTTTGTCGAGAGCTCTCGAGACGGCTGCGAGTTGGGTGACGACGTCTTTGCAGTCGCGACCGGCTTCGATCATGCCGATCACTCCTGCGAGTTGTCCGTGTGCGCGTCGCAGCCGGTTCAGAACCAGTGCGATGCTGTCTTCGTCGACGACCATGGAGTCTCCTTCGGTGATAGCACTACTTTGCCCACAGTACCCAGGGGGGGCATCTCCGGCGGCGGCCTCGACCATGATCTGTGGGTTCATGCCTGCATGTCGAGCGTGGTGCCAGTGCGATGTTCATCTCGGTTCCGTTCCTGTGTTGGTGTCGGGACAACGGAGGCTGCGTACCCCGGCCCGCCGCATGAGCAGGCTGGCCGGGCACCACCCTGCTGTCGCGTAGAGAGCGAGGATCGCTGCTGCGAATGCGCTGACTAGGCGCCAATAGGGCGAATGAACTTCGCCGAGTATGAGCCCAGCGCTCACCACAAGCGCTGCGAGTGCCGGAACGAGTCGCTCAACCGGCCACCCCTTGAATCCTGTTGTCGGGGAAGTGCATATCGAACTGGAGGTACTCATGTGTGGGCCTTTCTGGGTCGGATTATCAATGCGAGAAAGTGATCGAAGGGAGTGCTTTCCTCAGCCACTCCGGTGACCACCAGGCGGCGTGGCCGCTCAGTCGCAGCAGGACCGGCAAGAGGATCAGTCTGACGAGGACTGCGTCGAGTAGGACGGCGACGCCGAGGATGATCCCCATTTCCTTCGGCGGCAGCGGGTCGGCAAGCGCGAAGGTGAAGAATACGGCGACCATGACCGCGGCGGCGGCGAAGATGACTCGGCCCGAGTGCGCCATTCCGTCGACTTGCGCGGTCTTGGGGTCTCCGGTCTTTTCGTAGTGCTCCTTGGCGGTGGCGAGCAGAAACACGGTGTAGTCCATTGCGATCGCGAAGATCATCGCGAAGAAGAACACAGGACCCCAGCCGTCGAGGAACCCCTGCGGGGTGAAGCCCAGCAGCGCAGCCCCGTGCCCGTCCTGGAAGATCAGCTTCGCGACCCCGAACGCGGCAGCAGTCGACAGCAAGCTGACCAAGGTGCCGAGGACGGCGATCAGCGGGGCCTGTAGCGCAAAGAGCAGCAGCAGGAAACCGAGGACCAGAATGATCCCGATGACGATCGGCAGGTAGTCGTTCAAGGCTTGCTGCAGATCCAGATTTTCGGCAGGAGCACCGCCGACCAACGCGCTGTCGGGTAGTTGTGAACGTAGGTCGCGAAGAATCGTGCTCATGGACTCGTCGGACGGATCGACACGCGGAATTGCTTGCAGCAGTGAATATCCTGAGTCATCGCCGGACGCTTGGGGTGCGGTCACCATCGCAATCCCGTCGACACGGCCTGACGCTATGGCGGTGGTCGCAGCGTCCGCGGTCGGGGCGATGATCTGCAGCGCGCCGGGTGCGCCTTCGCCGAACTGCGCTTGCACTAGTTCATAGCCTTGCCGGACGGGGGCGTCCGGGGGTACGACCGCGATCGAAGGCATTGCGACCTTCAGGCCGAGCACTGGTAGCGCGAGTGCGATCAGGATTCCGACGGAGACGACTGCGAACGGCCACGGATACTTGTGCAGCAGTTCACCCCAGGCGGCGAAACGTGGTGAGTGGTGTACCTGACGCTTGGCATATGGCAGTGATCCTGTGTTGACCTTCGATCCGAGTGCGCCAAGGACCGCGGGTAGCAGTGTCATCGTGGCGAGCAAGACGAAGAACACTGCGAGCATGATTCCGACTGCCATCGTTCGCACCGCCGGCGCCGGCACCAGAAGGACTGCCGACAGACTCACCAGAACGGTCAGACCAGACAGGACAACGGCTTTGCCCGCTGTGTCCATTGTTTCGGCCACGGCAGTGCGGGGATCCGCGTGGCGCAGGGCGTCGCGGAAACGGGAAACGATGAACAGGGCGTAGTCGATACCGAGCGCAAGGGCAAACATCATGGCGAAGTTCATCGCCCACACCGAGATTGGCGTCGCTCCATTGAGCAGTACGAGCCCGCCCGCCGAAGCGACGAGCCCCGCAACGGTGAGAAGTAGCGGCAATCCGGCGGCGACCAGAGAGCCGAAAGCCAAGACCATGATCGCCAACGTGACTGGCCAGGAGAGCAATTCAGCCTTGATCATGGCATCGTGGTTGGCCTTGTTGAAGTCGGACCATAGCGCGGAGGAGCCCGTCGGGTACACCTCGATGCCGTCGTTCGAAAGGCCAGTCAACTCGCCTTTCAGCTCGTCGACCGCTGTGACCATCTCGTCGGTGCTGGCGTTCGCTCCCGCGATCAGAATGCCGGTATGCCCGTCGGGGCTGATCGTCATTCCCGGCTGCGGCGGGACGACGGTGCCGAACCGGGTGTCGCGGGCAAAGACTGCAGCAACCTCGGTGAGGGCCTGCTGCACTTCGGGATCGGTAACAGCTGCGGTATCGGAATGAACGACGACCTGGACGGCCGCTGAGGAGTTACCGCCGAAATGTTGCTGTGCCAGGTCACGGACTCGGACCGATTCCGAGCCGTTGGCCTGCCAGCCCGCACCGGCTAACGAGGCGAACACCGATGGTGCTGCCGCGCCGAGCACGATCAGAGTCACCAACCACACGCCGAATACCCAACGGCGGTGCGCAACCATTGCCGAACCCAATCGGCCGAGTCGGCCGGCGGACGTCGATCTCGAGGGCGACTTCGATGATGGGCTGCCTGGCGCGGTGTCACGCAATCGCATGACGGCCCCCTATACGGGTAGGGGTATTGCAGGACCTCAATATGACATATACCCATGGGGGTATGCAAGTATCCCTAAAGGATGTATCCCGGCAGTCCTTCTTATGCGGCCAGGTGTCGCGTATCGGGCGGATCGGTTGAGTCGCGCGACAGCGTGTTGTGTCAGAGGCAGCAGTCGCTGTCGTCGTCGGGCCCCGCTAGCTCGAGGGGTGGGGTGGCGCAGCAAGAATCGCCCTTCCAGGCGTTTCGTCCCTCCTTCACGGCGATGACCGCGATGATCAACGCGGCGATCGGGTCTGCCCACGACCAACCGAACAGGCTGTTCAGCAACAACCCCACCAGCAGTACCCCCGACAGGTACGTGCACAGCAATGTTTGTTTCGAGTCCGCAACCGCAGACAGGGACTCGAGTTCGCGGCCGGCTCGGCGCTGTCCGTAGGACAACACCGGCATGATCGCCAAACTGACTGCGGCCAAAGCGATCCCGATCGGCGAGTGCTGCGCTTCCCCGATCCCGAACAGGGTTCGCAACGCGTCGAGGGTGACATAGGCGGCGAGCGCGAAGAACGAAAACGCGATGATGCGCAGGGTTACCTTTTCGCGCGTTTCGGGGTCACGCGCCGAGAATTGCCAGGCCACCGCTGCGGCGGAGGCAACCTCGATCGCCGAGTCGAGACCGAACCCGATCAGCGCCACCGACGACACACGTGTGCCTTCGGTGAGCGCAATCGCGGCTTCGACGACGTTGTAGCTGATCGTCGCGGCCACGAACAGTCGGATCCGCCGCGAGAGGACCGCCCGTCGCTGCGGGGTGGGGCCGGTACTGCGAGGCGTCGATCCCAGGTGCGCAGTCATCAGCAGCACCCCTCGGCTTCGGCGTCCGGACAGCACGACGGATCTACCGCGAGCACGAGACCGAGTAGATCGTCGAGTGCCCGACCGATCCGCGCATCTGCCAGCTCGTAGCGGCTGCGGCGGCCTTCGGGCACGGTCACGACGAGTCCGCAACCCCGTAGGCACGCAAGATGATTGGACAGAATCTGCCGAGAGACGCCGATCCGTTCGGCCAGGTCCGACGGATACCCGGGACCGGTCCGCAGGATTAACAGAATTTGGGTACGGGTCGGATCCGACAGCGCATAACCGAATCGGGCGAGCGCCTCCGTGTGCGACAACGTGTCCATCATCTGATTGTACAGAATATTCTGTACTCAGACGAAATGGAACAGACCTAGCTCCCGACGGTCGCCAACGTCACCTTTACCGACACCTGGCCAGCGTCGTTGCGACGACTGACGGCATGCCCGGCGCGATCAACTCCCTGGAGCTTGACGGTCACCTGGTCACCCTCATCGAGAAAGTTGCGCCACCAGTTCTTCTTGTCAGGCATGGCAACCCCGATGAGAAGTTCGTTCCCTTTCTGGCGGAACGCCACAGGCAGGCTGAACGTCTTGCCGGATTTACGTCCGGTGTAGGTGATCAGGACCATCGATTTGCCGAAAATCTTGTCCAGAACCGGGGCGCTCATCGCAGCAAGGACGACCTTGTTTACTGCCGCAGCAGTCTTTTGGAACCTATTCACATTTGCACCTTCGCGTAGTCGATGATGCTTCTCAGTAAACCAGCTTCGCGCGGCCGCATCGGAACCGTCGTCGGTAGGGTTGCGACGTGGCGTTGAGTAGCAGTTCGATCGAAAGTCGAGTCCGTGTCGGCGACTTCGAGTTCGATGTCGACATCGGTGGTCCCTCCGACGGCGTTCCGGTATTGCTGCTTCATGGATTTCCCGAAACCAAGGCTGCATGGAGGCCACTGGCCACAATTCTGACCGGTGTCGGTCTGCGGGTGATCGCGCCGAATCAGCGTGGTTACTCACCCGGCGCGCGCCCGACTGACGCGGACGACTACGGGATCGAATACCTCGTCTCCGACGTCATCGGATTACTTGACGCGCTTGGTGTTTCGGACGTTCACCTGGTCGGACACGACTGGGGTGCTGTAGTGGCGTGGTTTGTCGCAGCGGAACACCCCGATCGGGTTCGGACGTTGACCGCGGCATCGATACCGCATCCCGCGGCATTCAACTGGGCGTTGCGCCACGACGAAGATCAGCAGCGTCGGTCCGCCTACTTCCGGCTGTTCCGGAAAGAGGGCGCAGCCGAGCGGGTCTTGTTGGCCGGCAACTCACGTCGGCTGCGGGCAATGTTCGGCGATGGAATCGACAGCGCACTCGTCGACGAGCACGTGAGATTGCTCAGCGAGCCCGGCGCCCTTACTGCGGCGTTGGCCTGGTATCGGGCGATGAGCGCCGAATTCGCAAACCTGACATCAGTCGGAGTTCCGACGACATACGTCTGGGGCGCCGACGACATGGCCGTTGGTCGCGCAGCCGCAGAGCGATGCGGGCAAAACCTCTCGGGCACTTACCGGTTTGTCGAGCTGGCCGGTGCAAGCCATTGGATCCCAGAACAGGCCACCACCGAATTGGCCGACGCGGTACTCGATCGAGTGAACTCCGTGTGACGGGATAGGTCCCTTCACCTGGGGGCGGTGCATCGAAGTATGTGCACGCCGGGTCCCTCTAGGTCGTCGTAGAAGGCGGTCCGGCCGGCCATCGCCATGACGAGTGCGTAGGTTGACCCGGACACTTTCGGCCCGCTGCTGTCGGTAGCGAAGGGACCGTCCGTTGCCTCCAGTCGCAGGCCTTCGCTTGCCGATTTGCTTGCGACAGTGAAGTTTCTGCTCGCGTAGAACGCGGCGAGCGGCGTCAGGATCTCGACCGGCGGTTCGTCGCGGATTCCTAGAGGTCGGCGGATGTCGCCACTGTGAATCACGACTTCGCCGAGCCAGGCCTCCTTGGGGCCGAAAGTCGAGACGGTGCTGTCGATGATCTGCTCGAAACGTGCCAAGGTGTCTGCGGGTGTGGGGCCTCGGTGCTCGGCCAGTCGTCGTGCATTGTGCAGATCGAAGTCGAACCGGGCGCCGATTGCGCTGACAGTCCAACCCACTCTGCCCAGCGATGCCGCTGCCGTCAGATGTGCGACGACATCCTCCACCGTCCACCCCGTGCACAGAGACTCGGTCGCCCACTGTTCGTCGGTCAATTCGCGTAGGTCATCGGCCAGAGATGCGCGTTGCGTCCGAGTCGCATCCAGCAAGGTCGATTTCGTGACGGTCATCGGTAAGTCCTTCCAGGTCACGACGACAGGGCGCCGCAAGCATAGGCAGAGAGTGCTTTCACCAGATATGACCGCTTTGCGCACTCAAACTCATCGCTGTTCGATCCGGAAGAGTTCCGCAAATCGCTCGAGCAGTTTCAGGTTGCCTGTGAGAATGGTGACGATGTCCTGCTTCACGGCCTGGGCAGGGGTCAGTGTTCCCGCGATCAGGTGGCGGATGCCGGGGTTGGTGGCGAACCGCAGTTCTGGCTCGCTGCTGGGCAGCGCGCCTCCCACCGGCGGTGCCGGGGGAGCGATCTGGACTACCTTCAGCTCGCCATCGCTGATCTGGGCACGCAGCTCGACGGCGCCGACCTGCATCTGGAAATCGAGTGGCGCTGAAGCGAATTCCGGTCTGAACGCGGTTCGCAGAGCCATCGTCAGCGAGTCGGCGGTGACGATGTCGTCGTCCTTGGGTTCGCCCATCGACTGGAACCCCCACCGGCCGAGTGCAAGCACGATCGGCTCGAGTTCACGCCCGTATCCGGTGAGTTCGTAGACGAGTCCGCAGCGTGCGAGTGCGACACGGCGGATCACCCCTCCCTCCTGTAACTCCTTCAGACGTGTGGAGAGGATGTTCGTCGGAATCTTGGGCAGGCCCTGCTTCAGGTCGGTGTAACGACGCGGACCCACGAGCAGGTCACGGATGATGAGCAGCGCCCAGCGTTCCGTGACCAGCTCGACGGCAGTAGTGATCCCGCAGTACTGCCCGTAGCTGCGGGCGGCCATTTAGACCTGAGCCTGCGCGGCCTGGTATGCCTCCGGGCCTTGTTCTGCTGCCTGCGGCGCCATCCAGATGAAGGCTACGATGTTGCCGTCCGGGTCCTCCAGGTCTCGGCTGTACATGAAACCGAGGTCCTGGGCCGGTCGCGGTTCGGCACCACCGGCAGCCAGACCCGCTTCGGCCACCGCATCGACGTCCTCCCTGGAGTCGCGGGTGAACGCAACCTGGACCTGTGCAGAGATTGCCGGGTCGGCCACCTGCTTGTCAGTAAAAGTGGCGAAGAAATCTCGCTTCAGCACCATCAAGTAGATGTTCTCGTCCCACACGAAGCACGTGGCGTTGTCGTCGCTGAAGAGCGGATTGATGGTCGCGCCGAGCGCGGTGTAGAAGGCGTTGCTTCGATCGAGGTCCGCGGCCGCGTAGCTCACGAAGATGTTCGTAGCCATGACGATTGCTCCTTTGGTGGTGTGGTCTGATGACATTGATACTTGCAAAAAACAAGTGAGCTTGTCAATAGCAAGTACCGGGATTCAGCCGCCCGACGGTTGGATCAGCCACACTTCGTCTACCTGCTTCATGAACAGCGACGTGTAAATTGTTGTCCAGCAACTATTTTGGCCTTGCGTCAGCCTTGGCTGTAAACGGGAGCTGGCGTCGATTCCGAATTTCCGAGGCAGCAGTGTTGCGGCAGGGCTACCGTGGCGAGGTCGGGGTTTCCGACCATCCGGAGATGGCGATTCGAGGAGGAACGAATGATTCGGAAGGCAATTGTCGTCGGTGTTGCGGCGGTAGCGATCGCGGTGGTCGGAGCAGGTTGCTCATCGGACGACAGCTCGACGAGCAGCAGCGCGACGGTCACCGTCACACCTGGCGCGAGCGCAAGCGCAGCGATCAGTAGCGCGAAGGCGACGGCGTCTTCGGTTGTCAGCTCCGCGTTGAACACTGCGCAGCAGGCAGTCCAGGACGCGATCAACTCCGCCCTCGCGGCCGCCCCGATCTCGTTCGCGCCCGGTAGCTCGGATCTGAACGTTGTCGGTAACGCCACCGTCAAGGCCATTTCCCTTGCCCTGAATGGAAACGACAGCGCGATCACAATCGAGACGTACGCCAACGACGGCAATCCGGTCGACGCGAAGTCCCTGGCCGAGCAACGCGGGAACAATGTCGCTGCCATCCTCGAGGGTGAGGGTGTCGACAAGTCGCGGATCAAGGTTGAGGCCACAGTCAATCCCAGCGGCGAGGGAGTGGACGTCGACCAAGCGGACATCAGCGTTACCCCCAGCTAGAAGTGCGGGGTTGACCCGCGCTGCGGGACCGGATTCGGCTGTCCCGCACACTGTCCGCCGACCTGGTGCGCGCGCAGGGTGCTCTGCTCAGGAACGAACCCCGCCCAGACCTTCGCCCAGCGTGCGGGGGAGTGCAGCTACCCCGAGAACCAAGCCCGCCACAACGTCTTTCGCGAATGCCTCGAGATCGGCAGCGTCGTCGAGCGGTGGATCTGCCTCGGGAGTGAAGGTGTATGCGACGACCAGGTGCAGCAGAATGTCTGCGGCTCGAACGGGGTTCAGCGTGCTGGGGGAGTGAGTCTCAATGGCCGCGAGCGTCGCGGCCAGGCCTGCTCGCACAGAACTCAAGATTGCCGATTGCGGCGAGCGAAGGGTTTCGAGCAACCATGCCGGATCGTGATCGGCCAAACTTCGTACCAGGGGGTGCTCGGGCATCGGGGCTGCTCTGGGCGATGTCATGCACCTGGTCACGAAAATTGTCGAGTTCTCTGGTGATGATCTGCTGCAGCATTTCGTCCTTGGTTCCGAATCTTCGGAAGACAGTCACCCGGTTCAGACGAGCTCTGACGGCGACGTCAGCGACGGTATCCCGTCGATCCCTTTGCGCAGCAAGGCTGGTGGACCACCCATCAGTACCGGATGTCGATGGGCCTCAAAGGCGGACTGCCCGTGACCATTTCAAATCGAGACATCACAAAAGTTGGCGCAGTAACACACGTCAGCCGCAGGGCGCCGCAATTGTCAGAGATAAGGATCGGCCCATGCGCTGATGATGCGGGCGGCACGTGCAGCTTGGTTCTTGCCGGTGAGGAGATGGTCGGCACCTTCGAGCGAGACGAAGCTGCGAGGATGCCGTGCGGTTTGGAAGATCTCGCTTGCGTTGCCGATGCCGACAGTGTTGTCGGTCGGCGAATGCATGACAAGCAATGCGCGGTGCAGAGTTCTGATTCGCTCGCGTAGGTCGGCGGCGCGGACATCCTCGATGAAGTGCCGCTTGAGGGTGAGTGCCTTGCCGCCGACGCGAAACGGCGCCTCTCCGTCTGACTCGATTCGTTGAATCAGCGCGTCATAGTTGCGCTCGACATGAGCGGGTTCGAACGGCGCCCCGACACTGGCCAGCGCGACCACGGTCGGGCACTCGTGCGCGGCGGCGATTGCGGCCGAACCTCCGAAGGAATGTCCGACGAGGAGGTGAACTTCACGGTTTGTCTCGTTCATGAATTTCACAGCGCGGACAGTGTCGGCGACCTTGTGCGAGAACGAGCCGTCACCCCAGTCGCCCTCGGACTGGCCCAAGCCGAGGTTGTCGAAGCGGAGCATGCCGATGCCCTCGCTGGCGAGCTGCTTACAGAGCCGGCTGGCGGCGGGGCAGTCTTTGCCGAGAGTGAATCCGTGAGCGAACACGCCCCATCCGCGTAGCTCGCCTTGCGGAAGGTCGATGATGCCCGCCAGGGCGGGTCCGGTTGAGCTAGCGAAGCTTACGCGTTCTACCACGCACTAGTCCTTTACATCTCAAAGCATCATGTCCGGAGGTATACACATTCTGATCTCACGGCACGGTGAAGTCTGCGGTTCCCGGATCATGCATCGCATTTGTTGTCACGGTGGCGTGCACACGCCCCCGGACTCGTGACGAAGATCAATGTCGGATCCTGGCAGTTCGGCAGCACGCTGTCGAAGAGGATTTGGCGACTGAAAGGGCACACGGCGTGGCATACCGAGCCATGCGCATAGGTGTCGAGGTTGACCCACTGCACTGTGACGGTGACCGTGCAACCCAAAACCGGAAACTCGGATCGCGCCGAGGATCCAGCTACCGGAAACGAGATTCAGCGACACGGGATGTGGAATGTCACGAAGCTCGATGTTTGGACCCCACTCCGTGGCTGGTGGGGCAAATCCGACGGGGCTAGCGGTCGCTACACCTTGGCGGTCACCAAGCCAGCGCACAATCCGCCGCAGCGGCTTCCTGCGGCCCGATTGCTGTTGGTTCAGCGGCAGTCCGTCAGGTCGGCGAGCATCGGGGCTCGAAACCTCCTCCATCCCAGCCATTTTCGAACGCGGCCGGTCAGCGCGCCAACAGTGACGCGCTGACGTCCGACTCGCTGACCACAACCTGCATATACCGTGATGTATGGCCCTCTCCCGTCGGAAGTTGCTCCGAGTCGGTGTGGCCGGCTCGGCCGCGGTGCTGGTGGGTACGTCGGCGGTGAGCAGCGCGGTGTCGCCATCACCGCGGTGGCGAGGAAATGACCCGTTCATGCTCGGCGTTGCATCGGGTGATCCGACACCGGATGGCGTCGTTCTGTGGACACGCCTGGCGCCGGATCCCCTCGCCCCCGACGGGCGCGGCGGCATGGGGTGGGACCCGGTGACCGTCGAATACGAAGTCGCACATGACGAGAGCTTCCGTCAGGTCGTATCGCGGGGAACGGCTCTCGCGACGCGCGAGCTCGGCCACAGCGTGCACCCGGAGATCCAGGGTCTGGAGCCCGGTCGCTGGTACTTCTACCGATTCCGTGCCGGCTCGGCGATCTCTCCGGTGGGACGGACCCGCACCGCCCCGGCTCTGGGGGAGCCCACTTGGCGGATGCGCTTCGCGTTCGCCTCGTGCCAATCCTGGAGTTCGGGCTACTACACCGCGTACGAGCATATGAGCGACGAAGACCTCGATCTGGTTGTTCACCTGGGCGATTACATCTACGAGCGCGGGTGGAGGCGCGGCCGCGAGGGAATGTCCATGGGAGTGGACCGTGATGAAGCCTTCGATCTGCGCGGCTACCGGCTGTGCTACGCGCAGTACAAAGCCGAGCAGCCGCTGCGCGACGCACATGCCGCGTTTCCCTGGATCGTGACCATGGACGATCACGAGGTCGACAACAACTGGGCGGCCGATTCGCCGGGCCTGGGGATCGACATCTACCGGATGCCGGCGATGTTTCGCCGCCGCCGAGCAGCCGCCTTCCAGGCCATGTACGAACACCAACCGCTGCGGATTGCACAGCTGCCGACCGGGCCGACCATGCGCCTGCACCGCCGCTACCGTTTCGGCGACCTCGCGGAGATCACCATGCTCGATACGCGGCAACACCGGGACCCGCAGGCCTGTGACGGGAACGTCACCGCGGACTGCACCGACCGGCTCGACGCCGGTCGCACGATACTTGGTGCGCAGCAACGGGACTGGCTGCTCGACGGATTCACCAGCTCTCCTGCCCGCTGGCAGATCATTGGCAATCAGGTGGCGATGGGCCAGACCGACAACGACCCCGGCCCGGACGTCGTCGTGTCCACCGACTCATGGGACGGATATGTCGCCGACCGCAACACCGTCCTCGGCGCCGCAGCCGATCGCGGCGTCCGCAATCTGGTGGTGATCACCGGCGACCGTCACCAGAACATCGCCGCCGACCTGCGCCGGGACTACGACAATCCCGAATCACCAGTCGTCGCATCGGAATTCACGGGAACCTCGATCACCTCAGCCGGCGACGGCGCGGACATGAACGACACCGGGCGCCGCCTGTTGGCCGCCAATCCCGACATGAAGTTCTTCAACGCGCAGCGCGGTTACGTCCGCGTCGACCTGGATCATCAGCTGTGGCGCAACGACTTCCGCGTCGTACCGTACATCCGGCACCCCGGCGCGCCCATCCACACTCGCGCGAGCTTCGTTGCGGAAGATCAGGTACCCGGTGTCACCGAGACGTCGCGGCCCGACACTGCCACCGACGACACGGCAAGCCCCGGCACCACCCCGGGCACCGGCTACCGCTGAGGGGTGGCTCAGCGGCGGGTTGTCGTCATGTTCGGGAAGTCAGGCAATGGTCAGCTTTTTCGACAGCGTTCGCGTCCTCTGGAAAGAACATATTGGTGGCTGGCCAGTCAGTGCTCTGCCGAGCTGAATGATCCACACTGACGAGCGGTGAACCGAAAGTATTGCCTGCGTTCGTCGTCAGCGGTTGGCCCTCCGCGAGAGCCACGTTTGTGCCCAATCCCCGCACTCCGGAGGAAGTCGAGCCGTCGCTCTTTCTGAACTTCATGGCGATCGCGTAGTAGTTGTCGAACGGCACCGATCCTCCACTGCGGGTCCAGGGGTCGTGGACGGCTACAGCATCAACCGGCTCGATCGGGTCGGACACCGGCTTGCTTGCGATCAGATCCATCAGGGTGAAATCGACGACGAGGCAATCCGCATCAGGCGCTCGGCGAACGTCGGCGATCACGACGGCAGCCAGCCACGTAATCGCGGCGACAGTAATCAGCGCAACTAGGACGGCAGTCCATGACGAACCCGCCTGTTTGGCCATCAGTTGCCTTCCCCGAACTCTCATCGTGATGTGCCCGAGCTAGGCGTATTCACCGTCTGGGCGTTCTTGTGGACATCCGAGCCCTCCAGTGTCACCCGTGCGGATCGTCAACCGAACATCAGTCGATCGGCCAAGCATGCTCACGATCGGAGTGACCATGGCCGCCAATGCCCATCGGGCGGCGGTTGCACCGGTCGGGCGCGCAACTTAGCGGCTCGGGAAGTGGCCAAAGGCATTCTGCCGCTGCGCTTCCAGTCACCGCCTTCCCAGGTGTGCTCGAGGACCGGCCGAAATCTTCCGGTGATGCGCTCCGACAGCTTCCCAGCAATCAGCGCCGCGGAGTACTCAGCCAATTCCCGCACGCCTTGCTCCGCGTCGTCATCGCACGCGTCGCACCCGCACGCGGGGAGCGCGATGTGTATCCATGCGCCCGCGTCGAGGTGCAGCCCAGGAAAGGATGTGAACGTGATTGCGAGCGGCGCCTGATCCCTGCTCACCGGAGTGATCCGCACCAGCTCCAGCATCGCGATGGTCCCCGACTTCGACGCCGGCGCGGTATCTCTGGTGACGATCACGTCGAATCGACGCTCCAGGTCGATGACAAGATTCTCGGCAGCCGGAATCAGCGGAGCGAATCGTTCCGGGTTCGTCACCCGCCCATACGCCTCTTCCTGTGGATCTTCCAACGTCGTGCCCTTCATAGGAGTGCCGCGCCACTCGCGGTCAGCAAGCCGATCGTCCTCGGAAATCGCATCAGCGGCAACGGATTTACCCGACGGACATCGAGTTGGGTTCACACCCACGGGATGCGCCTGTCCCACCAGGGGAAGGATGCGGGGGCCTCGACTTCGATAGTCGAGTCGCGATATCTCTTGTCGAGTCGAGTAACTGCGACTCGAAGCCGATGAGCGCGTCGACCGTTGCGTCGCATGAGGCTTTCGAGATGGTCCCGGGGTTCGTCGCCGAGAAGTTCACCGTCACACGCGGGGCATCCGGTGAATTCGCCTGGGATGGTCACTCTGTTGTCGAGGTGTGATGAAAGCGGTCTCTGTCCGTAGCGAACCCTGCGTTCGATCGATTCCACACGCTGGCGCCATTGTGCGAGGTAAAGGATGGCTGAGCCGTCTTGCCGCGCTCGACGCGGTCTGTGCGGGTTCACCTGGGGAAAAGGGCCGTTGCCCTCTCGTTGATGAGTGTCATGTCGAGCGTCATAACGTAGACGCGGCCGGTGAGGGGAGTGTTGGTGCTCCGAGTACTCTACGTGGCCTGTTGCGGCGAGGGAAGGCCTACTCTCGTCTACTCCAGATCCACTCGCTGGAATTATGATGACTACCAATCGAATCGGTGTCGTGTCGGACTTGGAACGATCGGTGATCCATCATTGATGGCATGGTGAACACGAGCGTCGAGCCACGCGACACTGTCCGAGAGTCGTACTCGGCCAGATCGCAGGAGTATGTAGATCTCTGCGGCTCCATCGATTCGACACACCCATCCGATCGGGCTCTGGTGAGCAGCTGGGCCGCCACCCTGACAGGTCCCGTGCTCGACGCTGGGTGCGGTCCGGGGCAGTGGACAGACTTCTTGGCCGAGTGCGGGCTAGCGGTGCGCGGGATCGATCTGGTTCCGGAGTTCGTCGAACGAGCTCGTCTGCGATATCCAGAACTCTCCTTCGACGTCGGCGCCTTCGAGGAGTTGGACGCCCCAACAGAATCCCTGGGTGGAGTGCTTTCCTGGTACTCGCTCATTCACCACAGTCCGCAGGACATCCAGACGCCGCTCGCCGAGTTTTCGCGCGTAATTCGGCCGGGCGGTGGGTTGTTGGTGGGCTTCTTCGAAGGGCCGACCGTAGAGACTTTCGACCATGCCGTGACCACTGCCTATCGATGGCCGGTGGCACAACTGAGCCAGGAGTTGGTCACCGCCGGCTTCGAAGTGCTCGAGACACATACGCGAACGGGAAGCGGCTACAGGCCGCACGGCGCAATTACCGCACGGTGGCAGAACACGCGGTGAGGTTCGTTCGCGGTGTGGGCGCGCGAGGACCGTGCAGGCCTAAAGCAGGTCCTACAATCGGCTGTCGAGAATGCGGCACTGGCTCCGTCCTAGGGACACCAGTGGCCACGACAGGCCGCGCGATGAAGAAGGATGACCACCATGGCGATTCAGCGGATGGACCACGTGAGCGTCGTCGTCGACGACCTCGAGGCTGCTATTGCGTTCTTTGTCGAACTTGGTATGGAGCTGGAGGGCGAGGCGCCGATCGAGGGGCCTTGGGTGGACAGTGTCAACGGGATCGATGGCGGGCCTTGACCCCGCGTGTTGGACACGCTGCATCCCGGATTTCAGCCGGGGGAAGCGAGACGATCCAACCCTATGGCGAAGAAAAGTTACCCCGAAGAGTTCCGCCGCGACGCGGTCGAGCTGTACCGCGACACCGACGGCGCGACCGTAGCCGCAATCGCGGCCGACCTCGGCATCGCGCACGGCTCCCTGTCCGCGTGGCTCAAGAACGCTGGCGTCCCGATCCGCAGACCCGGCACACCCGCGCCGC
>JBBSKP010000078.1:0-19651 GCA_038256175.1 Mycobacteriales bacterium
AAATACTCTGCGCACGATACCTCGTCGGGAAACCACGCCCGAAACTCCTGAAATGTCCGCGGATAGTCCACTCCACCCACCGGACCCTCATCCGAAAATGCCATCTGACCAGCATAGGTCCACTTAAGCAGATATGCAGTAGGAACGTTCTATTTCTGTGTGCTTCTGGTCGGCTTCGTGTCGCTGAAGGTGGGCACTATGGCGGTCTTCGGCGGCCTCTCGGCCGGGGGAATTGGGCAGGACACGTGGGTTGTGTGGGGTGTGCTGAGTGGGGTAGCTGCTTCGATGTGGGTGATGGTTCGATTTCTGTTTCCGCCTGCTATGGATGCGCGGGTTGTGTTGGGGGTCATTGGTTTCAGAATGCCTACGATCACCGCGAAAGCGGGTCGTGCTCAGCTGTTGGTGTGGCTGATTGTGGTCCCGGGTTGTTTCGGCTTCATTTCTGTGGGTGGTGTCGAATTATGTGACATCGCCGTTGTTCCCGCCTGCGCCTGGGCTGGTGGATAACCGTGGGGAGGTTGCCAACCATTTTGGGCCTGTGATGGCGCCGGTTTATTGGTTCGCGGCGGCTAGCGTGCCGGAGGAATTGCTTTTCCGTGGCGGGTTGCTGGCCGTCATGGTTGCGATTCGCACGGGTGTGCGCGGGAAATGGTGGTCGCTGGGTTTGCAGGTGTCAGCGGTCCTGGTGTCGACGTTGGTGTTTGCGAGCGCGCACGCTGACTACGGCATGTGGAACATGAGCATTGCGGCTGTTTCGGGTGTGTTGTTGGCCGTGCTTGCGGTTGCGACCAAGTCGTTGTGGCCGGCGATTGTGACGCATGGTCTGTACGACACGGTTGTTGGTTTCGGGTAGTGAAGGATCCGCCCGACGGGCTCGCTGAGTTGAGCGACCCCGCGCGGAGGCAACGACGTTCCGTGCCTTGCGCAACGAGGTCAACGAGGCACTCGCCACCGAGCTGCTGTCCGTGGTGGGGCCATGCCTACCGGCGCTGGACCGGGCTTCTCCTAGCAGCGTGCGGTTGATCGAATCGGTCAAGAAGGTCGACCGCTGAGGTCCTTCAGCGAGGACGCCTGGCCTTTCTATCGTCGAAGAGAGCACCCGAGAAGGAGCAATCACCATGGCCCGCCATCGTTCTAGTTGGATGAACCAGGATCTCGACGCACTTGCGGACCTGGCATGCAGGTTCTTTGAGAAGGAGTGCGCGCCTCATGAGGAACGCTGGGGTCAACAGCAACATGTTGATCGCGAAGTTTGGCTGAAGGCCGGCGAGGTTGGCCTGTTGCGCCTGAGCATGCCGGAAGAGTACGGCGGCGGCGGCGATTTCCGGCATGAGGCCGTCTTGACGATCCAGCAGGTGCGTTCGATGGCACCGAGTCTGGGCATCGGGTTGCAGAACGCGATCATCTCTCATGATGTATTGGCCTATGGAACGGAGGCACAGAAGCGCACTTGGCTACCGCAGATGGCAAGCGGCGAGGTCGTCACCGCGATTGCGATGACCGAACCTGGCACCGGTTCGGACCTCCAGGGCATCCGGACTACCGCCACCAAGGAGGGCGACGACTACGTCATCAACGGTGCGAAGACGTTCATATCCAACGGATTCCTGTCCGACCTGGTCCTCACCGTCTGCAAGACCGACCCCGAGGGTGGCCCGGGGGCGTTCTCACTGATCGCGATCGGCGGGCGTGGACGTCGAGTCATGCTCGGTGGGGGGCAGCAGCCACTCGACTCCGTGTGGTCGTGCCGCCGGGTGCGGCGGCGCACGGTGTAGGCGGCCGCGGCGAGCATTACCAGCGCCCCACCCGCGATCAGCCAGACGTTGCCGAACGCGCCCCCGAGCGCTCCGAGCGTGCCGCCGGCGATCAGTAACGGAACCGCGCAACATGCGACCATGGCCAGCGCGACCCCCGCGACCGCGATCGGGCCGCCGAGGCCCTGGGAGTTGTTGCCGGTGTTCATCGGGTCACCGACTCTTCGTCGCGGGCGGGCGCGATGCGCACGCACTCGGCCAGCGCTGCGGCGTTATCGGCGGCCAGAGCCCGCGCGAGCATCACTAGGTCGGCCACCCGGGGGTCGGCGACCGTGTAGTGGGCGTACCGGCCCTGGCGTCTTACCTGCACGTAGCCGCAGTCCGACAGGCACGCCAGGTGAGCCGAGACTCGGCCCTGTGAGAGCCCGATCTGCGTCACGCATTCGGTGACGGTGTGTTCCTCGTGCAGCACGAATTCCAGTAGCCGCAGGCGCGCCGGGTCGCCGAGTGCGCGGAAGAATTTCGCCACCATCTCCACTCCGCTGTCGGTCTCCGGCAGGAACACCAGGGTCGGATCGATGCGGCAGGTCGCCCTGCCCGCTTCGGTGTCGTTCATCGAACTCCCAAGGGCATGTAAATCCGAATACCAGAATGTAATTGAGTATAGTCATATTCGGGTAGACAAATGCAATTCTGGTTGCGAGGCCCGCCGGGCCCGAACAACGGAGGAGACACCTCGTGAGATACGACCTTGCGATCATCGGATCGGGTTCGGCGGCGTTCGCTGCCGCGATCGCCGCCACCGGCAGAGGCGCGCGTGTCGTGATGGTCGAACGCGGCGTGGTCGGCGGCACCTGCGTGAACGTCGGGTGCGTGCCGTCCAAGGCGCTGCTCGCCGCAGCGGAGGCGCGCCACACCGCGCGGACCGGGGACAGGTTCCCCGGCATCGCCGCCACTTCGGGCGTGGTCGACATGACCGAGTTGATCAACGGCAAGGACGCCCTGGTCGGGCAGCTGCGCGCCGAGAAGTACACCGACCTGGCCGACGGCTACGACTGGGACATCATCGCCGGCACCGCAGCGTTCACCGGCGACACCGACACCCCGAACCTCGAGACCACCCTCGCGGACGGCAATACGCGGCGGATCGAGGCCGAGCACTACCTCGTCGCGACCGGCTCCGCACCACGGGCGCCGCGGATCGACGGCCTCGAGCAGGCCGGCTACCTGACGTCGACTACCGCGATGGACCTCACCGAGCTGCCCGCCTCGATGCTGGTCGTCGGCGCCAACGCCGTCGGCCTGGAGCAGGCTCAACTGTTCGCCCGCCTCGGCACCACCGTCACGATGATCGAGGCTCTCGATCGGATCGCACCGTTCGAGGAGCCCGAGATCTCCGCCGGCCTGCTTGAGGCCCTGGCCGACGAGGGCGTCACCGTACACACCGCCGCCACCCTGACCGCCGTCACCCGCGACGGTGACGGTGACACGATCGCGACCGTCGCGACCCGCGCGGGCGAAATGGTCGAAGTGCGCGCCGAGCGACTGCTGATCGCCACCGGCCGCCGCCCGATCACTACCGGGCTGAACCTGGACGCGGTCGGGGTCGAGACGGGCCCGCGAGGCGAGATCCTCGTCGACGAGCACCTGCGCACCGGCAACACACGAATCTGGGCCGCCGGCGATGTCACCGGAGGACCGCAGTTGGTGTACGTCGCCGCCGCGCACGGAACCCTGGTCGCCGACAACGCCCTCACGGGAGCCGGGCGCACGCTCGACTACACGGCACTGCCGCGGGTGACGTTCACCAGCCCGGCCGTCGCCTCGGTCGGGCTCACCGACGCCGAAGCCGTCGAGTCCGGAATCGTCTGCGACTGCCGCACCCTGCCCCTGGAGTACGTGCCGAGGGCCCTGGTGAACCGGGACACCCGCGGCCTGGTCAAACTCGTCACCGACGCAGCCACCGGTCGGCTGCTCGGCGTGCACGTGCTCGCCGAGAACGCCGGTGACATCATCACCGCCGCCACCTACGCCCTCGCCGCCGGGATGAGCGTGGACCAGCTCGCCCACACGTGGTCGCCGTACCTCACCATGGCCGAATCCCTGAAACTCGCCGCCCAAACCTTCACCATCGACGTCACCAAACTCTCCTGCTGCGCCGGGTGAGAACCGCCCGAAACTTCAAAGGCATCCAATGGCCGAAACCGCACCGCGAACTCGTGACCTGTTGACGGTCGGGCAACTCTCCCGCCGCACCGGCATCCCGATCAAAGCGGTCCGCGACTACACCGACCAGGGCCTGGTCTGCACGCGGGTCCGTAGCAGCACCGGCTACCGCACCTACAGCCACGAAGCGCTGTGGTGTCTGCGCTTGATCACCACGCTGCGCGGCCTGGGGCTCACCTTGGCCGACATCCGCTCCCTCACCCGCGAGGACCCGCAACCCCCGGGACCGCGTCTGGCCGGTCTGCTCACCGTCATGCTCGCCGGCGACGACAGCCCACACGGCTGCTGCTGACGCGCCGACGACGCGAAACCGGTTGGGAGACAACGCGATGAGCATCGACACCACCGTCTGGCGGTTAATCCGGTGCGCGCCGAACCTGGCGCGTCATTTCGCGCGGTGGCCGAGCCGTTCGGGGTCGGTGATGTCGATGACGGCGTAGCGGATTGCGATGAGGCCGTCGCGTTCGAGCTCTTTGAGGATCTTGTTGAGTGAGGGCCGTTGAACGCCGAGCATGGCGGCGAGGGTGCGTTGGGCGAGCTCGACCGAGCCGTCGACTGCTTCCTCGAGCAGCAGTCGGGCGACCTGGGCGGGCAGCGGCTGGCCGAGCATCCCAATCAGCCGGCCTTGGCCGGCGGAGACACGTTGCGCGACGCTGGACAGCCAACGCCGGGCGATCGCCGGGTGCGTGGCGAGGAGCGATTCGAACGTGTCGCGATCGAGATAGAGGCAGGTCGCATCGGTCAGCGTGCGCGCGGTGTAGGCCAGCGGCATGTCGAGCAGCATGGGTATGTCGCCATCGACATCGCCGGGGCGCAGAACGTCGACAACAGCGCGGCGTCGGCCGGAACCGACCGACAGTTCGATCTGGCCTTGGCGCACGATCCACACCCCGCTCGGTGCCTCGCCGGCAGCGAACAGGACTGTGCCGGAATGGCATTGCTTGGCAACGAGCGTGCCGGCAAGGGCCGTGAGGTCTCCGGGGAGCAGGGGCACCGCGGCACCCCGCCCGACGCATCGGGCCACCCAGGCGGCGTGCCGGACCTGCATGTCGGTGGCGGCTTGCCCGCCGGCGATCGCGCGCACGACGTGCCTGATCGGTCCCTCGGACTGGTTGGGCATCGTCCCTCACCTTCTCAGTTCGTATCCTGTCATCCTCCTGACAATCTTGCCTCCTTGCCCGAGGGGTGCCGGTTTGCTTCGAGTTGACACGGTTCGACTCGGTTTTGGAAGGAATTCGACATGGCTACGGCAGCTTCGGGCAGCACTCACGCGACTGGGAAGATTACCCCGCACGAGGTCGGTGCCGCGGCGGTGTGGGGCGCGGCCGCCGGCGTCGGCGCGTCGTTGGTGATGGCGATGTATGCGATGATCGCCGCCGCGACGTATCAGGACACGGGGTTCTTCACCCCCCTTTATCACATCGCGTCCACGTTCGCCGCTCCGGACACAATGATGACGTCGATGCAGCACGCGATGGCCGGTGACTTGTTCACCTTCTCGTTCGGGCCCGCTGTGCTCGGCGCGATGATCCATATGATGGTCGGTGCGATGTACGGGGCCATGTTCGGCGTCGGCGCCCGGCTCTTGCGCCTGCAGGGACCGGTTCTGGTGGCCGCGGGTGCGGTGTGGGGGCTGGTCGTGTTCGCGGTCAGCGCCTGGATCGGGTTGCCGATCGCGGCATCGGTGTTCGGTGGCGGTGACCCGATCCGGAACATGGCGAGCATGGTCGGGTACTCGACGTTCGTGATCGAACACCTGATCTTCGGTGTCGCTCTCGGCATGCTGCTGCTGGCGGGGCGGGTCGTTCGCCGGTAGTGACGGTACGGTCCACCGCGGATGATGCCGTGGCGGCGGGGCGCGGATCTACCGCAGCAGAACTGGCTGGCTTGGCAGGGTGAGGTCGTGAACGATCGTGGGTGAGGTGCCGGGATCGGTGACGACGTGGACTCGACCGGCGGACGCGATCCGGCTGTTCGTGCGGGGTTGCACCGTCCGCACCGCCGCGCCCACGGCCCTGGTCGTGGGCACCGTGTTGTCCGGCGTCAACCAAGGCGCCATCGTGGTGGACGGGCAGGCAACGCTCGCCACGTGGCTGCGGATCGCGGTCAACTATGTCGTACCGTTCCTGGTCGCCAGCGTGGGTTATCTCTCGGCCCGCCGCGCACCACTCCGACCTGGGTCGCACGGGTCCGGGGCGAGGGAGTGAAAGAGTGCAGGTTTTCGCGAGTTGTCTTTTCGCTGACACTTCGCACCCGACTGCGGTGGGTTCCGGGTCGAATGGTTTTCTGGGTATTCGTGTGTGTCGACCTATGGAGGTCCGTCGTGAGCGCGTTACGGTTCCTGGCCTTGCTGATCGCCGTGGTCGCGTTCGTCGCGGGCTGCGATGGAACTGCGGGCCGGACGGACCCGCCGGATAAATCCGAACCGGCGGGGGTCGGCGCCGAACCTGGCGAGGTGACAGTCCCTGAGCAATTTCGGTTCACGGCGGAAACGGTGGACGGCAACGACTTCGCGGGCGCAAGCTTGGTGGGCAAGCCGGCCGTGTTGTGGTTCTGGGCGCCGTGGTGCCCGACGTGTCAGCGTGAGGCGCCGATGATCGCCGAGTCGGCTCGCGACCACCCCGACGTAACGTTCGTCGGGGTGGCGGCACTGGACGAGGTGCCGGCGATGCAAGGCTTCGTCACGAGGTACGACGTAGGTTTGTTCCCCCACCTCGCCGACCTCGACGGATCGGTGTGGCGCCGGTTCGGGGTCACCGCACAACCGGCGTTCGCGTTCATCGGTGCAGACGGCTCGGTCGAGGTCGTCAAAGGCACCCTGTCCGAGGACGACCTTTCCACGCGGATCTCCGCTCTGACTGGGCAGTAGCGGATTGGACGCGGAAATTTTGGGATTCGCGCTCGCGGCCGGCCTGGTCGCGGCGCTGAACCCGTGCGGGTTCGCACTGCTGCCCGGCTACCTGACCCTGGTTGTGCTCGGCGACGCGGATGATTCGAGCCGCGGCCGGCCGGCCGCTGTGGTCCGTGCCTTAGTGGCGACGGTGGTGATGGCGGCCGGATTTCTGGTCGTCTTCGGCACCTTCGGCCTCGTCGTCGCTCCGCTCGCGTTCTCCGTGCAGCAGTATCTGCCGGTGGTGACGGTGGTGATCGGCGGCGGTCTGGTCGTGCTCGGTGCATGGATGCTGTCCGGTCGAGAATTGAGCGTGATTCTTCCCAAGTTGAGTCGGGGTGCGCCGACGGTCAAGCTGGGCTCGATGTTCGGGTACGGCGTCGCGTATGCGATCGCGTCGCTGTCGTGCACGATCGGGCCGTTCCTTGCCGTCACCAGCGCGACGTTCCGCAGCGGCTCGATCCTGGGTGGCGCCGCCGCGTACCTCGCCTACGGCGCAGGGATGGCCGTGACGGTCGGCGTGGCAGCGACGGCGGTCGCGCTGATCGGATCCAACGTAACCTCCGGCGTGCGTCGCCTGCTGCCCCATATCAATCGGCTCGGCGGCGCGCTGCTGGTTGTCACCGGTGCCTATGTCGCCTATTACGGGGTATACGAGCTGCGGCTGTACTTCGGTGACGGTGACGCCGGCGACGCGATCATCGAAGCAGCCGGCGGTATCGCGCAGGCGTTGGCGCAGTGGGTGGACGGCGTCGGTATCGGTCGACTCGGTGCCGTGCTCGTCGCCCTCGTCACTCTCACCGCGATACTCGGCATTCGCCGCGCCCGCCGGGGGCGGCTCGTCCGTCTCCGGGGCCCGCGCACACCGTAGTGCGGGCCGCCCCAGTCTGCGGATGAGTCGATCAGGCGCGAGGCTTGGGCGATTCGGTCGCTCGACCGAGTCGTCGGGCCTCCTCGAGGACGTACGTAATCGGTGGGTAGTCACCGAGTGTGCGCCCGCGGTGCAGCATTCGTACAGTGCGGTCGGTGTCGATGATCGCCAGCCCGGGCGCCTGCAACACGTGGCCGGTAATGCGGCCCTGCCGGGCGCGGCGGACCGCGGCCAGGTAGTTCCACCATGTTTTCGGGCTCAGGAGCATCCACCATTTGATGTGGTTGACATCGAGCGCTTGGTACAGGGTGTGCTCCGGGTCGAGCAGCAGCGGGAACCCGATACCGTGCGCCATCAGGTGGCGGGCTTGGAAGTCCGCCGCACCGCCGACCGCAGCGAGGCCGACACCGCTGGCCTCCAGGTCGGACCTGATGTCCTCGAGCTGGTACAGATAGGCCTTGCACGGCATGCAGCCGTAGTAGCGGACCATGGCAACCACCAGCGGGGCGTCCAGCAGAGTGTCCAACTGGACCAATTTGCCGTCGACGTCGCGCAACTCTATCGGGTCGATCATGTCGCCGGTCTGGGTCATTTGCTTCATTCGTTGCTCCTCGCACGAGAGTGGTGTGTCCGATCCGGCACCGTGTCGTCTCCAGCCAAACCCCTATGCCGCCGAACAGGCGACGGTTTGTCAGCCACAACACTAATGTCGAGTCTTCGTCACGCGAGCCGACAGTGTCAGCGACAGGACACATTCGCGTCACCCCTACGGTCTGCTGCCTTAGCGTCGGCGTCCGAGTAGCGGATCTGGACATCTGGTCACCGCTTTGCCCCGGTCGGACGACCCGAGAGAGAGACACCCGTGTTTACACCTTCCAGGCGGCGAATGCTCGCGATCGGCGCCGGCTTCGGGCTCACCGTACTAACAGGTTGCGCGGCAGCACCCGGTCCCCCGAGCGACGCAGCGGCACCGGCGGACCCGCAACCGGTGAGGATCGCGGTCTCTCCACCGTCGGGTGCGGTCGATGTGGACCCGCTGACCCCCGCCGGAATCAGCGCAACCGAGGGGACCCTGGATTCGGTCGTGATGACCAACGAGGCGGGCACGGTCGTGTCGGGGGTCCTGACGCCGGACCGGATGGTGTGGAAGAACACCGAACCGCTCGGCTTCGGCCGTACCTACACGCTCACGATCGGTGGCCGAGGACGCGACGGCACAATCAGCACCACGACAGCCACGTTCACCACGCTGCGGCCGCAGAATCAGACGAAGGTGTACCTGCGCACCACCGGCGGGCACGCGTTGACCGACGGCGGCACCTATGGGGTCGGCACTGTGGTGGTCGCGCATTTCGACGAACCGATCACCGACCATGTCACGGCGGAACGCCATCTCGTCGTGACCACCGATCCGCCGGTCGTGGGGTCCTGGTACTGGCTCGACGACCAGAACGCGCACTGGCGTCCCGAGCACTACCACCAGCCGGGCACCAGGGTCGATGTCGAGGCGAACGTGTACGGCGTCGCGGTCGGTGCCGGCCTGTACGGGCAGGAGGACAGCCGGGCCTCCTTCGTCATCGGTGACGCCCATATCGCGGTCGCCGACGACGACACGAAACTGGTCCAGGTCTACGAAAACGGGACGCTCATCCGCACCATGCCGACCTCGATGGGAATGGGCGGATCCGAGGTGATCGGCGGCCGGACCATCTCGTTCTGGACCCAACCTGGTGTCTACACCGTGATGGACCAGGCGAACCCGGCCGTGATGGATTCCTCGACCTACGGGTTGCCGATCAACTCGCGCCTCGGCTACAGGGAAACGATCGGCTACGCCACCCGCATCAGCACCGACGGCGTCTACCTGCACCAACTCGACTCGACTGTGTGGGCGCAGGGCAACAGCAACGTTTCGCACGGTTGTCTGAACCTCAACACCGCCAACGCACGCTGGTTCTACGACTTCTCGATGCCCGGTGATGTCGTCGAGGTCCGCAACACCGGCGGCGCTCCGCTCGAGGTGTGGCAGAACGGCGACTGGAGCATGCCCTGGGACCAGTGGGTGCAGGGCAGCGCCCCGGCTTAATGGGCGGGATCCGCCGATCGCGATACTCGCCGGATCACCCTCGAAGTGATTCGGTGAATTGTGCCACTGCCTTCACACTCTACCCTCTGGTAAGGATAGGGTTTGGCCGTTCGGTGAAGCAACGCTGGCTGCCAGTCGCGTACTGATTGGGTTGCATCAGTCGCACAATTCGCCGTTCTGTCGTTCGGTTTCGGGAGAAGTCCCATGAGTCAAGGGAGTGCTGTGTCTTCTTCCCATTTGCCGTCTGCCCCGAACGTTCGTGAGGCGGGCGATCCAAGCACGGCGGTCTTGCCGGCCCTGCGGTCCGTGAAGCGGTTGAAGACCGAGGTCCTTGCCGGTCTGGTTGTCGCGTTGGCATTGATCCCGGAGGCTATCTCTTTCTCGATAATCGCCGGCGTCGATCCGCGGGTCGGTTTGTTCGCCTCGTTCACCATGGCGGTCACGATAGCGATCGTCGGGGGTCGACCGGCCATGATTTCGGCCGCGACCGGCGCAATAGCATTGGTCATCGCTCCTGTTGCCCGTCAGTACGGTTTGGACTATTTGATCGCGACGGTGCTGTTGGCGGGGGCGCTGCAGGTTCTGCTGAGTTTGTTGGGAGTGGCGAAACTGATGCGGTTCATTCCGCGCAGTGTGATGGTGGGCTTCGTCAACGCGTTGGCGATCTTGATCTTCACCTCGCAATTGCCGCATCTATTGGGTGTGCCGTGGTTGGTGTATCCGTTCGTGGCGGCCGGATTGGTCACGATGGTGCTGCTGCCCCGGATCGCAACGGTCGTGCCGGCGCCGCTCATAGCAATCGCGGTGTTGACCGCCGCCGCGGTGGCGTTCTCGATGGACATCCCGAACGTCGGCGACGAGGGCGAGCTGCCGTCCACCCTGCCAACATTGTTCTTTCCCGACGTCCCGCTCACGGTGCAGACATTGAAGATCATTGCCCCCTTTGCGCTGGCGATGGCACTCGTCGGGCTGTTGGAGTCGTTGTTGACGGCCAAGTTGGTCGACGACATCACCGACACCCATTCCAACAAGACCCGCGAGGCCTGGGGACAAGGTGTGGCCAACCTAGTCACCGGTTTCTTCGGCGGTATGGGTGGTTGCGCGATGATCGGGCAGACCATGATCAATGTGAAGGTGTCCGGCGCGCGTACGCGGATCTCCACTTTCGTCGCGGGAGTTTTTCTGCTGGTTCTCGTCGTGGGTCTCGGAGACGTTGTCGCGGTGATCCCGATGGCCGCATTGGTTGCGGTAATGATCATGGTGTCGGTCGGAACGATGAACTGGCACAGCCTCGCTCCCGCGACGCTGCGGCGGATGCCGCGCAGCGAGACGATGGTCATGGTGGTGACCGTGGCGGTCACGGTTGCGAGTCATAACCTTGCCTATGGGGTCATCGCGGGTGTGCTTACCGCGATGGTGTTGTTCGCGCGGCGCGTGGCGCACTTCATGTCGGTCGAGAAGATCAGCGAGTCCGATTCCGATTCCGACGGAACGATCGACACTGTCGTCTACCGGGTCAGTGGGGAACTGTTCTTCGCGTCGAGCAACGACCTGGTTTATCAGTTCGACTACGTCGACGACCCCAAAAACGTCGTAATCGATCTGTCTGACTCCCATATTTGGGATGCCTCGACCGTCGCAGCCCTTGATGCAATAACCACGAAGTACCAGCACAAGGGCAAACAGGTCGAGATCGTCGGCCTCAACGAGGAATCCGCGGAACGTCACGACCTGCTGTCCGGACAGCTCGGGCACGGACACTGATGGGTTCCGTGATCGTTACAGTTGAGCGGAGCGCCGCTGGTCGCGCACAGCTCGAAGGGTGGACGGAGGTGGACCACCACGGTGGCTAGCACCGAGGATGTCCAGATGCAGATCGGTCAGGTCGCCGCGCGGACAGAACTGTCGATTCGCACGGTCCGGCACTACGACGATGTCGGTTTGGTGACGCCGTCGGCTCGGTCGGCGGGCGGGTTCCGACTGTATACCGAAGCCGATGTCGAGCGTCTGCTGGTGATCCGGCGGATGAAACCGCTCGGCTTCACGCTAGCCGAGATGAAGCAATTGCTCGAGTCGCTCGACATCCTCGACGACGAGGACTCGACACCGGAGCTGCGTGCGGTGGCGGCGGACTGCATGCGCGGCTTCAGGGGCAAGGTGGAGGACAGTTCCGCAACGATGCGTCGCCAATTGGCCTACGCCGACGAACTGGCGGGCCTGCTCGCCAGTCGTGGACGTGCGGTGGTCGGCAGCCCCGAGTGACGGGCCCGCGCCAACCGAACCGAACCGAACCGAACCGTTGCGGTGTCCTTCGCCGCGTGTATCGCCAAGCTGGCGGTCCGGTGTACCGGCCTTAGCAACTCGCTCGCCGATTGCGGTCAGTGGTCTGCGCCGCGAACGGGACGAGCGGGGCGGGTCCCGTATCCGACGAACTGGGCGGCGGCCTGCTGCACTGAAATCGACCAGGACGGGTAGATGTGGGTGAGCTGGGCGAGTCGGCCGGCGAACATGCCGGTGCGCATGGCCAGCGCGGGTTCGTGGATGAGCTCACCCGCACGGGGGGCGACGATGGTCGCCCCGAGGATGCTGCCGCCGCCGATCCGGCCGAGGATCGGGCGCGGACCGGCGACGAGTTTGACGAAGCCGCGGGTGCGGTCCGCGGTGATCGCCCGGTCGACCTCGGTCAGCGGCAGGTAAGCGACCCGCGCGCGGGGGTCGCCGATGTCGTGCTCGGCGACGCCGACGGTGGCGATCTCCGGGTCGGTGAACACCGCCATCGGTATGTGTGTCGGATCGAACGACGGGCGCCGGTGCCGGTGCAACGCGGAGCCGGCGGCGACCCGGCCCATGGCGGCGGCACCGTGGGTGTGGGGGAACAGTCCGGTGACATCGCCGGCGGCGAACACGCGGTCGACGTTGGTGGCCATGTGCCGGTCGACGACGACGCATCCGCGGTCGTCGGTGTGGACCCCGGCCCGGATCAGGCCCAACCCGTCGGTGACCGGTGTGCGCCCGACCGCAACGAGCAGCAGTTGCGCGGTGATGTCGGCTCCTGCGGTCGTGTGTAGTACGACCCCGTCGGCGTCGCCGGTGACGTCGGTGACGTCGGTGCCGGTATGCACCGCGATCCCCTCCTCGGCGAAGACCGCGGCGAGCACATCGGCGGCGTCGGGATCGATGCCAGGCAGTAGCCGGTCCGTGGCCTCGACGACGGACACGTCGACACCGAGCCGCGCGAACGCCTGCGCCAGCTCGCAGCCGACCGCACCGCCACCGAGCACAACCAGCGACCGCGGGCGGGCGGTCACGCCGAAGACGGTGTCGGTGGTGAGGTACGGCACCGTGGCCAGTCCGGGAATCTGCGGCAGAGCGGGTGCTGCGCCGGTGGCGATCACGATCTTCCCCACCCGCACCCGTCGGCCGTCGACATCGAGCGTGCCCGGGTCGGTGATGCTGGCACGTCCCCGGATCACGTCGATACCGGGCCGGCGCAGGACGTCGGCGGTCTCGGTGGCCGCGATCCGGGCCACGGTAGCGTGGACCCTGGCCATGGCGTCGGTGAACGAGTACCCCTGCGCTGCCGCGTCGATGAGCGTCTTGGATGGGACACAGCCGGTGAAAGTGCAGTCGCCGCCGAGCTCACCGGCCGCGATCAGCACCACCCGTACCCGTACCCGTGCCCGTCTCGCGGCGTCCGCCGCGGCCAGCCCGGCCGCGCCGCCACCGATCACCGCCAATTCGTAGTCCACACCGGTCAGCAAAGCAGGCCAACAGCGAGCCCGGCGCGACGCTGTCATAAGGCTGACAGTGTTGTGCGCGGCCGCGACGCGACAGAGGTGGCTCGGTCGAGGTCCGTGGCTGGGGATGCGTATTACTGCTCGGCGGTATCTACCGGGCCCGGATGCGTGCCGGGGTCGAGGCGGTCGGTCGGTTCATCGAGGTGGAGTCGTCGCGGCGCGTGGTCTTCAGCTGGGGCTGGACCTTCGACGACGCCGTGACCCCCGGCTCGACCCGAGTCGAAGTCACGCTGACGCCCACCGCAACTGGGACGGAGGTCCTGCTCCAACATTTCGGGCTGCCGAGCGCCGAACAGCGCGAACACCACAAACAGGGTTGGGATCTGTATCTCGCACGCCTTGCCGCGCGAGCGACCGGACAAGATCCGGGCCCCGACCCGAACGCGCGGATATAGGCGGGCGCGCCGCGTCGCCTGTGTGGCGTTATCGCGGCCGGTCAGCCGGGCTCCCGCGATCACCGCCAGTTCGTAGTCCGTACCGGTCAGCGAAGCAGGCCAGGCGGTCGAGCCCAGGGCAACGGTGTCATCGGCCTGACAGTGTTGTGCGGCGTGGCCCGCGGCCGTGTTGGCTTGTCTGACAAGACCGATCGGGAGGACGAGCAATGGCCGACAATGTCGATGTCGTGGTGATCGGAATGGGTCCGGGCGGTGAGGACGCGGCCGCGCGGCTGGCGAGGGCGGGGCTGGCGGTGGTGGGTGTCGACGCGCGATTGGTCGGCGGCGAGTGCCCCTACTACGGGTGCGTGCCGACGAAGATGATGATCCGAGCGGCCAACACGCTCGCCGAGGCGCGGCGTGTCGCCGATCTGGCCGGATCGGTGCTGGTGCAACCGGATTGGGCGCCGGTCGCGGCTCGGATCCGCGCGGAGGCGACCGACGGCTGGGACGATGCCGTCGCGGTCGAGCGGTTCGAGAAAACGGGTGGCTGGTTCGTGCGTGGACGTGGGCGGATCAGCGGTCCCGGTGAGGTCACCGTGGCGACCGCGGATGGTGACCAGGTATTCCAGGCGGCGCGGGCGATCCTGCTCAACCCGGGCACCGAGCCCGCAGTGCCGCCGATCGAGGGGCTCGCGGGCTCGGCGTACTGGACAAACCGCGACGCGGTGGCGGTCGAGGATGTGCCTGAGTCGCTGATCGTGTTGGGCGGTGGGGCGATCGGCTGCGAGTTCGCCCAGGTGTTCGCCCGGTTCGGGTCGACGGTGACCGTTTTGGAGGCGGCGTCGCGGCTGCTGCCTGGTGAGGAACCCGAGGCCGGTGACCTGCTCGCGCGGGTGTTCTCCGGTGAGGGAATCGACGTGCGGACCGGTGTCTCGGTGACCCGCGTCAGCCACGACGCCACCGTGGTGGCACTGGGCAACGGCGAGACGGTGACCGCGCGGCGACTACTGGTGGCGACCGGTCGCCGCACCGACCTGGCTGCACTCGGCGTGGGCGTGATCGGACTCGACGCCCAGGCCCGCACGATCGATGTCGACGACCGGATGCGCGCCGCCGACCGGGTGTGGGCGATCGGTGACGTCACCGGCAGGGGTGCGTTCACCCACATGTCGATGTATCAGGCGCGGATCGCGGTCGCGGACATCCTCGGCCGAGACGGAGAAACCGCCGATTACCGTGCAGTCCCGAGGGTGACGTTCACCGACCCCGAGGTCGGCGCGGTCGGTATCACCGAGTCCGCGGCGCGCGAGCGCGGTCTCGCGGTGCGGACCGGGTTGGCGCGCATCCCGTCCTCGGCGCGCGGGTGGATCCACAAGAGCGGAAACGATGGTCTGATCAAGCTGGTCGAAGACACCGACCGCGGCGTGCTGGTCGGGGCCACCTCGATCGGGCCGGCCGGGGGTGAGGTGCTCGGCGCGCTCGCCGTCGCCATCCACGCCGAGGTCCCTGTGCAGGCGCTGCAACAGATGATCTACGCCTACCCGACGTTTCACCGCGCGATCGAAGACGCGCTACGCGACCTCGTCGGCTGACGGGGACGGCGTCGACTCGGGCCGAGCCTGTGTGCGGCCGTGCCGGCGAGCCAGCCACCAGCCGGTAACGGCACCGATCACCGCTGCCAGCACGCTCTCCACGACCGGTGCATGTCGACCGGTGACGTCCGGTCCGGCCAGCATGCCGAGCGCGGCCAGCACGGTCGTGGTAGCCACGGCCAGGGCAAGGCCGATCAACGCGAAAACCGCGCCGACGCGAGACGATAGCGGGACACCGTCGAGCCAGCGGCGGACCACCGGCGCGGCGGCCGCCATCGTGAGCGGGGCGAGATGATAGGTAGTGGTCGGGGTCCGCGCCGCGAGTAGCAGCCACACCGTTGCGATCGCGAGCGCTGCGGCGACCGGTGCCCACCGCGTGCCCGTCGTCGGTTCGGCGGTGGGCAGCGACTCGCCACGGGCGGCGGCCAGGACGAGCGCGACGCTGGGGTTGACCAGCGCCTGGTCGCCGACGAACACTGTCGGTACGGTCTCGTTGCCCCTTGCAACCCCGCGGACCCGGGCCGCCGCGAGCGGATCGTCCCAGATATTGATTTCTCGCATCGCGACACCGCTACGCCGCAGCGGGCCGAGCAGCGCATGACAGAAGGGGCAGCCGGGCCGCCAGTAGACCTCGACGACGGCAGCCGGCGTTTGCTGAGCGGTCATGCGAACGTGCCCAACCAGGTGGTCAGCGCATACAAGCCGACATAGGTGCCGACGGCGATCGCGAACGCTCCGGCGAGCCGCCACCGCCACCGGCGCACCCCAGCGATACTGCATTGGTCACGGCGGCGCAGCGACCACGAGACCAAGACCGCGAGCACGACCAGACCGCCGAGCCGGAACCACCACGAGTAGTTGTCATAGAGGTCGTTGGCCCAGACGAATGCGGTTGCGGCACTGATGATCCCCAGCAATGCCAGCACCGTCGGGCCGACACAGCACAGGATACCGACCAGCCCACCGGTGACACCGATCCGCCACATCGGCAGCCGATCGACCTCGGAGCGCCCGCGGGCGTGACCGGCCGTTCGGGGTGTACCGAGCTCGGTCACCGCGTGCCGCCCAACCACGCCGGCAGCCGCTGCGTCAGCGGCGCACGCTCGCCTTCGGGCTCGCCCTCGACCCGCACCCCGTTCCAGAACGCCACGTGATTCTTGATCCGTCGCGCCAGCGGGCTGGGGTTGCGGTAATACCAAGCGGCGTTCGGGTTGATCTCACCGTCGACCGTGACCGTGTAGTAGCGGGCCAATCCCTTCCACGGACACACCGACTTCGCAGAGCTCTCGGTGAAGAATTCACGACGCAACGACTCGGGTGGAAAGTAATGATTGCCCTCGACCCGGACCGTGCGCGGTGCTTCGGCGAGCACCACTCCGTTCCACACTGCTCTCAGCATTGCTGATCGACCTCCTCGCATCCGGTTTTCGATATCCATCACACCGCGTGCCGCAACGCGACAGGGGCCGATTGTCATCGTGGTGACACGATCGATCGGTGTCGCTCGGCTGCCATGCGCTTGGGGCGGCGGAGACTCTGCGCACTGCCGAATCGGGGTGTCAGCACGATGACACTTCGCGTGCGGATCCGACGTTCGTCGACGACGGTAGGGACCAGACAACGATCAGTCACCAGCACACGAGGAGCGACGATGGTTCAGTTCACGGTGCACGACGAGAACAGCGCCCCGGTCGAGGCTCGACCCGCGCTTGCCCAGGCGAAGCAGAGGTTCGGATTCGTGCCGCACCTCTACGGGGTGTTGGCCGAATCCCCGCAGGCGTTCGCTGCCTATCAGGCGGTGTCCGACCAATTCCTGAAAAGTTCGCTACCTCCCGCAGCGCAGCAAGTTGTATGGCTGACGGTCAGCCGGCGCAACGAATGCACCTATTGCGTCGCCGTGCACTCTGCGCTCGCTATCGCCGCCAAGGTGGACGGCACAGTCGTCGAGGCGATCCGTGCCGACAAGCCGATCGACGATCCGCACCTGGAGGCGGTCCGCACCTTCACCGGGCTGGTCGTCGAGCAGCGCGGTTGGGTATCCGAACAGGATGTGCAGGCGTTCCTCGACAGCGGCTTCACCCGTCGGCACGTGCTGGACGTGCTCACCGGAGTCTCGATGAAGACCCTGTCCAACTACACCAATCACCTCGCCCACACTCCGCTCGACGATGCGTTCGACTCCTACGCTTGGACAGCGAACGATTGAACGAACGCGGTTCCCTGCCCGGCACCTGCGCGCCGACCTACAGCATGGGGCGTTGCGAGTCGAGCGCCGCACTACGGGTCTCAGCCGCAGGCGTCTGGCTTGCACCCGTCGTCCATGTCGCAGCTGTCAGCATCGGGACGGACGCGACCCACCCAATCCCGCGCAGTCCTGCGGATCGGCGGCATTGATGCAGGACCTTCTCAGGCTTTGGCGCAGCAGCCCTATTCGGCGTTGCAATTGGCTGCAGTTCTACTGCAAGATGTTAAGAATTAGAACACACCGGCGTCAGCTCAAATCGAAGAGTGGCCCAGTAATAGTCAATCCGAGGTCGTCGACATAGGCGAAGAATGCGAACAACACTAACGCCGCACCAGCCAACGCGATGTCCTTGTTGAAGCTGACCATCTCCATCTGCTTGGTCTGGGAGTCGGTCTCGTTCCAGAAGGCGTGCATTAGAAATGCAGTAGGAACCAGAAATATGACGAGCAGGAGGGACCCGAGGTCTGCCCACACGCCGAGCAGGACCATGAGCCCGCCGACGAAAATCAGCACGCCGGAGGCCAGAACGGCGAGCTGGGCCTGTGGAACGCCTCTGGATTCGGCGTAACCCACCATTTCTTTCGTGTGAGTCAGATGGCCCGCGGCCGACCCCAGAAATAGTGCTGCGAAAAGGACTCTACCGATCAAAACGATTACGTCCATCCACTCCCCCACAAGTTGGCTGAAGATTTAAAATAAGTTTCCCTCGGGGCAGTGCGTCGATAGCCGAACGGTGTGCAGTGACCGATACTCCTTTTCTTTCGGTGCCGCGTTTGCGCTTCAGTCCGGCCACATCCATCCTGCGCAGCTCCTTTCTTTGACGTTGGCAATTTCGTTATGCAATTGGCCTGGCCAACTCGAATTGCAAACCGCGTGCGCCATTTGACCGGTCAAACGATGACCAGGTCGGCCAGTTCCAGTCACCGCCGAGTGGCGATCCACGCCGAGAAACGTTCCGCCAGACCAGGCCGCTCGCCTTCGGCTTCCCCCTCGATCTCCACACCCCTTGCGAACGCCACTTGGTTGGCAAGTGAACCGCGGCAGGCTTGGGTTTGGGGTAGTACCAGGCGCAATCGGGGTAGTCTTCACCGTCCACGATGACTGTGTAGTAGCCGGCGAAGCCCTTCCACGAGCACCACGAGATGGAGGGACTGTCGACGAAGAATTCGCGGTTCAGCGATTCCGGCGGGAAGTAGTGGTTCCCTTCCACGACCACGGTCTGTTCGGCTTCGGCCAGTACGGCCCCGTTCCATACCGCGCGGATCATTGTGACCTCCTCGACCCAGGCACCCGGTCCCTGACCTAAGCCGACACCGTCAGCTCAATGGCGGCACGGTGAAAGTCAGCACGGTGACAATCAAATCTCGCCGAAACAGCGGTGGCTTTCATCCGGCAGCAATCACGACGGGAGTGCATGGACATGCGCAGCGGTACGCAACGACTCCGGGACCGCATGCCCATCGTGTGACGAGGGCAGCCGGTCGAGAAACTGTTCGGCGTTCTGGCGGCTGCGCTCGATGAGTTCGGGCGTGTGGCCGAAGTCGATCGGCGGCACCGTGAGCGGACACAGCGGCGGCAACACCACGAGATCGATCGCGGCCGGGACGCTGCGGATATCGGCGACCAGCCCGTGCTGAATCAGCACGGTCAGCGCCTGGGCCGCGACACCGACTGAGGTGCCCGCACTTTCTCGGACAGTGACCCCGAAGTAGAATTTGGGTTTACTGAACGGAGTCGTTGTGGCTGGAAAGAATTCGCGATTTACGCCCGAGTTTCGGGCAACGGCGGTCAAGGAAGTAATCGACCGGTCCCG